>NZ_LGHM01000115.1 GCF_001908185.1 Bradyrhizobium sp. AS23.2
GTTTCCGCGGTGGGGGCGGTGGCGGCTTCCACGGTGGCGGTGGTTTTCGTCCCGCTGGCGGGTTTCACGGTGGCGGCTTTCATTCCGCTGGCGGCTTTCGTGGTGGAGGCTTTCACTCCTTTCGCACCGCGCCACACGCGGGACGCAGTTTCAGCGCACGCGGCTTCCAATCCCACCCGACCCACGTCTTCGCCGGTCGCAACACGCCCTCCGGCTTTCATGGTCGAACCGGCGTTTCGCACGGCTTCGTCGCAGCCAACCGCACCGCCTCGAACCGGATAGCCCAGCGCAATGCCAATGCGGTCGGCCATGCGCTATCCTCGCGTCGGGTCAAGAGCGCTCTGCACGCTCCTGGCGGGCTGCGCAATCCGATGACTCGCGCTGCCATTACGGCGGGCGTCGCGAGTGCCGCCTGGAGTCAGCACAATGGCGGCTTATGGTGGCGCCACCCGCACGGCGGCTTTGGCTGGGTCGGCCCGGTGTTCTGGCCTTTTGCCTATTACGATCTCTATGATTACGCCTGGTGGGGCTGGGGCTATGACCCATACTTCTGGGACTATGGGTATGAGGATCTCTATGCCGGCTTGTTCGGCCTCTACGATTATGGCGCCTTGAGTGGCTATGCAGGCTATCTGCCCGGCTATGCCGGACCGACGCGGAGGGTACGCGCTTCCAGAGACTCTGACGCAGAAATAAGCCTTGCCGACATGTGCGGCAGCATCAGCCAGGATATTGCCGGATTTCCGATCGAGCGGTTCCGAGATGCGATCCAGCCCAACGACGAGCAGAGCGCCGCGCTCGACGATCTCGCCAATGCCTCCCAACGAGCGGCTGAGACCATTCGCAATTCATGCCCTCGGGACGTGGCGCTGACCGCGCCGAGCCGTCTCGCTACCATGGAGCAGCGCGTGGCGGCGATGCGCAGCGCCGTCAGCATCGTGCAGCCTGCGCTCGACAAATTCTATGGTCTCCTGAGCGACGAGCAGAAAGCCAAGATCACAGCGCTGGCGGCGGATCAGCAGCCTGCGCGGCGCGAGGATCTTCCGAGCAACGGCAACTGCAAGGCGGAGCAGCCCGGCGCGACGGACTGGCCGAGCGAACTGATCGAGCGTAACGTGAAGCCGACCGACGCACAGCGCCCGAGCCTCACGGCGCTGGAGGATGCCACGGCCAAGGCGGCGGACATTCTGAAATCATCGTGTCCGCCGGAAGATGCGCGCACGCCGCCCGCACGGCTTGCCGCGGTTGGAATACGGCTTGATGCCATGCTCCAGGCCATTGGGACGGTGCGCCCAGCGCTCGATACCTTCTACAACTCGCTGGCCGACGAGCAAAAGGCGGCGTTCGATGCCATCGGCCCCGAGCGAAACGGCGCCACAAATGCGTTAGCCGCCGACAGAGCCGAGAGCCCACGGCCTCGTCACCGCCGCCACCGTCATCGCTACAATTACGGCGGCATCATCTTGCGCATGATGGGGCTGTGACACGCGTTGACAGCTTTCGTCCTGAGGACCTACGCGCCGTTCGCGGCAAAGAGAAAGTATCCTTTTCCTTGTTGGGAAAGCGGTCTGGTCGACCACTGGGACGACGAACCGGCGGCGCATGCAGCGGCAGCCCTACAAACGGATACGAAGATCACGTTCGGCGCCGGGTTTAGAGCGCCCATCTCCTGCGATGGTTGGCAGATCCGCACTTTCGTCGAAATCGTCCCAATTCAAAACCCCGCTTGGGGTGCGGTTGGCCGGGCTACTTTAGCGGACCGTGGCCAGCATGCGATCTCCGTGTTGCCTCGCAAGCATCCACTGCGGGTACTCCGGCCTGAGAGCGCTGACCAGCTTGTCCTGAACGGTCACTGAAGCACAAGCCGCGTCCGAGCGCGCGACGTAACCTCGAAACCTGACGGGATTCGGATGCGTGACAATTCCTTCGTTGATGTCGACGGAGAAATTGTAGATCGCATTCACAAGCGCCTCCCGGCTAGACCTTGGTATGGTTCCGTGATTCCTTCAGACGACCGACCTTTACCTAAGTTCGATTGAGCGGTTCATCACAATGACCTTAGGGTGGATGCGTTGGAAGAGCGCGGGCTCACCGCGCGCAGCAGCGAAAGAGGAAAGATCGACAAACACTGCGATAGAGCCAAGAGGAGACGACAATGCCCAATTGCAGCAAGAATCCTGGACATGGCAAAGCCACGCGATGCGCAGTCTGTGACGGCAAGTTTGGACTCGTCCGGTACTACTCGTGGCGAACTCCTCTTTGCTCCAAGGTGTGCGTCGATCGCTTTAGAACTCGCCGGGAAAGTGATCGCAATTGGCTGACCTGGCTCAAGATCGCCTTGAACGAACTGCCAGAGAATCGCGCGAGGGCAACATGACGTTACAGATCTCACAGCGAGGTAAGCAGTACTTGCAGACAGCACGGACCCTGCTCCGCACCGCCCAAACCATGACCGACGAGATGGTTGTGAGTCAGCTCAAGGCCCTGGCCGATGATTACGAGCGGCGAGCCGAGAAGGCGTCGCTTGCTGACGCTGCCAAGGCTTTGGCTCGCTCGGCGGCTGTCGTTGAACCGGAGTGGTAGGGCACGCCTGGCCTTGCCTGGTCACAAGCTTTTCATTGTTTCCGCCTGCAGGCCTGCGGTGGTTTGCTGGCCCACATTGGGATGATTATCGTCGTCTCATCGCGCGTTTGGAGCGAACATGGGCGAGGTCTTCCGATTTACTCCAAAGTCCAGGCCCAACCGCCTGGCTCATGGCTGGCCCGGGGCGAATAGAGGCGAAATTGTCCAATTTATCCCAAGGTCGGAGCGCG
Organism: Bradyrhizobium sp. AS23.2; assembly: GCF_001908185.1. Lineage (GTDB taxonomy): Bacteria > Pseudomonadota > Alphaproteobacteria > Rhizobiales > Xanthobacteraceae > Bradyrhizobium. The sequence goes on from NZ_LGHM01000115.1 coordinate 2,814, forward strand.
CGCGAATCCGCCTCATTCGAGAAGCGCGCGCGATCAATGGCAGCATCTTCCCGTCGTCTGATCCGGTTGGCGCGCGGAGGGATACCATATCATTGAGCCACACGGCAGGCGGCGCCACTACCAATCGCCACGACGGGACCCTACTGTCATGATCAAGATCATCGCCGTGCTCTGCAATCTCTCGTCTCCCGCGAATTGCCACGACCAGATCGTCACTGCATCGGATTTTGCCGATATCTCGATGCAGTCCTGCCTGATGGGCGCGCCGCAACTCGCGGGGTGGATGCAGCAGCATCCGGCCGAGCGCCTGGCGGCATGGCGCTGCGTGATCGGCAAGAAGGATGACAGAGGAGCCTAGTGAGCCGCCTCAATACCCGGCAAGGGAGTGAAATTGCCGCTGCCTGGTTTGCGATCATTTCGCCCGAGGCAGTCGACGGTTCGCACTGGCGGAGTTTTTCGGGATTTGAATCGAGAACGAATTCGAAACCGCCTTCATTCAACAACCGCTGGTAGGTGGGCTCAGCGAGCGCCGTGCGCGTGGCCTTCGCGATATGCTCTATGATCGGGGTCGGTGCACCGGACGGCGCGAGCGGTTCCATCATTGCAGTCACGGTCAAGCCGGGATGTTGATGGTAATGCTGGACCCGTAGGACGGGGGAGGTCGTAAGCCGCGTGGTGTTCCGATTATGCTCCCCGTAGTTCTCCTACCGTGAACGAGGCCCCGAGGCGGTAGACACCTGCGGCGGCTTGTCGCATACATGGCGTATGAAGAAAGGCGACGTCACCTGCCCCGATTGCTTCGCCGGTTATCGCCGGATCGAATTGGAGACACGCAAGGGGCAACCCGGGCACTTTAGGTGTCTGGTTTGCGAACGAATTCGAGAAGTCTTCGACGGCTCGCGGGAGATCGCTTACCGACTAACCGTGCAGCCCTCCGACCTGCGTCCACATGATAAGACCGGTGCGGAGGAGCGATGCTCGCTGTGGTCTTGTCGTTGGATTGACCACTGTGGCGCCGGTCTTAATCCCGTTTGAGTTCATAGCGCTACGTGCCCAACAGGGCCGCAAAATATTTGCGGCCCGCTTGTTGACCAGTAGCGCTTCTCCGATGCCTCCTTGATTTGGCTCAATCGCCCCTGTTGGCTTCAGCCTAGCGTGACGACGCGGGGAGGGGCACTCGCAGGGTGCTCGTCATGTCCGAACGGATGTCTCTCTCCGACGTGCATCATCACCCAGAAAAGACCAAAAGCTCCAAGCACGCTCTCGAGATGCTCGCCCTAGCGAGGGCCGCCGGCCTATTCGGTTCTGATCTCGCTGGGCGACTTCTTCGTCCAGCGGCGAAATGCACGGCGGAAATTTGCGGCGTCGCTGAATCCCAGCGCCAGCGCAATGTCCTCGTTGGCGAGCTTGGTCGTGCGCAGATATTTCAGCGCGATGTGTGCCCGGAGTTCATCCAGGAGGCCTCGAAAAGAGATGTCTTGCTGCCGAAGCTGACGCCTCAGCGAACGATCACTGATGTCGAGCAGTTTTGCCACGGCGGCAAGGGTTGGAGGGTTGGCGATATCCCGCAGCAGAAACGCGCGGATTTCCCCGGCGATCCCAACTCGTAATTTCAGTTCGTCCAGCAGATTGTCGCAAAGCGCAACGACCATCGGATAGGTCGTCTTGTTTCCGAGATGTGCGGCCTGGTCCAGCCAGTCCGAGCGAAAAACGATCCGGTTGAGCCCGCCCCCGAAATGTACCGGACATCCGATGAGGTCCGCGGGAAGGCCGAAGCCATCGCCTTCAGAATAGGTCAGGCTGACGTGATCGGGAGTGAATGCGGCGCCCATGATATCGCGCATCAACGAGATGTGGATACCGATCTGCATCTCGGTGATGAAGCGGTAGACTCGTGGATTGATTGATGCGCGCGTATTGGGTTCAATCGTCCAGCTTCCGAACCCTTTCTCCTCCCTGAACTCGATCGTTGCGAGCGGCGCGGCAAGCGAGTGATAACGCCAGGCAAAGGCCATGGCGTCGCGAAAGTCGGGACAGCAAAGAATAGCAAATCCGTACATGCCGTAGGTGGAGATATGGATGGACGCGCCGATGCGATACGGCAGGTGCGGCTCGCTTGAAAGTCGAACGGCGTTCTCGCAAGCCGTCATCAATTGCGCGAGCGAAATCCTCGTCTTCGGAGAGTGCACGTCCTCCTCAAGGAGAGAGACGTTTCTCAATATTTCGTTGGCCGGGTGCCCCCGTTTGACTAGCTCGTCAAACAGGGCCGCGAGTTTGGTCGACTCGTAGACGCGTTCGCCTGGTCCGACGACCGGCGCTTCCTTCGCATCGATCGTCTTGCCGAGCTGCCTGGAATCGCTCAACTGAACCTACCTGTGAATACGGTCGCAACTCGCGAGCCGACTTAAACCGACCACAAGCATATGCTGCATTGCTGTCGAAGCCGAACAGCAGTTTTTCGATCGTCCTGCAGATCGCCCGTCGCTCATTGTGCAGCGCCGAGATAAGGCTTCCCGCAGACTCAAATCGCAGCAATTTTGTGCAAGACCGCGTGACGGTTTGAGGCGCACGCTTGTCCGGCCCGGACCGGGCGTTGTCCGTTGCAGACCTTCGCAAGAACGACGCCGCGCGCGAGGCTTGCGCGGTTGTCGCGCGACGGAACCGTCGTGAGGCAGGTCGGCAGACCAGGTGATCCGCTTGCTTAGAACTGCGGACGCTGGCCGCCGGGAGTGAGACGTTGAGGGAGGCCGCCATGGTCGGAAGGCTGATTCAGAGCGCGAAGTCTGCCTATCAGTTTCCTTTGATTTTCAAGCAGTTGTGGCACACGCCGCTCGTGCAGGCGCCCGATCAGGAGATTGTCTATCGCGATCTCAGGCGCTTCACCTATCGCCAGACCAGCGAACGGATTGGCCGTCTTGCATCGGCCCTGAGCAAGGCAGGAGTAGAACCCGGTGACACTGTCGGCGTCCTCGATTGGGACAGCCACCGCTTCCTCGAGGCATTCTTCGCGATCCCCATGATGGGGTGCGTGCTGCAGACGGTGAATGTCCGGCTGTCGCCTGAACAGATCGCCTACACGATCGATCACGCAGGTTCGTCGACGCTTCTCGTGAATGAAGAGTTCGTCGGATTGCTGGAAGGGATGAAGTCCCAATTGCCGAAGGTCAAGCGGTTGATCGTGATGTCGGACGGACCGGCGCCGCAGACGGGCGGCCTGTCCTTCATCGGCGAATATGAGAGCCTGCTTGCTGCCGCGTCACCCGACTACGACTTTCCCGACTTCGACGAGAACACCCAGGCGACGACATTCTATACGACCGGCACGACCGGTCTGCCCAAGGGGGTCTATTATAGTCACCGGCAACTCGTGCTCCACTCGCTGGCGGGATTGGCTCTGTTCGGGATCGCGGGCACGCAGGGCCGCTTTTCGCGTGACGACGTCTACATGCCGATCACGCCGATGTTCCACGTCCACGCCTGGGGCTTCCCTTGGTCGGCGACGCTCGCCGGCGTCAAGCAGGTCTATCCCGGACGCTATGAGCCGGCGATGCTGGTCAAGCTGATCAAGAGCGAGGGTGTGACCTTCACCCATGGCGTGCCGACCATTTTGCGGATGCTGCTGGACGCCGCCGCCAAGGCGAACGTCGATCTGAATGGTCTCAAGATGGTGATCGGAGGCTCCGCCTTGCCGAAGGCTCTCGCCAAGCAGGCGCTCGCCGCAGGCATTGACATTTTCGCCGGCTACGGGATGTCGGAGACCGGACCGCTTGCAGCGGTTTCCCACGTCAGATCGAAGGACCTCTCGGGCGATTCCGACGGCGAGGTCGAGTTCCGCACAAGAGCCGGCATGGCCGGGCCGTTGGTGGATTTGCACATTGTCGACGACGACATGAAGGACGTACCGCATGACGGCAAGTCCGCCGGTGAGATCGTCTTGCGCGCACCCTGGCTCACGCAGGGCTACTTCAACAATCCCGAAGGCTCAGAACAGCTCTGGGCCGGAGGCTATCTGCACACCAGCGATATCGCGGTGGTGAGCCCCGATGGCTACGTGCATATCACCGACCGCATCAAGGACGTCATCAAGACCGGCGGCGAATGGGTGTCGTCATTGCAGATCGAGGACCTGATCTCGCAATGCCCCGGCGTTGCGGATGCCGCTGTCATCGGCGTCAAGGACGAGAAGTGGGGCGAACGACCGCTGGCGCTCGTGGTCAAGCAGGAGTCCGAAACGGACGGCGTCAGCGAAACTGCCATCAAGGATCATCTCAAGGTGTTTGCGGACAAGGGCGTTATTTCAAAATATGGCATCCCGGAGAAGATCATTTTCATCGCGAATATTCCGAAGACGAGCGTCGGCAAGATCAACAAGCAGGAGCTGCGGAAACGGTATGGCAACGTGTAGCCGTCCGCCACAGCCACGAACGGGGAGGAGAACGTGAGCAACCTCACTCTTGCCGACCTGAGCGAACGAGTTGGCCAGGAACTTGGTCTTTCCGACTGGGTTGCGATCGACCAAGCGCGCATCGACACCTTTGCGTCCTGTACGGGCGATCGCCAGTGGATTCACGTTGATGTCGAGAAAGCGAAGCGGGAGAGTCCTTTTCGCGGTCCGATCGCTCACGGCTATCTGACGCTCGCGATGGTCGCTCCGCTCGCCATGGAGATCGGCGTCATCCCGCGTGACGCCGCGGCCGGGCTGAACTACGGGATCGACAAGGTCCGCTTCCTCGCGCCGGTGCCGGCCGGCGCGCGCGTGAGATTGCGCGTCGTGCTCGCCGGAGTAGAGCCGAGGGACGGCGGACAGGTAATCATGAAGACCCAGAACACGCTGGAAGTGGAGGGATCGGAGAAACCTGCCCTGATCGCCGAGACGCTGGCGCTCCTGATCCCCGCAGCGGGAGCGCGACGACAATGAACGCCGAGAACCGCCAACAAATCCCGCTCAACGAGGGGATATCGGAAGACGCGTCCCGGAATACACTGGCGCTCAATCCCCTTGTCGGCATCCGGGGCCAGGACCTCGTCGACAGCGCAGGCGTCCTGTTCAAGGCCGTCTTCAACGAGCCGAAGGTCGCGGCCGACCAATGGACGTCCTTTCTCGGCGAGTTTGGCTCTATCCTCATCGGCAAGTCGGAGCGCGCGCCACAGGCCGGCGACCGGCGATTTTCCGATGCCGCCTGGAAGGAGAGTGCGCTGCACAGCGGAATGCTCAAGGCCTATCTCGCCTGGGGCGACGCGGTCAGCAGTTTCGTCGACAAGACGAGCCTCAGCGATATCGACAAGGCCCGCGCGCATCTGGTCACGGAAATCCTGATCGATGCGGTGGCCCCCACCAATGGGATGCTGACCAACCCGGCGGCAGTGCGCAGGTTCGTGGACACCGGCGGCCGCAGCGTCTGGCATGGCCTGAAGAATTACATCGACGATCTTGCCCGGAACGGCGGCATGCCGTCGATGGTCGATCAGAGCGCGTTCAAGGTCGGCGAGAACCTTGCCACCACCGAGGGCTCGGTGATCTTCCGCAACGAGTTTTTGGAACTGATCCAGTACACGCCAACGGCGCCAAAAGTCAGGAAACGGCCTCTGGTCATCACGCCACCGCAGATCAACAAATATTACGCACTCGATCTTTCGCCCGACAAGAGCATGGTCCGCTTCCTGCTCGAGAGTGGCATCCAGGTCTTTTGCGTGAGCTGGCGCAACCCGACTGCGGCCAACCGCGAGTGGGGTCTCGATAGCTACGTCGTGGCGCTCGACCAAGCCGTCGACGCTGCGCGCGAGATCACCGGCAGCAACGACATCTCCATGATGGGCTCCTGTTCCGGTGGGATCACCTCGACCGCATATTTCGCAACGCTGGGCGGCCCCGCCGAAAAGATCAGGAACATGGTCTTGGCGGTCTGCCTGCTCGATCCGAATACGGCTGATGAGAGCGCGTTCGGCTGCCTGATGACCCCGGAAACCATGCACGCCGCCAAGGAGGCCTCGCGACTCCGCGGCATGGTCGACGGTCACGAACTGGCGCGGATGTTCGCGTGGATGCGGCCGAACGACCTGATCTGGAACTATTGGGTCAACAATTACCTGCTCGGCAATCGACCTCCCGCATTCGATATCCTGTACTGGAATGCCGATACGACCCGGCTTCCGGCCCGCCTGCACGGCGACTATCTCGACCTCTATTTCACGAATCCGTTCGTCAATGCCGGAAAGCTCGCGCTGAACGACGCGGCGATCGACATGAGCAAGGTCAAGGCGGACTGCTACGTCGTTGCAGGTGTCACCGACCACATCACGCCGTGGAAAGGCGTGCACAAGACGGCGCAGATCATGGGCGCAGCCACGACCTTCGTGCTCTCGAACAGCGGTCACCTGCAGAGCCTTCTCAATCCGCCGGCGAATCCGAAGGCGTCCTTCATGATCGGTCCCGTCAGTCCAGCCGGACCTGATGCATTCCTGGTCGCCTCCGAGAAGCGTAAGGGAAGCTGGTGGCTCGACTGGCGCGATTGGCTTCACGCGCGATCGGGCGAGGAGGTGGATGCGCCGGCATCGCTCGGCAGCCAGCGTCATGCCGTTCTCGCTCCAGCTCCGGGGACATACGTCTTTGAATGACACCACGACGAATACGCAGCCGGCGACGCAGACCGTTACGGGCAAGCCGGGCGAGATCAGTGTGCAGCAAATCGTGATCGACGAGCAGTCGCTCCGGGTCGCCATCAGGCATGGGGGCGAGCGGCAGCCACCCCTCCTGCTGTTCAACGGGATCGGCGCCAACTGGGAGCTGGCGAAGCCGCTCCTCGAGGCGCTCACGAGCACGACAGCGATCATTTTTGACGTGCCCGGGCGTCGGCGCCTCGCCGCGGCCGCTTCTTCCGTATCGCCCGTCGACGCTGGCGCGGCTCGCCGCCGGCCTCGTCGCGGAACTGGGCTACGCTGAGGTCGACGCCGCCGGCGTGTCATGGGGCGGCGGGATCGCACAGCAATTCGCGCATCAATATCCGAAACTGTGCCGGCGGCTGGTGCTGGCCGCGACGTCGCCCGGTTTCACCATGGTGCCGGCGAGTCCCGCGGTGTTGTGGAAGATGGCGACGCCGCGGCGCTATACCGACAAGCTCTACATGAACAGGATAGCGGCCGACATCTATGGCGGCGCATTTCGCTACGACCCGTCGCTCATCGCCCGGCATGTGGCCGCGATGCACGGCGGGCGAAATCTGGGCTACCTGTATCAGCTCCTCGCCATGACCGGTTGGACCAGCCTGCCATGGCTCTGGTCGCTGCCGCAGCCGACGCTCGTGCTGATGGGCAGCGACGATCCGCTGGTTCCCCCGATCAACGGTCACATTCTGGCAGGCCTGATCCCGAATGCCGAGCTCCGCATGATCGACGACGGGCACCTGTTCATGGTGACTCGCCCGGCGGAAACCGCTGCTCTGATCGAGGCATTCCTGGTCGACGAGCGCCCGCAGCCTGAACCGTCCTCCTTGCTTTCGCGGACGGCCGGTCGCGTGAGAGGTCCCATTCCAACGTCCGAAGGCGGACGCCACCAGTCCTGAGCACAGCAACAAGGGAGGATATCATGACGGACGCGACATCATACATCGACATGCTGAGGAAGTTCGGCAGCGATCTCGGCTTGCCGAAACTGAACGTGGATGAATTGCTCCAGGCCCAAAAGAAGAACATCGATGCCCTCGGCGAAAGCGCGAAGGTCGCCGCGCAAGGCGCGCAATCGGTGGCGCGGAAGCAGCGCGAGGTGCTGGAGGCAGGTCTGAAAGAGGCGGCGACGCTTGCGCGCGAGTACAAGCCGCTCGGCAAGGTTCACGAGAACATCGCGTTGCAGACCGAATTCGCGCGAAAGGTATTCGAGATCACGGTGCAAGGCGCACAGGAGAACGCGTCGACTGCAAGGCAATCGACCGCGGAGGCGGTGAAGATCATCCAGGATCGCGTGAAGGAGAGTCTCGAGGAGATCCGCGCCAGCATTCGACCGAACAAATCAGCCTGACGCCGCGATCCGCGCACGAGGGAGGGAGCCATGGCGAACCCGCAGGCCACCCGGACGGGGCGGCCGGACTACGCGCCGCCGCCGGTCAATGGCGATTTCTTTGGAATTGCAAACGTGCTGAACGATGGCGAACGCGCGCTGTTGCGGCGCGTTCGCGACTTCACCGAGGCCGTCGTCGCGCCCGTGATCGAGGAGTACTGGGGCCGCGACGAATTCCCGTTCGCGATCATTCCGAAGATGGCCGAAATCGGCATCGGCGGCGTCGGCTATCAGGGCTATGGCGCGGCGGGCGGCAACTGGTTGTTGAACGGATTCGTGGCGATGGAGCTGGCGCGGGTGGACGCGTCGCTCGCGACGTTCTGGGGCGTGCACACCGGGTTGTCGGCAGGCTCGATCTATCTGTGCGGCGACGAGGCGCAGAAGCAGCGCTGGCTTCCGCCCATGATGCGCTTCGAGAAGATCGGCTCGTTCGGCCTGACGGAGCCGTTGGTGGGCTCCGCCACGTCGGGCGGCATGCTGACGACCTGCCGGCGCGAAGGCGACGGCTGGATCCTCAATGGCCAGAAGAAGTGGATCGGCAACGCCACTTTCGCCGAAATCAATGTCATCTGGGCGCGCGAGGAGGGTTCGAGCCAGGTCAAGGGCTTCGTCGTCGGGAAGGACAATCCAGGCTTTTCCGTCGAGAAGATCAGGACCAAGATGGCGCTTCGCGTCGTGCAGAACGGGCTGATCACCCTGAAGGATTGCCGCGTGCCTGAGGCGGACCGTCTGCAGAATGCCAACTCGTTCAAGGACACCGCCAAGGTGCTGAGGATGACGCGCACCGGAGTGGCATGGTTCGCTGTAGGCTGCCAGATGGGCGCCTACGAGCACGCGCTGCGCTATGCGACCGAACGGATGCAGTTCGGAAGGCCGATCGGCGGATTCCAGCTCGTGCAGGATCTCCTCGTGCGTATGCTCGGCAACGTCACGTCGACCCAGGCGATGATGCTGCGTCTCGCCCAGCTACAGGACGAGGGCGTGATGCGCGACGAGCACGCATCGCTGGCGAAGGCATTTTGCACCGTCAAGTGCCGCGAGACCGTTGGCTATGCGCGCGAACTGCTCGGCGGCAACGGCATCCTGCTCGAGAATCACATCGGCCGTTTCGTGGCCGACGCCGAAGCGATCTACTCCTATGAAGGCACCAGGGAAATGAACACGTTGATTGTGGGCAAGTCGATCACCGGGCTGAGCGCCTTCGTCTGACGCGACGCAGCGGAGCACTAGGGCGAGGGGCGATCAACACGACGGGGAAGCGGCCATGAACGGAGCGGAAAGTCTGCTGCGGATGCTGGTCGGATCCGGCGTCGAGGTCTGTCTTCGGCAATCCAGCGCGTCGGAAATGCATTTCGACAACTTCGCCGGCCAGGGCCAGATGATCCGCTTCCTCAAGGACGTCATGATGGCCGGAGGCCTGCCTCAGATCGCGGCAGCGGGGTGCCCTCAGCGTCGATAACCGGCTGTCCAACGGGCGCGTGGCCGTTGCGAACGCCTAAGCACGCGAACAAGAACGAGAGGCGATTCGCAGCCCCCGCAGCTCAAAATCTCGATTGCCTACGGTCGCCTTTGCGCGTCGATCTGCCATCTACGCCGCCGAAGGCCTCATTCCGACAGGGGAAAATATCAACTGCCGGTTTGGAGCAGGTTCAACAGCACATTTGTCGGAATGCCCATTGATTCTCCTGCCAAAACATTCGCCCAGTCGACTCCGTCGGAATCAAGAATCTTACGTCGACGTATGAACGGCCGCTTCTGGCAAGCTACCAAGGCGCGAGGTCTGGAGTAAGCTGCTCTCCGATAAGAAAACAGCGCTTCCACATTAGTGGGTTTAGCGATGTAGCGGACCCCAGCTACCAAATCTATAATTTTGCGCGCGTAACTACGATTTTCGACCATCTTGTACTCCTGGCGGTAGCCGTCGCGTAGGCTAGAATTCGGTTTGCCTCTGAGACCTTTTCGCGCCAATCAGGCACCGCGGATTCGAGGCCACAGGTTGAACAACTCTTGCTGCAAGGCAGCTCTCAAGGGCTGACGCCGGGCGTCATTGACGCTGAAACCGTCGCCAAGCGCCGGGGCTGCTACCCGTCGACTCCGAGAACACACGTGTGAAGTGGCTTTGATCGCCAAAGCCGGTGGCTTTGGCGATTTCGACAAGCGACAGTCGCGAGTTCGACAGCAACGACTTGGCTTTCTCGACGCGATGTTCGCGTAGCCAGCGATGCGGCCGTATGCCCATCGATTGCGCGAAGGCACGGGAGAAATGGCCGGGTGACAACCCGCACTCGGCCGCGATGTCGGCCAGCGAAAGGTCGCCGTCGAGATTTTCGCTCAGCAGTTCGGTTGCTCGTTTTTGCTGCCAAGGTGCAAGCCCGCCGCGAAGCTTGGCGGTCGGCTGATCGATGCCGGCGTATTCCTTCAGGAGATGCGCGGCGGCGGCATGTAAGACGTGGTCGACGAAGATCCGGCTCGCTTCCTGCGGCTTCACCAGGGACGGCAGCAGCGCGCTTGCGAGTTGGGTCAATGTGCGATCTGGAGAGCAAACGCCAGTAGGTGCATGCAGCTCGTCGAGACGCTCTGTTCCTTGTTGCTCGAGCATTCCATTCAGCGCGCTGCGCGTAAAATAGAAATGCACGAGATGAAAGCCGCTCTTGAAGCGCACCCTGTTGTCATGTCGCAGGTCGAGCAATGTCGTGCCGCCTGCTGCCTGGGGCCCCTGTAGCGCAAGTGGCCGCTCGTTAAGCCAGATCTCACGGTCGAGTCCCTCGGACAGCGAAACCGACGCGATGATGGAATCTTCGGTTGGCAGAGGATTGGATCTCTCGAGCGACGGTTGCTCGGAGACGACCAGTGTTGCGGCATACTCCTTGCGATGCCCCTTCTGCCGAACGACGGAAGGCGCCTCCTTGATGTGAAGGATCTCTGCCACCGTTTGACCATATCCTCTGAGGTTGGACATCGGCTGGGCTTCTCGCTCGCGGCGGTTGGTTCGACCCTTCGTCGTTCAGGATAAACGCGCGCTCCGCCAGGCGTGCGGACTATTCCCGACGACCCGACTGAACACGCGTACCAGATGACGCTCTCCGGCAAATCCGCATTTCATAGCGATCTGGGCAATCGACATCTTCGTTTGCCGCATCATCTCCATCGCCTTCTCCAGCCGCCGTTCGAGCAGCCATTTGTGAGGAGGCATTCCGACCGAACTGGTAAAGGCGTCAGAAAATATGCTGAGGGGTATGCCGCATTCCAGCGCGAGCTGCGCGATCGTGACGTTGCCGTCGAGATGCGCGGCGATGACGTCCTTCACCCGGGCTTCCTGCCATTTTGCGAGTTCGCCTGCGGTGGCTGCCGGCCGGTCCGCCCTGGGGTTGTAGGTGCGCAGGACATGCGCGGCGATCGCCGTCGTGACGTGATCGACGAAGAGCATGTTGGCTTCTTCCGGACGCCGGAAGGCAGGATAGAGGGCAAGGCCGAGATCCCGGATGACGGGGTCGTCGATGCCGCTGCATGGGTCGTGCGCGAATTCGTCGATATCGCGTGCCTCGTCGATTTCTGCAATGTGGGCGAGAACGCCTCGCGGCACGTAAAACGACATCATATGGAAGGACGAGACGCCGTAACCGATGTATTTTTTCCGCAGATCGAAAATGTTCGACGAGCCGGCCCCGAGAGGAAGCGCCTGGACAGGTTTGTCATCGATCCAGAGGATCCGCTTGGGCCAGTCTCGCATGTTCAGGGTGATGAGGAACGCGCTCTCCTGGGGCACGGCCGAGGTGTAGTCATTCTCGGGAATGTCGCGCCGCACTTCCGTTACCGCGATTTCCGACTTTTGCAGCACTGGTCGGGTGACCATCGTCTGGGCCTCGCCGGCATGCAGTGCCTTGAGAAGGTGCTGGCCGTAAGCGACTTTTTCCATTGCGGGAGATCCAAATTCGCGCGCCCGTTCAAGCTGTTGTGTCGACCATAGAGACACGGGGGGAGGGGCGGATTGTCTGAATTTGTCGTCGTTTTGCAAAACTGATCAGAAAACGTCCGGCTGCGACTATTCCGGGTGGCTCCCTTGGCACCTCCACCCTACCATACTCGCTGGCAAACTTGGCGACCGGACAGGGGTAGGACCATTTCGACTTTACCTGCGAGGGCTGCCGAGCTCCGGCGCGGTTGGCCGGCCATGATCGCCTGCCTCATCGGCAATGCGATCGGACTGCATACCCTCCCGCCCTTTACGATCGGGCTGTTCGTTGTGCCGCTCCAGCAGGACCTGGGGTGGACCAGGATATCGATTTCGCTCGGTATCACCATCATCACGATCGGAACCGCGATGTCAGCACCGCTGGTTGGCCTGTTCGTCGACCGGATCGGCGAGCGCATCCTGATCGGCATCGGCATGCTGATGTTGGCTGCAGGCTATTTTGCCTTGAGCTTGATGGGCAGTTCGATCATCCAATATTGGACGATCATGGCCCTGATGGCTCTGCTCGGTGCGGGCTGTTCGCCGGTGACCTTATCCCGCATTGTCGTTGGACTCTTTGACCGGACCCGCGGCGCAGCTCTGGGTGTGGTGTTGCTCGGCACAGGGCTAACGAGCGCGGTCGCGCCGATCCTCTTGTCGCCGATCATCGTCGTATCTGGCTGGCGCGCTGGCTACGAGGCGCTGGCGCTGGTGATGCTCGGCGGATTTCCGATCGTCCTAGGCCTGCTGGCGCTCAGCGGGGTGGGTGGCTCGCGCAGATTGGCGTCGAATGCGCCCGGCGCAGAAGATGCAGTAACCGTTGGCGAGGTGTTCAGGCATCCAGTTTTCGTTCGCCTTATCATTCCTTTCGTGCTCGTTGCCATCGGAACTGGCGGGGTGGTCGTGCACTTTGTGCCGATGTTGATCGATGCGGGGTTCAGCGCGGCGCGCGCAGGGCAAATGTCGGGCTTGCTCGGCCTGTCGCTCGTTTTGGCCCGGTTGCTGGTAGGCGTCGCGATCGACTTTGTCTTCGCGCCTAGGGTCGCGATATTGATGATGGCGATAAGCTCGGTGGGGTTCCTTGCGCTGGCATTCGGTGGAAAAGGCCTCACGCCCTATGCCGCAATCTTCGTCGGCATGTCGTTAGGGGCCGAAGTCGATTTTATCGCCTACCTTGCCTCCCGGTATTTTCCGAAGCGCTACTTCGGTCGCGCCTACGGGTGGCTCTATTCGGCATTTCTGGTGTCGGTTTCCCTTTCCCCCTTGGTCTATGCAGGGTTTCGCGAGGGGATCGGAAGTTACTGGCCGGGCTTCCTTTGGGCGTCGGCATTCCTTGCGCTCGCCAGCATTTGTTTCGCACGGCTGCCGGGGTTTCCAAAAAGCGGTGCCGACCGCAGCATGATAGCGAACTAGTAGTCCGGACCTTCATTGCCCTCGAGCAGGATGCGCTGAGCGGCTCCTTCGAGGTCGTCGTATTGGCCGTTCTTCAGCGTCCACATGAACGAGGCGAGCCCTGCCAGGCCCAGGCCGATCGCGATTGGCACGAGAAAGAAGAAGTCGATCATTGGCCGGCTCCAAACGCAATGGTGGCTTTGGACACAGGAGCACTCCGCGGCGCGCCAGGTCGCATCAACCGGCTATTGAGTCGTAGCGAGTTGGCGACGACCGTTATGGACGAGAGGGACATGGCGATAGCGGCAAAAATAGGCGTCACTAGGCCGAGCAGAGCGAATGGCACAGCCACAATGTTGTAGATCACGGCCAATGCGAAGTTCTGCTGAACGAGGGATTGCGCTGCGCGTGATATCTCGACCGCCCGCGGAATGGCCTCGAGACTGTCACGGAGGAACACGAAATCCGCGACATTGCGGCCCACATCGGAGGCCGAGGCAGGCGCAATCGAGACATTGGCGGCCGTCAGCGCCGGGGCATCGTTCAAGCCGTCGCCCACCATCAGCACTTTGCGACCGGCTTGCCTCAAGGTGGAAACATGCGCGATCTTTTCGGCTGGCCCAGCCTCGGAAATCCAGGGAAGGCCGAGCTGCTGAGCAATGTCCTGCACGCGACAGTCCTTGTCCCCGGACAGGATTTCGGCAGAGATGCCTGACTTCGTCAGTTCTGCGACGGCCTTCTGCGCGCCGTCACGCATGGCGTCGTTGAAGGTGAAGTAGGTTTGGCCTTTACCGTTGATTGCGAACGCGACGGTCGCTTCCTGATCTCCTTTGCGGCATCGCCCGCCGGCGATCGCCCAGTCGGGACGCCCCAATCTATAGACGTTGGCGCCGCAATGCGCCTCAAGGCCTTTGCCCGGATGCTCAGCCACGGCGTCCAAATCAACCCGCCGGAACGGATCGCCAAGAGTTGCCAGTGCTTGTGAATAGGGATGATACGATTGCATGGCGATGGTGGCTGCCAAAGCCAACATGTCGGCGCCGGTATCGCCCGTTATCGTCGGCTGCGAGCGTCCCAACGTCAGCGTTCCTGTCTTGTCGAAGACCGCCGTATCGACCTCTGCGAGCCGCTCCAATGCGCCGCCGTCTTTCGGCATGATGCCCAGCTCGAACAGCCGGCCCGCGGCGACGACATGAACCATGGGAACGGCAAGTCCGAGCGCGCAGGGGCAAGTGATGATCAGAACGGCAATCGCAATGGTGATGGCGCGATGAGGGTCACCGGAGACCATCATCCAGCCGACAAAGGCAAGACTCGCGAGCGCGTGAACAGCAGGCGCATAGAGCCGTGCGGCACGATCGGCGATCCGCCGATAGGACGCGCGCCCCCTTTCCGCGGCTTCCGTCATGCGCATGATGTCGGCAAGAAACGAATTGGCGGCAGTCCTCGTTGCGACGATTGTCAGCGGACCCGTCAGATTGAGGATGCCGGCTTCCAGTTCGGTCCCCGCCTTGGCCTGAACCGGGACGCTTTCGCCTGACACGAAGGAATGGTCGAGCTCGGAAGTTCCCTTGATCACCCGCGCATTGACGGGCACGCGTTCGCCGGCCGCGAGCAGAATCGTCATGCCGGGCTCGATCTCGTCCATCGCCACGTAGGTCTGCGTGCCGTCCGGCTGGAGGACGAGCGCGCCGCGCGCCGCCAGCCGCGCCAGTCCGCTGACGGCCTGTCGCGCCCGTTCCCGCATCACATGGTCCAGTGTCCGGCCAACGAGGAGGAAGAACAGCAGCGAGACGGCGGCATCAAAATAGGCGTATGGACCGTGATGGAGTGTCTCGTACAGGCTCATGCCGAACGTGAGCAGCACGCCGATCGAGATCGGCACGTCCATGTTGGTTTGTCCATGCTTCAGGCTGCGCCAGGCCGAACGGAAGAAAAACTGGCCGGAATAAGCAAGCGTCGGCAGTGCGATCAGCGCCGAGATCCAATGAAAGAGATCGCGTGTTGGCGGTTCGGCGCCCGCCCATACCGAGGCCGACAAGAGCATGATGTTGGTGGCCGCAAAGCCCGCTACCGCCAGTGCGCGCAGCAGTTCGGACAGGACAGCATCCTTGCCGGCCGCATCGGCGTCGTGCAGGTGAGCCCGATAGCCGAGCGCTTCCAGAGCTGCCATGAATTGCGGTGGCACGTCGCCGCGCCAAACGACTGCTACGCGGCGGGTTGAAAGATTGGCGCGTGCCCGAACTACACGATCGAGCCCGCTGAGCGCCGCTTCGATACGTTGCAGGCACGCGCCGCAATGGATGTCCGGCACCGACAGATCGGTCTGGCGCAGCCCATCCTCAACCATCCTGCTCGCAAGCAGGATCTCGTCATTCAGGTTCTGAACCTGATGCAAACAGAGTTCGGCGCCAGGTGCGCAGCAACTCATGGACAGGCTCCGTCCTTCGACCCACTAATCCGTTGCGGGCTCGACCGAGCGATAGGCGTGCCAGGTCGCATGACCCAGCCATGGATAGATCACGATCAGCCCCAGCATCCCGGTAGCCAGGCTCACGAGGAACAGCGCGAGCACCATCGTCGCCCAGATCAGAAGTACACGCAGATTGTTCCAGACGAGAGCCATGCTGGACCCCATCGCGGTCAGCGCGTCCGTGCGCCGGTCGAGCAACATCGGGACGGAGAAAACACTGATCGCAAAGGAGAACGCAGCGAACAGGCCGCCCACGGCCGTGCCCACAACGAGCATGGCCCAGCCGACCCGCGTGGTGAACAGCATCGGTGCGATACGATCGAGGCCCGGAAAGGCGACCATCCCGAAGAACAGGGCGTAGATCAGCACGGCTGCCCGGATCCAGACGATCATGAGCAACGAGAGCAGCACGCCGGTAAACAGGATCTGGCCGCCCGATCGCGGTTTCACGAAGACAAGATGGTTCCAGCGCAACGGCAGGCCTTCTTCGATCCGTCGGCTTTTCTCATAGAGTCCGACCGCAAGAATCGGACCGATCACCATGAAGCCGGCGAACAGCGGAAACAGGATGTAGTCGCGCTTCAGCAGGATCAGGCCGCTGACGAGCGCGATCGAGATCATGAAGATGACGACGCCGTAGGCAAGGCTCAGCGGCATCTGGGTCGTGAAATCTCGCCAGCCCGACGCCAGCCACTTGAAGGGATCACGCGTCGCGAGAGCGCGTGCCCAACGATTGACCGTCGGAAGCGGCGGCGCCAAGGAAGGAAGCATCGTCATCGCTTGTTTCCTCTTGTCGTGTTGTCGAGGGCCGATGGTGAACAGGCCGACTGAGCCGCGCGGTAGGCAAGCGCGACCGGACCCGTCTCGTCGCGGCGAAGATGGCTGACGCAATCCGGCTGCGACATCGTGGCGACGTAGACGAGATGCGCATTCGCGGCGAGAATAACGATCAGCCCAAACCCAACCAGAATCCAGAGCAGGACCGTCGCCCTGCCGGTGCGGCGCCGGCCGACGGCGAAGCTGCTCATGGCCCGGGCATCCTCTTGTCGACCACATACAGCGTCAGGATCTTCCGATCGAGTTTGGAGAGACGGCTCTCCCAGGTCGGCATATGTCCCTGGCGGCCGCCCCACACGGTGGTGTCGATGGTTTCGAAGTCGCCGCCATAGATCCAGAAGCGATCGGTCAGGTTGGGGGCGCCGACGTCCGGATTGCCCTTGGCGTCAGGACCATGGCAGGCGGTGCAATTGGCGGCGAAGAGCGCCTTGCCGGCTTCGACCTTGACGGGGTCGACATCCTTAGCGCCGGGATGCGACAGGGCATAGACATAGCTCACGACGTCGAGCTCCTCCTTGTGCGCCAGCATCTGGTCGCGGCCGAATGCCGGCATCTGCGAGACATGCGTATCGGGGTGGGCGGAGTTCACGCCGACGCGGATGGTGTTGAAGATGTCCTCAGGCTTGCCACCCCATAGCCAGGACGTCGTCGTCAGGTTCGGGAAGCCTGGACCGCCTTTGACATCCACGCCATGACACGCGGCGCAATTGTTTCCGAACAGAGTGCGGCCGGTCTCACGCACGACATCCATCAGCTTCGGATCGGATTGGATTGCCGCAAAATCTTCCGTCTCGATCCGCTTGGACCAGACGCCGCGCTCCAATGCGGCGTCCTGGAGCGAAGCCTTGACCAGCGCCCGCTGGTCGGTTCCGAGCAGGCCCCTGGTATAGGTGACGCCCAGCGGCCAGGCGGGCATCAGCACCCAATAGCCGACCGAGAATAGGAACGCCAGGGTCAGGAAGAAATAGAGCACACGCGGAACGGGCGTGTCCAACTCCTTCAGACCGCTCCATTCATGGCCTGTCGTAAGATAGCCGGTATAGCTATCGCGGTCCGGTTGCTCTACTGCCATGGTCCTGCCTCATCGCGAAAGATGGATCGGGAGGCGTCATCGAACCGTTTCTTGTTCGAGGGTTTCATGGCGTAGATCACGACTGCGACCAACATCGCGATCAGATAAAACAGCCCGAAGGATTTCGAGAACCCAACAAGGAATGCATGTTCGATCATTGCTCTATTCCGGCTTGTGCAGTCGTCCTATGCGCCGCGTCTGTGAGGCGTCCGAGGATCTGGAGATAGGCGACCAGCGCATCCGTCTCGGTCAGGTGACTGGGATTTCCGTCAAATGCACGCATCGTGGTGGCTTTGCCATATCGCTTGATCACGCCGTCAGCTTGAGGCGAATCCGGATTTGCCTGGGCATAGGCATCGACGGCGGCATTGGCGATCATGTCGTCGGTATAGGGGACCCCGACGGCGCGCTGCGCCTTCAGATGCAGGCCGAGATCATCGGTGCGCAGCTCGGTCGTGAGCAGCCAAGTGTAGGCGGGCATCACCGAGACCGGCACAACGTCACGCGGGTTGTTTAGATGCGCGACATGCCACTGGTCGGAATATTTCTCTCCGATACGGGCGAGATCCGGCCCCGTGCGCTTCGAACCCCAAAGCATCGGATGGTCGTATTTGGATTCGACCGCGAGCGAGTATGGGCCATAACGGTCGACCTCGTCGCGAAGCGTACGGATCATCTGCGAATGGCAGGCGTAGCAGCCCTCCCGGATGTAGATGTTGCGGCCGGCGAGCTCGAGCGGCGTGTATACCCGCATGTCGGGAGCATCTTCCACCGTCTGGTGGATGGTGAAGAGTGGCGCAATCTCGACAAGGCCGCCGATGCTTGCGACGCCGATGATCGCGAGCGTCAAACCGATCGCCTTGCGTTCGACCCGGTAGTGAACTCCGAAAAGCGACATGGTGCACTACTCCGCAGCCTGAAGCACGCCGGCACCGACCGCGGCCGGCTGGGGAACGTCGCTCGCCTGGTTTGTCGACAGGCCGG
The DNA here is from genome assembly GCF_001908185.1 of Bradyrhizobium sp. AS23.2. Taxonomy (GTDB): domain Bacteria; phylum Pseudomonadota; class Alphaproteobacteria; order Rhizobiales; family Xanthobacteraceae; genus Bradyrhizobium. Next base: position 21,574 of record NZ_LGHM01000115.1, read on the forward strand.
GCACCTTGATCGTCATCCAGATGTTGTAGACGCCAAGGCATCCGCCGATCAGAAACAGCAATCCGCCGACGGCGCGGGCGATGTAGTAGGGATGCATCGCGATCAGCGTGTCGATGAAGGAATAGGCGAGTGTGCCGCTCTCATTGTAGGTTCGCCACATCAGGCCCTGGACGACGCCAGAATTCCACATCGCGAAGACGTAGATGACGCTCCCGGACAGCGCGAGCCAAAAATGAGCCTCGACGAGTCCTGGCGAATACATGCGCTCGCGCTTCCACAGCCAGGGTACGCAGGCATAGATCGATCCGAAGGTGATCATGGCGACCCAGCCGAGCGCGCCGGCATGGACATGGCCGATCGTCCAGTCCGTGTAGTGCGACAGCGAATTCACCGAACGGATCGCCATGAACGATCCTTCGAAGGTAGTAAGGCCGTAGAACACGCCCGCCACCATCATGAAGCGCAGCGTGGCGTCATCGCGTACCTTGTCCCAGGCGCCATTGAGCGTGAGCAACACGTTGCCGGCCGATGCCCAGGACGGGATCAGCAGCATGAGGGAGAAGGTCATGCCGAGCGTCTGCACCCACTGCGGCAGAGCCGTGTAATGCAGGTGATGCGAGCCGGCCCACATGTAGAAGAAGGTGATGCCCCAGAAGCTGATGATGGACATCCGGTAGGAGAAGATCGGCCGTCCCGCGCGCATCGGCAGGAAGTAGTACATCATGCCGAGGAAGCCAGCGGTGAGAAAGAAGGCGACGGCATTGTGCCCGTACCACCACTGGGTCATGGCGTCCTGTACGCCCGAGAAGGCCGAGTAGCTCTTGGAGTGACCGAGCGAAACCGGAACGGCGAGGTTGTTGACGATGTGAAGGATCGCCACCACCAGGATGAACGCCATGTAGTACCAGTTCGAGACGTAGATGTGCGGTTCCTTGCGCCGCGCCAACGTGCGCAAGTAAAGCACGAAATAGGTCACCCACACCACGACCAGCCACAGATCGGTGTACCATTCGGGCTCGGCGTACTCCTTAGACTGGGTAATCCCCATCAGGTAGCCGGTGACGGCGAGGAGGCAGAACAGGTTGTAGCCGAAGACCACGAACCAGGGCGTTACCTGGTCAGGAAGGCGGGCACGGGACGTCCGTTGCATGACGTAGAACGAGGTGGCGATCAGGGCGTTGCCGCCGAACCCGAAAATCACCGACGTGGTGTGGGCCGGCCGCAAACGACCAAAGCTCGACCAGCCCACTCCAAAAGTCAGGTCGGGATCGACGAGCTGCCAGGCGACCCAATCGCCGACCGCAAGGCCGATCACGGCCCACGCCATGGAAAGGATGATGCCGACCTTGGAGGGGTCGTCATAGTAATGGGCGAGTCGGTCGCCGGACGGCTCCGGCAGATAGTAGCTTCCGCCGATGCGGAAGATCATGAGGAGGCCGGAAAGGAAAATCAGAGCGCCATGGACCCCCATGACATCATCGCGTCCGACGATGATGATGAGCCCGCCGCATACGGTGACGGCCAAGCTGATCAGTATCGCGCGTTGCCGTTCAATCAGAGTGAGTTGAGCGATCATTTACGGCTGCCCCGCAGAGTTCGACACTTTGGCTGGATCAGTCTCGCCGGAAGCGACCTTCTTTTCGCGAAGACGCTTGCCGATTCTTGGATGTCCTTGCGGCGTTTTGCCCGAGAGGTAGGCTTATGACGTGGTTAGGTCGGGAGACAGACGACCGGCGACCGGAAGCATGTTCGTCTCGGCGCCATCGACCATCAGTTCGGAGATCGTGCCGAAAATCGCGATCCAGGAGGCGCGAATCTCCGGTGTGAAATCGTCGCCCAGAAATTCCGCAAGCGTCAGCAGCAAGGCATTTGCGACCTTGCCGTAGTGATCGCTTCGCACACCGTAGCGGCAATGTCGCCGTCCCAACGCACGTACGCCGCCCTCGATCTCCGTCAATCGGTTCAATCCCTTGACGAGCGAATTCAGCATAGACACCAGCATCCTTTGCTGGACGGCCAAATCGTTCTTGAACAGCCCCCGAAGCTCCGGATTCTCTTCGAAGAGAACCGTGTAGAAGCGCTCGCCAAACGCCATCAGGCGCGGCGCGACCTGATGGAAGGAAGACTGAACGATGAGGACCGGATCGGTGCAATTGAAGCCGTCGCACGCATGGAGGCTTGTGGCTTCCGACACGCCGTTGAGCTTTGGCTTGATAGCGGGACCGAGGCGAAGTGCGCCAGGCAGATGGGCAACGACGCTGTCGCTCAAGAGAATCGGCGCACCGACCCGCTTTGTCATGCGCTCGATCCGGCTGGCGAGGTTCACGGTGTTGCCGACGACCGTGATCTGCCGCCTGCCGGGATGACCGATCCGGCCCAGAATGACCTGCCCAAAATGTACCCCAATGCCAAGGCGGAGCGCGATGTCGAGATCGCGCTCAAAGATCGGTGAAAGCCGGCGTGCGGCATCCTGCATCCCAACGGCGGAGCGAACGGCGTTCCGGCAAGCAGTCGCCGGCGGCTCGCCGCGAATCCCAAAAACTGCCAGAAGCCCATCTCCAATGTATTTGTCGACAAAGCCGTTATTGTTCATGATGATCTCGGCCGCCGTGGCAAAATGGCTGTTGAGGAAATAAACGACGTCGTAAGGCAGGCTCTTTTCGGTTTGGCTGGTGAAGTTGCGTATGTCGCAAAACAGCACGGCGACTTCGAGCTCCTCTTCTTCGGCACCGGAGCGGGTGCCGAGTTCGTCAAGATCGAGGAGGATAACGTCTTGTGGACTTTGTAACAGCCGGCGCGCAATGACTTCGCCGTAGACCCTGGTCTGGCAGGCCAGACGCGTAAAGTCGTCCCATCCCCGCGCTGAGGCGACGCTCTGTTCCAGCGGAGTACGGGGCGAGACATGTGATAGGCCGTCCAGAATCAGAACACGGCAAGTCGTGCAACGGGCCTGGCCGCCGCATTGATGGTGGTGCGGAATCCGGTTCTGGATGGACGCATCGAGCAAGGTCTGACCATCGATCGCCTCGATCGTCGTCCCGTGAGAGTAGGTCACTCGGTGAGTAGCGCGACCGACCTGCGGGTTCGTCCCTGTCTCGTCCGCGACTGTCATGCCATGCGGCCTTTCCATCTAGTGGTATCCGATGTCGGCGCGCGGACCTTTCTGCGGAACACCCAATAGGGCCACCCGGGGTAGGTCAGGACGACAGCAAGCAGGAACAGGGTGCCGACCAGGAGGAAAGCCTGCGTGCGCGGCGGGGACGCTGCGTCCCAAAGCGTCAACGGGTAGGGTACGATCATCGGATAGAGGCTGGTCGCGATGCCGAGATGGGACAGCAGGAACAGGCCTATAAAGGATGATGCACCATCGGTGAACGCCGGCAACAGGATGGGCCAGGCAATGTCCCAGGCAAATTGAATCTGCGATAGCAGTACGGGATCGAAGAACATCGCGGATCTCTCATGGTCGGATGACTGCTCGTCCGGAGCAGACCTCAACCGTCTCGCGCTGATATGCCGGGCGGCGCGGTCTTGCTTGCATAGGGTTGACAGTGGCGGAACGATCTTGCCGCGTTCCATCGCAGAGAGGCAGTCGCGGGGGCGGCACCGAATCGCTTCGCCCAAATTGTGCTGAGTCTTGGACAAACGGTGATTCATCTCGAATGCCGCAAGAGCGTTCTAGGCTTCGCAACAGCGTCCAAGAGCCCGTGTGCGGAGCCGCAGTATAGCCCGCACTCATCCGCGGGCAGGCGGCGTCAGCAAGAGATCGTCAGATACACCATGAGCACCGTATCGATCGAGAGTCTTCCGCAGGACAGATTGCCGGCCGCCTCTTCCCAGCCGAAACAGCAACGTGTCGTGATCGTCGGCGGAGGATTCGCGGGCATCGCCGCCGCGCAAGCGCTGAGAAAGTCCGATGTCGAGATCATCCTCATGGATCGGCGCAACCACCACATCTTTCAGCCGCTTCTGTATCAGGTCGCGACCGCTGTTCTGGCACCTTCAGAGATCGCCACGTCGATCCGCCAGCTCGAGGCCAAACAGAAGAATCTCAGCGTGGTACTCGCAGAGGTGACCGGTATCAATTTGCGCATGCGTACGATCGAGGCGATCTATCCCGGTCTTGGTATTCGCAAGATCGAATTCGATTATCTCGTCATCGCCACGGGAATGCGACCAAGCTATTTCGGTCACGACGAGTTCGCCGCGCACGCGCCAGGCCTCAAGAGCCTCAATGATGCCGAAACCATTCGGACCAAGATCTTGGGCGCGTTTGAATTGGCCGAATCCACCGAGGACGAGACTGAACGAGCCCGCCAAATGACCTTTGTCCTCGTTGGAGCCGGTCCGACAGGTGTCGAGCTCGCGGCTTCCATCGCGCACATGGTGTCAGTCACGCTGCGCAACAATTTCCGCAGAATCGATCCGGCGAAGAGCCGGATTGTCCTTGTCGATGGCGGCGATCGAATTCTGCCAAGCTTCGCCGAAACCCTGTCCAGGAAGGTTGTGCGGCGGCTAGAGCGGCTTGGGGTCGAGGTCAGGACCGGCTTGAAGGTCGAGAAGGTCGACGAGCAGGGCGTGGTTGCCAGCGGCGAGCGCATCACCAGTGCGACCGTGCTGTGGACGGCCGGCGTGACAGCATCGCCAGTCGTGAAAATGCTGGGTACCACGACCGACCGTGCTGGCCGTGCGTTGATTGGTCCCTTCATGGACATCCCCGAAGCGCCCAACGTCTTCGTGGCCGGCGACGCCACCTCTATGACGCAGGATGGTTATCCCGTTCCCGGCGTTGCGCAGGCCGCGATTCAGCAGGGTCGGTTTGCCGGCCGGCTGATCGTCAGGCGGGTCGAAGGTCGTAGCGACGGTCGTCCATTCCGCTATCGCAGCAGGGGCAACATGGCGGTGGTGGGAAAGAATTTTGCGATCCTGGAGGCCGGCCGCATGCGCACCAGCGGCTTTGTCACCTGGATGGTATGGGCCACCCTCCACGTGCTCGCGCTACCGCTGCTCCAGAACCGCTTCAGAGTACAGATCCAATGGATCTGGTCCTATCTGAGTGGCCAACGCAGCTCTCGCTTGATCGCGGAGGCGCCCAGGTCCGTCGAAATACCCAAACAAAAGTCAGCATCATGAGCGCTTCAGCCACCACAGTGAAAGCCGTCCGTTGGATTGTTCTTGCCGGCGCAGTGCTCGGACTGGGAACATTCCTGTGGTTTGCGACCCGACCGCCGCCGCTCACGGTCCAGGGCGAAGTTTCCGCCAACCGAGTGGATGTGAGTCCGCGCGTCAACGGACGGGTGGTGGAATGGCGTTTCGACGTCGGGGAGACGCCCGATCGGGGGGGCGTGCTGGCCGAGCTCGACAGCCCGCAACTGAAGGCGGCCCTCATATCCGCACGTGCGGCTCTGGCCGTGGCCAAGGCAGACTATGACCGGGTGTACAGCACGCGGCCGGAAACAATTCTCGCACGCAGGGCCGAACTCGCCGCCGCCGAAGCCGACGTCGTCCTTCGCAAGGAAGAGTTCGATCGTCAATCCCACCTGATAACGACCGGCTTCACCCCTCAGCAGAAAGTCGACGAGGCGACTCGCAATCTTCAAAACGCCACCAACAATCGGGATGCGGCCAAGGCCGCGCTCGATCTCGCCCAGAAAGGCGCCAGCGACGAGGAGAAAGCGCTCGCGGCGGCTCAGGTCAAGCAAGCCGAGGCCAGTCTCAACCAGCGCGACGTCGACGTCTCCGAGCTGACGTTGCGCGCACCGATCACGGGGCAGATCACCAGCCGCGTCGCGGAGCTTGGCGAGAACTTCAGCGCCGGTGCGCCGCTGTTCTCGCTCATCGACATGAATGATCTCTGGTTTACCTTCAACCTGCGAGAGGACTTGCTCGCGGGACTGAAGATCGACGATCGGTTCGAGGTTACGGTGCCGGCCTTGAAATCGAAGACCGTTCCCGTGCGCGTGACGATGATCAACGTCCAGGGGCAATATGCCACCTGGCGAGCCACGCGCGCGACCGGCGACTTCGACCTTAGGACGTTTGAAGTGCGCGCAAAGCCGTTGCAGCCCGTGGATAGCTTGCGTCCGGGCATGAGCGCGATCGCCGCCTGGTCGGCCCGGGTTCGCTGACATGAAGCGCCGTGACCAGCAGCGGCCGGGATTTTCACTCGTATTCTGGCGCGAGATCGCGTGGCTGCGACGGCGTCCGTTGCTGCTGATGCTCACAATCGCACTGCCGCTTGCGCTGATGTTTCTGCTCACGGCGATCCTCAGTGCGGGGCTTGCCACGCGGCTGCCGATCGCGGTCCTCGATCTCGATGGCTCGGAGCTGTCTCGCTCGATCATCCGCGCCGTCGACGCTACGCCGGACACGGCTGCTGTGCTCCATGTCGCCGAATTGTCGGAAGGCCGGCACTTGATCGTCGCCCGCAAGATCCGCGGAATTCTGATGCTGCCGCACAATCTCGAGCGCGACGTGTTCGCAGGCCGGCGTCCGGAGGTGGTCTTCTTCTACAACAGCCAGACGTTTACCGTGGGCAATCTCGTGCTGCGTGGCGCCAATGCCGCCATACCCACCGTCGCGGCCGGAATCCGGATCTCGCTGCGGACCGCGGAGGGACAGCCGGTTGAGGAGGCGCAAGCCGCAATCACGCCGATTCCCTTGCAGACTCATGCGCTGTTCAATTCGACGCTGAACTACGTTCACTTTCTGCTGGCCGCCCTGCTTCCGGCGGTCCTGCAGACCGTCATCGTGACCACCATGGCTTATGCGGTCGGCCTCGATGTCGAAACACGACACCGGTTCACGGCACTTCGCCGGCTCGGTGGAGGGCTGTTACCGGCCATGTTCGGAAAGATGCTGCCTTATACCCTCCTGTTCCTGTCGATGCTCGGCATTGCTGACGTCGTCCTGTTCAAGGTTCTCGAGCTGCCGTTGCGCGGTGAGCCGGTCGTCTTGGTCGCCGCCGGCTTCGTCTTCGTGCTCGCATGCCAATTCATCGGCGCATTGCTGGCGCTGCTGCTCCGGCCGGTGGCGGCAGCGGTGAGCATTGCCACGCTGCTGACGGCCCCGGCGTTCGGTTTCATGGGCATCGGCTTTCCCAGGCTTGGCATGAACCATTTCGCTTACGGCTATGGCGAGCTGCTGCCGGGCACCTGGTATTTGATGGCCCGGATCGACCAGACCATCCGGGGGACGCCTATCGATCTGTCCTGGAAGCCGGTGCTCGTGCTGATTGGATTCGTGATCGTACTCGTTGGTCTCGCGGCGGTGCGGGTGTTGGCGATGCGCCGATCCAACCAGGGAGAGAGGCCATGAGAGTGCTGCTGGCCGTGTTTCGCAACGAACTCAGCCGGATATTCTCACTGCGGCCGGTTGTTTCGGTGGTCGTGATTGCGGCCGCCGTCTATGCGCTGTTCTACCCGCAGCCCTATCTGAACGAGGCCCTGCGCAAGGTTCCGATTGCCGTGGTCGATCAGGACCGCACTCAGACCAGCCGCGAGCTTGCCCGGCAGATCGATGCGACGCCGGACGTCTCGGTCGCGAAGGTCCTGCCGGACATGCCGACCGCTCAGCGAGAGGTCTATACACGCGCCATCTTCGGGATCCTGGTGATTCCGCAATATTTCGAGCGGGACCTGTTGCACGGCCGCGTATCTCCGATCGCGCTGTATGCGGACGCGAGCTATTTCCTGATGTATCAGCGCATGAGCGGTGCAGTGACGGCGGTTTCCCGCACGCTCGGTACTAACTTCGAGATCGCGCGTCTGGTCGGTCTTGGGGTCGATCCGCCGGTTGCGGCCGCAGCGACCGACCCCATGCCGTTCATTCCAGTGCCCCTTTTCAATCCGCAGGGCGGCTACGCCACCTATATCCTCCCGGCCGCCTTCGTCCTGATCCTGCAGCAGACCCTGCTGATCGGGGTCGGATTGCTCGGAACGATGCCGGGCGGCGAGACTGCGGCGGAAGACAGGGTAGGGGCGCGATTGAGCGATCGGATCTTCGACTCGATCGGCACGGTCGGCGGCAAGCTGCTGGCTTATCTCGTTGTCCACGCCCTGATCGTCTCGACGTATCTGATCGGCCTGCCGTACCTCTACGGCCTTCCGCGCTTGGGCTCGGTCGTGACCATTCTGGCCTTTGCGCTACCCTTTACGCTGGCCGTCGGAGCCCTCGGGCTAGTGGTCGCTGCCATCTTCCGCAGGCCTCTGGCGGTGCAACTCGTGTTTGCGGCGATCGGATTGCCGTTCTTCTTCCTCGGAGGCTTTGCTTGGCCGGCCGAAGCGATGCCCGTCGCCGTACGCTGGGTGGCGCAGCTCCTGCCGAGCACGCTCGCGATCGACGGCCTCGTCGACGTCGCCCAGCTCGGCGCGAGCCTGTCCGATGTCCGCCGCGAGTTCCTGGGACTCTGGCTGCTCGTGGCAGGTTACGCGACAATCGCCGTGATGATTGAGTTCAGCAAACGGCGTAGCGCGCCGGCTGTTGCGGCGCCTGCTTGAGGACACGTTGTCATGGATGCGTCTATCATCTCGGCTCTCGCAGCTCTGACCGGCACCGCCGTCGGGGGCCTGACCAGTGTGGTCGCGAACTGGCTGAACCACCGGCTCCAGACGCGCGCTCAGTGGTTGTCGCATGAGAAGAATCGCCGCCAGAATCTCTACCGCGATTTCATCGAACAGGCTTCGACATGCTACATCGATGCCCTTCAGCACGACGAGGCCGATATCCCCAATCTCGTCGGCCTCTACGCCAAGCTCGGCAGGATGCGGGTGCTGTCGAGCGAGGCTGTCATCAATAGCGCCGATCACATCGCAAGGAAGATCCTGGATATCTATATCGAGCCCGACAAGACCTTTGTCGAGCTTCGCGACATGGCGAACAACGGCACGATCGATCTGCTGCGTGATTTCAGCGTGGCGTGCCGGGTGGAATTCGAGCAACTCGACGCCGGGCGAATCTGATTATTCGGCAGCGACCGAAGCGAGAACAAAATCCAGGTTCAGTCGTTCCCAGACATCAACCAAAGCGTCCCTGAGCTGGTCGATTAAGACGTCGTCGTGGTACGGCGTCGGCGTGATGCGAAGCCGCTCGGTTCCCTTGGCGACCGTCGGATAATTGATGGGTTGGATATAGATCCCGTGGTCGTCGAGCAGGAGGTCACTCGCAGCCTTGCACAGGCGGGGATCGCCAACCATCAGGGGGACGATATGGGTGTTGGTCGGAAGGATAGGCAGCCCGGCCGACACCAGAACCTGCTTGAGGCGCGCCGCGTTGGCCTGTTGCCGACGGCGCTCGAGGTCGGACGTCTTGAGATGACGGATGGCGGCCGTCGCTGCCGCGCAGAGCGGCGGGGCTAGAGCGGTCGTGAAGATGAAACCGGGCGCGTGCGAGCGGACCGCGTCGACCAGACTGCGGCTGCCGGTGATGTACCCTCCCAGGCATCCGAACGCCTTCGCGAGCGTGCCTTCGATCACGTCGATGCGATGCATCGCACCGTCCTGCGCGGCGGTGCCGGCGCCCCTCGGACCGTACATGCCGACCGCATGGACTTCGTCGCAATAGGTCATGGCGTCGTACCGTTCGGCGAGCTCACAGATACGGTTGATTGGTGCAGTGTCACCATCCATGGAATAGAGGCTTTCGAACAGGATGAGCTTTGGACGTGACGGCTCTGCCGCCAGCAGGTGCTCGAGCGCGGCCACGTCATTGTGGCGCCAGATCTTCCGCTCGACACCGGATTGCCTGACGCCTTCGATCATCGAGTTGTGGTTGAGTTCGTCCGACAGGATGAGGCAGTCGGGAATGAGCCTCGCGATCGTGGAAATTCCGGCCTGATTCGAGACATAGCCGGAGGTAAACAGCAGTGCGGCCTCCTTGCCATGCAAGTCGGCCAGCTCATATTCGAGTTCAACCAGCGGAGAGTTGGTGCCGGCGATATTGCGCGTGCCGCCCGCGCCGATCCCGGTTCGCCTCGCCGTCTCGGTCAGCGCCTCGATCACTTTGGGATGCCGGCTCATGCCGAGATAGTCGTTGGAGCACCACATCACAACCTTGCGTGGTCCGGACGGTGGCTTCCAGACGGCAAAGGGGCATTCGCCCGCGATCCGCTCGATCTCGATGAATACACGGTAGCGCTGTTCATCGTGCAGGCGCTTTAGCGATTGGCTGAAGAGATCATCGTATTTCATAGACGACCTCCGTACGAAAACGAGCACGCGTCGGCCTGCGACGGCCGACGCGAAGGCTTCGCCAATCGTGACCGGGACGATCGCTAGGCCGCAGAGGACTTGTGTTCCTTGGCGCGCGGCACGGCGCCACTGACGAACAATCCCTCGATCCGGCCGTCGTCGTAGCCGAGCTGCTTGAGGATCTCATTATTGTGCTCGCCGAGTTCCGGCGCGCGCTTGGCCGCGACCTTCGTAACGCCATGAACCTGAAGGGGGCTGCTGACCGTGAACGTCAGGTTGCCGCCAGCGCCCTCGAGCGGGACGACAATGTCGTTCTCGTGCAATTGCGGGTCCTTGACGACCTCGTAGGGCGCGCGAACCACGCCGAAGGTGACGTGGTTGTGGTCGAACACATCGTGCCAGTGCGACATCGGCTGTGCGCGAAAGACCTCATCGAGAATCGCGGTAAGCTGGCCCGCGTTCGCCACCAGTTTTGCCGCATCCGTGAAACGCGCGTCGGACAACAGATCCGGGCGGCCGATCCCGGTGGCAAAAGCGGGCCACTTGTCGGGCGTCAGCACGATCAGGAACCAGGTCTCGTCGGCCGCCTGGTAGACGTTGAAGATCGCGTTCGGCGGGTTCTTTCGATCATGCAGCGGATAGAACTGGGCGTCGCAAAGCGCGGCCTGCACCGAGACGCCGCAGGCCCAGACACCCGAGGCAAGCAGCGACGTCGTCACGTAAGAGCCTTGTCCCGTTCGCTCGCGCCGATATAGCGCGGTCACGATCGCGGAGTAGAGGCTGACCGCGGTGGCATGGTCGCCGCTGCCCGAAACGGGCAGCGTCGGCGGCGCGCCGGCATCCCGGGTAAGGGAGAGCAGGCCGCTACGGGCCCAATAAGCAGTGATATCGAACCCTGGCAGGTCCGCGTCGGGCCCCTTGTCGCCGTATCCAGTAATGTCGGCGTAGATCAGCCGCGGATTCCAAGTGGCGACATCCTCGTAATTCAGCTTGAGGCGCTTGCGGGCGGGGTGAGGCGTGTTGACGATCAGCACGTCGGCCCATTTGACCAGGCGCTCCAGGATCTCGGGCGCATGCGGCGACTTCAGGTCGAGCGTCAGGCTGCGCTTGTTGCGGTTGTTCAGGTGCCAGGGATAGTTGTCCTTGGCTCGCGGCTGGGGTGGGATCTTGTAGCCGATCCGCCAGGTGTCGCCAGTCGGGGGCTCGACCTTGATGACGTCGGCACCGAAATCGGAGAGGATGACGGCGGCTCCGGGCCCCGCGATGAAACTCGCGAGATCCACGACCTTCAGTCCGGAAAAGATGTTGTCGTTGGACATTTGCTGTCTCCTCAGCGTTGCAATTCGTAGGAAAGGGAAGGCCCGCTCGCACGGACCTCGAAGCGATTCTGCTTGCTCGCGATCCATCCGAGCAGGCGCGTTTGGACTTCTCGACGGTTTATCTCGTTGAGCATCTCGTGTCGGCCATCGGAATAGAAGTCGAATGCAATGTCGCGCAGGCCGGCGGCGCGGTAACGCTCGATCAGCAGTTTGACGCCCGCAAGATGTTGGCCGACTGGATCGTCGCTGCCCGAAAACAGATATACCGGCAGGTCACAGCGGACCTTGGAGAGGGCGACGGGGTCCTTCAGTCGGCGGCCGGCGCCGAGAAACGATGCAAGCGATTGCGGCTGAAGGGTTGCGAAGCAGAGCGGGTCATTCATGAACGCGTCGACCACGCGCTCGTCACGGCTCAGCCAATCGAACGGCGTGCGGGCCGGCTCGAAGGCGGCATTGAGTAGGTTGATTCCCGGTGGAACGGCCTTTGCCAGTCGTGCCAGGCCATCGAGCGCTCCGGAGCCCGACAGGATCAATCCGTCGACCTGGTGGCTATGATCGATGACATAGAGCTGGGCTGCAAAAGAGCCCATGCTGTGACCAAGCAGAAACAGCGGCACGTCAGGGAATTCGTCGCGGGCGATTTCCGTGAGGCGCACCATGTCCGAGACGAGCAGATCGAAACCGCCGCTCCCAAAGTCGCCGAATCGCGCCGGCGAGTGGGCCGTGAGCCCATGACCGCGGTGATCATTGCCGTAAACCGTCCACCCCACCGAGGTCAGGACGTCGATGGTATCGGCATAGCGCCGCAGGTGCTCGCCCATGCCGTGTGCCATCTGGACGACGCCGCGCGTTTCGCCGCGGCTATCCCAGCGCGCGCAAGCGACGCACAAGCCATCATCACCTGTCAGCCGAAACTGGGCACTCGGAATGGCAGAATTGGTCTGGGCCGTCATCTATGCTCTCCGGGTCCGCTCGTGCTCTACCGTCCATGAAACTGCGGGGCGCGCTTCTCGAGGAAAGCGGACGTGCCTTCCTTCTTGTCTTCCGTTGCGGCGCAGATCCCGAAATAGGAGGCCTCCAGCGCAAAGCCCTCGGTCTGGCTGGTCTCGAGCCCCTTGTTGGTGGCCTCGAGCGAGAACTTCACGGCGATCGGCGCGTTGGCCGAGATCTGCTTCAGGATCGCCTCCGCGCGCGCAATCAGGTCGGCTGCTGGAACAACCTCATTGACCAGCCCGATCCGGTAGGCTTCCTGGGCAGAGATCGTTTCTCCTGTGAGGATCAACTGGAGAGCGCGACCCTTGCCAACGAGGCGCGGCAGGCGTTGTGTGCCTCCGCCACCTGGCAACAAACCCAGCTTGACCTCCGGCTGACCAAATTTGGCGTGCTCGGCGGCGATCCGGATCGTGCAGGCCATCGCGGTTTCGCAGCCGCCGCCGAGCGCAAAGCCGTTAATTGCTGCGACTACAGGCTTGCCGATATTTTCAATCAGGTTCAGCACGTCCTGGCCGAAGCGGCTCGACTCCTCCGCCTCATAGGCGTCGACATGGGCGAGTTCGCTGATGTCGGCGCCGGCGATGAAGGCCTTGTCTCCGGCCCCAGTGAGGATCACCCCGTGCACGGACGCGTCGGCTTTGGCATCCTCGAAGGCCTTCTGCAGGTCGATCCAGGTTGGCGTGTTCAGGGCGTTGAGAACCTTGGGGCGATTGAGGATCACATAGGCGATACCGTCCCTTTTCTCGTAGCGGACGTTCGCCAGCGTCAGCTGGTCTGTCATTCTTGTCTCCTTGTCCGGAATGGCGGACGGGCGGGGCGTGATCTCCCGCCCGTTCTCCTGCGCGGCTACACGAAGGCGCTGAGGCCCGTGACCGCCTTGCCCACGATCAGGTTCTGCATCTGATAGGTGCCCTCGTAAGAGTAGAGCGCTTCGACGTCGGCGAAGAGCTTGCCGACGTGGTAGTCGGCGACAATGCCATTGCCGCCCAGCAATTCACGACCCCAAGCCACCGTTTCGCGGGCCTTTGCCGTGCAGAAGGCCTTGGCCAGCGCTGCGTGGTGGTCGCCGAGCTTGCCCTCGTCATCGAGTTGGGCGAGGCGGAGCATCAAGCATTGGCAGGCGGTGAGGTTGCCGAGCATCTTCGCCAGTAGATCCTGCACGAGTTGGAACGAGGCGATGGGTTTGCCGAACTGGTTTCGGCTCTGGGTGTAGGCAAGCGTGTTCTCGAACGCGCCCATCTGCGCGCCGGTCGAGGCCCATCCGACCATGTAGCGGGTCATGCGGAGCACGCGGGCGGTATCGCGGAAGGAGTTGCCGCCCTGCAGCCGGTTGGCTTCGGGGACACGCACGTCCTTCAGCGTGATCTGCCCGTTCTGCACCACCTTGAGCGCGACCTTGTGCTCGATCTTCTCGACGCTGAAGCCGGGCGAGGACTTGTTCTCGACGATGAAGCCCTTCACCTGGTTGTCGGCGAGGTCGCGCGCCCAGATGATGGAGAGATCGCACCAGGGCGCGTTGCCGATCCAGCGCTTCTGCCCGTTGAGGATCCACGTGTCGCCCTCGCGCTTGGCGGTCGTGGTGAGGCCGCCGCTGGCAGCGGAGCCCACCAGCGGCTCGGTTAGGCCAAAGCAGCCGATTTTCTCGAAGCGGGCCATTTGCGGCAGCCAATTCTGCTTCTGCTCCTCCGAACCGTCAAGGTAGATCGATCCCATCGCCAGGCCGCTGTGGACGCCGAAGAAGGTGCAGATCGACGGATCGACACGCGCGAGCTCCATTGCAACGAAGCCGAACTGCTTCTGGCTCCCGCCGGCGCAGCCATAGCCCTCATAGCCAAGCCCGCCGATGCCGAGCTCCTTGAAGGAAGGCAAGAGTTCAAAGGGGAAGGCGTCGTCCGACCAGTATTTGTTGATGATCGGCTTGACCTTGGTTTCCATATAGGCCCGCACCTTCTTCACGAGCGCAAGCTCGTCGGCCGTCAAGAGCTCGACAAGCTGGTAGAAATCGCCGTTCGGCACCGGCAGCGCCTTCGGCGCGTCGGGCTTGCGGGCTGCAGTAGCTGTGGCCATGTTGGATCTCCTTGGCGCGACGTTTGGAACGTAAGAGCGAGCGACACGCGGAATGCGTTGTCTGGTGTCGTCAATGAATTTGCCTGCGGCGCCGACTTGATTCTTGAAGCCGGTTGTTATTCCGGGGACGTTTTTGCCTTGTTGTATTTTGCGGAGGCGGAGCAGCTCGTTGGCTGGGGCACAAACGAAACGGCCCCCAGAGGACTGCTTCCGGAGGCCGCTTGCTGCTTGAGTGGCTCGTTGAGACCTATGCGACTTTTGCCTTGTTCGCCTTGCCAATCTGGTTGCGCATTTCGATCAGCCCAAGCAGGACCTCATCGCGCTCGGCAGCCAATTCGTCGACGGAACGCGAGCCGACTTCGGCGTGAACGCCGTCGATTAGCTTTTTCTGAACTTCGGGCGTCAGTTCCGGGTTGCCTAACACCTTCCACCAAGCCGTCATGGGGCCGGTGAATTGCTTGAAGAAGTGCTCGATGCCGCCCTGGCCGCCGCCGAGATGATTGAGCATCACCTGGCCCAAGATGCCCCAGCGCAGGCCGGGGCCCCAGCATAGCGCTGTGTCCACGTCGGCGACGCTGACGACGCCTTCAGCGACGAGGTGGTAGACTTCGCGCGCCAGCGCCGCCTGCAGCCGGTTCGCGACATGGCCGGGAACCTCCTTGTTGAGGCGGACAGTCCGCTTGCCGAGGCTGGTGTAAAACGCGGCGGTACGCTGGATGGTGTCCTCTGCGGTCTTGGCGCCGCCGACAATCTCCACCAGCGGCACGAGGTGTGGAGGATTGAAGGGATGCCCGATGACGCAGCGCTCGGGGTGCCGTTCGCAGGCCGACTGGATCTCGCTCATGGTCAGGCCCGACGAGCTGGACGCGATGATCACGTCGGCAGGCAGGAGTTCGTCGAGTTGCCGATAGAGCGTCCGCTTGAAATCGATCTTCTCCGGGCCGTTCTCCTGCACCAGATCGGCCCCCTTCACGGCATCAACGAGGGCCGCAGTGAAGGTCAGCTTGTTTTGTGTTGCGCCGGGCGCAAGGCCTAATCGCTGCAGCGCCGGCCAGGCCGCTGCAACAAAGCGCTTGAGAGCCGCTTCCGCGTCCGGCGCAACGTCGGTCGCCACAACCTCGAGCCCGTTCGCGAGGAACAGGGCGGTCCAGCTTGCGCCGATGACGCCCGTCCCGATGATGGCGACGCGGCGAATGGGTTTCGGCTGTGACATATCACTTCTCCTTTGCGATTTCGGCATAGGCGATGCCGGTGAGGTTGCCCTGGGCGTAGAGGAAGTTGCGCTCGGCCGATCCATCGAGCCGGGACGAGTAGAGCGAACCGGCGAAGTCGGTTACGAAGATGCGGTCGCCGGGAACGTCGAGCGCAATACCGATCGCTTCCATCAAGTGGCTCAGCACGATCTCGGGCTCGGCAGGCTTGTTGTCGATCGAGGCCCGGTTGACGGTGTTCCCGCGCGGCGCGTCGCCGCGGTCAGTCCAGTAGAGAAGGCGGTTCTTGAGGTCGAGCTCGAGGTCAATCGGCTCCGGAAGACTGTCGAAGAATATCTCGATGTCGGAGCGATTGGCGGCCGTTTCGCTCCCTGGAATTTCGAGATTGGCGCGGAAGATGCGGCCGCGACCGGCATTGTCCGGCCCTTTCTGCGTCCAGTAGATCTTCTTGTGCTTCGGATCGATGGTCAGGCCGACGCACCACTTGGTTTGGTCGCGGCGGTCTGTATCGCCATGGCCCGATTCGATCAGGGTCTCCAGCGCGGAGCCGTCGAGATTGGCGCGCATCACGCGCATGCCCTCGCGGTCGCACCAGTAGAGCTTGCCGGCCTTCTTATCGAGGATGATCTGTTTGGGCGTAAAAGTCTTGCCTTCTGCGACGATGGTCTTGCGGTTTCCACCATCGAGGTCAGCACGTTCGATCGACCCGTCGTTCAGATTGGGGACGCCCATATTGGTCCAGTAGATGTGGCCCGCTTCGACATCGACTGTGATCCCGTCGGGGTGTCGACAGCCGGTCACAATGGTTCTCTTGTTCGAGCCGTCCACATTCATCACATGGATGCAGCCCGCGTTCAATTCGAGGACGAAGAGACGAGGGGTGACGGTTGACGCGCGGGAGCTTGGCGCCGACTTCAAGTTGGCTTCGGGCATATCTCACCTGGCTGGCTATTGCGCCGGCATGGAACCGACGCGGTTGCCAGCCATAGTGAGCTAAGCGGCTCTTGCTCTCTTGGATGAGATTGCCACCACCGGAATGGTTTTGCCTTTTCTCAAATCGCAGACTCGCGATCGGCATCACGTGCGGGCGGAACGTCACTGCAACATTGTGCTCGCTGCCGGCAGGCTGAAGGAGAACCGGGCGCCGCCGTGGATGCTGCCGTTGTCAGCCTCGATCCGGCCGCCATGAGCTTCGATGATCGAGCGGCAGATGGATAGTCCCATGCCCATCCCGCTTTCTTTTGTCGTGAAGAAGCTGTCAAAGACGCGCGACATGTGATCGGGCTCGATTCCCGGGCCGCTGTCTTCAACGCTACAGCGCAATGCGACGCCGTCGAGCGAGGTTGTCCGCACCGTGATTCGGCGTTCCGCCTCGCTACGCCGCGCCATGGCCTGCATTGCGTTCACGGCGAGATTGACGATGACCTGATGCAGCAGGGTCCGATCCCCGAGCACAGGCGGGGCGGAAGCAGAGAACACGTGCGAGACATTGACCCCGCGCCACTCAACCTCGTGACGGAGGAACTGCAGGGCCTCGAGGATGAGCTCATGAGGAGATACGAGAACGCGTTCCGGCGCCCGGCGTGCCGCCATATCGCGGACGCGCGCGATGATCTCGGCAGCTCGCCTGGCATCGGAAACGCTTCGCCGAGTGAGGTTGCGAACTTCATTCAAGTCCGGCTCTGGCCGGTCGAGCCATCTGAGACTGGCCTGGCAATTGGTCGCGATCGCGCCGAGCGGCTGGTTGATCTCGTGGGCTATCGATGCGGTCAATTCGCCAAGTGTCGAGACGCGTGCTGCGTGCGCAAATTCGAACTGCAATCGCTCCAGCGTCTCTTGCGTCCGGACCAGATCGGTCAGTTCGACAAGGCTGGCGAGCGTCACCCCGAATTCGGTTCGTGCAGTCGTGAGGAGCACATCGATCAGACGACCGTCTAGTGTCACGAGCTGCGACTTTTCCTCAAACAGCTCTTCACCGTCGAAGCGGCTCTTCAGGATCCGTCCCATCGTATCGGGTCTTGCCTTGAAGAAGCGGCCGATAGAACCGAGCAGTTCCTCCTGATTTGTGGCGCCGAACATGTGCACGGTGGCTTCATTGACTTCCTCGGCGACCATGACATCCATTGCTCGGGTAAGGAATTCAGGATGTCCGGCGAGGTAGTCCGGAAGGTCAGTCACGCCTGTTGCCTTCAGCTCGTCGAACATTTCCATTAGACGCCGGACATCGAGCTTCCAGAGCGAGATCGGCATGAACTTGAAGAGATGGCGATACCGCAGCTCGCTGTTTTCCAGCGCGTCGTAGGCGATCTTGTGCTGGGTCACGTCCATTACTGCGCCGATCAGCCTGAAACGTCCTGGTTCTTCGACAGAAGGGCGCGCGACCACATGCAGGGTCTTCACTGAACCGTCCGGCATCAGCAGCCGATGTTCGAAGTCGAGCGGTTCCTCGCGCGCGGCGGCTCGGTTGAGCTCATTCCTCACGAGAAGGCGGTCGTCCGGGTGAACGCGTGCGAGGACGAGGTCGAGTGTAGGCCGGATCGCTTGACTGTATCCAAATATCCGGAAGCTCTCCTCGGACCAGGTTAGGTCACCGGTGGTCACGTTCCAGCCGAAGCTTCCCGTGTGGCTCAAGCGCTGGGCCTCGGATAGATAGGCAGCCTGGCTCTTCAAAAGCGCCTCTTCGGTCCGTTTGCGGGTAGTGATGTCGGTATTGCTCTGGAGCGTGCCGATCGGATTGCCCCTCGCGTCCCGCCGTATGATCCACTTGCTTGCGACGAAGACTTGAGCGCCATCGCGCGTCGTTTGAACGAGTTCACCTTCCCAATGGCCGGTGCGCTTCGAGATCTCTACGATTTCATCAAGAGGGGCAGGATAAACTGTCTTCAGCAGCCGATGGACGCCGTTGCCGACCGCTTCATCCCGGGTCCACCCGAACAGGATTTCGGCACCGCGATTCCAATAGGTGATGACGCGATTGGCATCCAGAACCAGAACCGCATCGGGCGTCAGATCCAGAAGAGTGGCTTGCTCATGCTGGGTTTCGCCGAAGTAACGGGCTCTGCGTACGAGCGTCGTGATCGCAAATGACGTCACCAGGAAGGTGGCAAGTGCCACCATATCCTGGGTGCTTCCGATCTCGAATGAATAAAGAGGCGCAGTAAAGAAGTAATCCAGGCAGATAACACCGAGAACGGAAAACAGAGCGGATGTAATCATGCCATCCATCAATGAGAGGAAGACGATAACGAGCAAGTAGACAAGCACCGCAGTGCCTGGGCGATCGAAGGTCTGGAGCTTGATCATTCCCCAGGTCGCAGACGCCATGAGCACAAATCCGATGCTCCAGAGCTTGGCGAGGTAACGAATGTGCTCATTGAGTGAAGGTTTGGCTGCTGGAATCAGCATGCTGGGCGCGGCCTTGGTGCCCAGCAGGGCGTTCACGAAATCCGAGATGAAGGTCGTCGGCGCAGGCTTGAGGCCGACGGGCGGCGGCTGTTCGACGATCGTATCGGTCCGTCCAATTTGTTTCATGGCTTTCGCTCGTCAATACCAAGCGGGACCTCTGGTCAGCGAAGGCGCGCAGCGAAGCAGGCCGGATTGCGTCTCATCCGCGCCTCCACGTCTCAGGATGTCCGCCTATCACGCGGCAAAAAACGCGAACGAGATGATTCTCATTCGCAAATCCACACACCTGCGCGATTTCGCCCAGGCTGCTGTGTGCCTGCTGCCGCAGGAGCAAGCAGGCATGGTCGATCCGATGTCGCAGCAGCCACCCGTGAGGAGTGAGACCTGTCGTTTGGCGGAAGGCGCGCAGAAAGACACTGGTGGGCAGCCCGCATTCGGAGGCTAGTTCGGATACGAAGAGTTGCCCGTGGAGATGAGAGCACAACATCTCCTTGGCGCGCCGCTCCTGCCAGGGCGCCAGGCCCGCGGCGGCGAAGGAGACCGCACGGCTGCCGACGCCGTAGGTCTTCAGTACATGCCCCACCGTCGCAATGGTCAGATGATCGACAAAAACCTGATCGGCCTCATCGGGCCGTCGAAACGCCGGCAGGAGGGCTGCGCCTAGTCCACTAAGGGCAGCATCCTCGTCGCCAAGGCCGGGTTGATTGGTGAATTCGTCGACCCGGCCGCAATCTTCCATGTCAGCGATAACGTCCAGCGCTGCCCGCGGCACGTAGAAGTGCAACGAATGAAATGGACTGATGCTGTTTGCAACGGGGTTTGAGCGCAGATCATAGATGCAAACGCTGCCCGGCCGCAAATGGCCGCTCCGCACCTGCCGGTCGTCGATGAACAGATCGTGCCTCGGACAGTCGCGGAGTTGCAAGGTGATCAGGAAAGCATCCTCGCGCGGGATCGGCGACGTCAGTCCGTGATTGACGATGTCGCATTTGATCTCGGTGACCGCGATCTTCGACTTCTGCAGGGAGCGTGTTACGAAAGCCGGCGCGCGTTCGAGCTGGAATACATTCGCAAGCTGCTCGCCATACGCGCCCTGATCTGTCACGTGGGACCTCCTGGATGATGCAATTCCCAATTTGCACTTGCGGGCCGTGAAACGATTGGCAAATTCGCGCGAATCTTGCCGGTTTCGACCACGAACCGATCGGCGCCATCAATCCAGATTTCGCCGCCACGCGCCTGGGGTGATGCCGATCAAACGGGTGAAGATCCGGGTAAAATGGCTCTGGTCGCCGAATCCGCTGGTCAAGGCGATCTCGGCCAGTGAGAAGCGTCTGTCGGACAACAGGCGCTTGGCCTCTTCGACCAGACGTTGCAGGAGCCATTGATGTGGCGCGACGCCGGTCGACTGACGAAACAACCGCGCGAAACGGCTTGCCGAGACGCCGCAATCCCTCGCCAAATCGAACAGCGAGACGTCACCACGTAGATTGGCCGCAAGTGTCTCTTCGGCCTGTCTCAATTGCCAGGGCGCCAGTCCGCCACGTGATCGTCGAGGTGGAGACACCAGGCCGCCATACGTCTTGGCGACGTGAATGCCGACGGCGAAAGTGACATGATCGACAAACAGCCGGCTGGCCTGCTCCGGGTTTTCGAAAGATGGGAGCAGGGACGTGGTCAGCGCCCGCATGACGGCGTCATCGACCCCGGCGCCGGGTGCATAGCGCAGTTCGTTGATGCGCTTCGCTTCCACGCGGTCGGCAATCAGGTTCAGCGCACCGCGAGGAAAATAGAAGTGAACGCAATGACACGCTTTGTTGATTGTGAACTGCGGATTGCGCTTGAGATCGTACAGGGTCGTCTGGCCCGCCCGCAGATGGGCTACGGGGACGGCCCGATCATCCTCAAAATACTCGTGAACCGGATAGTCGACCAGTTGATAGCCGATCAAATAGGCGTCTTCACGAACGAGTGGCGCCGAGATCCCATGCTCCGGGGAATCGGAGCGAATCTCGGTGACAGCGATGTTGGCATTGCGTAGCGAACGTGAAACGAATGCGGTCGCTCTTGCCCGCAACTTCTCGCCAAATCTCTCTCCGTAGCCGCTGCTCTCTTGCATCCCAAGTCTCACTTGGTGCGGATATTCTCCTATTGTTCTCGATTGCTGAGCGCCGGGATTGAAGAATATTGCGTGGATTGTCGATTCCGATCACCGAACAGCCACGGAAGCGTAAACCTTAGTCGCACTTGCGGCGCCAGGCGCCCGGGCTGATACCGGCAAGATCGGTAAAGACGCGGGTGAAATGGCTCTGGTCCGCGAAGCCGCAGGACAAAGCGATTTCTGAAAGGGATAATTTTCGATCGGACAGGAGACGCTTGGCCTGTTGGATGCGGCGCCGCTGGAGCCATTGGTGAGGCGACAGGCCGGTGGATTGTCGAAACGCGCGAGAGAAGTGGCTTGCCGAAAGGCCGCAGTCATGCGCGAGATCCGCAAGGGAGACGTCGCCTTCGAGATTGGCCGCCAGTGTCTCCTCGGCGCGCTTGACCTGCCAGGCGGCTAAGCCGCCGCGTGAGGGCGCCGCCACTGGAAGCGTGCCGCCATAGGTCTTGGCGACATGGACGCCAACCGCTAAGGTCACATGTTCGACGAAAAGACGGCTCGCCTGCTCGGGATACTCGAACGCGGGCATGAGGGACATGACCAATGCCCGCATCGTCGGATCGTCGATGCCGACGCCGGGTCGGTAGCGCAATTCCTGGATCTGACGGGCCTCGGCTCCGTCCGTAATTAGGTTCAACGCGGTGCGCGGGAAATAGAAGTGAACGGAATGGAATGGATTATTGATGGTGAATTGCGGGTTGCGCTTCATGTCGTAGATGGTCGTCTGGCCGGCCCTCAGTGAGGTCACCGGAGCCGCTCGCTCCTCCTCAAACCACTCGTGAACCGGATAATCGACAAGTTGAAGTGCGGCCACAAAGGCATCTTCACGAATTTGCGGTGCTGATGTGCCATGCTCCGGATTATCGGAGCGGACTTCCGTGACCGCGATACACGTATTGCGCAGCGAGCGGAAGAACACGGCGGTGCGCGCCCGCAAACGCCTCCCGAATTCATCTCCATAAGCACTGCTCTTTTGCATAGCGAACTCCCTGGCTTAAGCCGGAAAGCGGCTAAGTCATTCAAGCGTTCTGCGCCAGGCACCGGGGCTGATACCCGCGAGGCGGGCAAAGACCCGAGTGAAGTGGCTCTGGTCCGCGAATCCGGACGCCAAGGCGACCTCCGATAGCGACAAATTGCGGTTGGACAGCAGACTCTTCGCCACATCGACCCGGTGCTGCTGAAGCCATTGGTGCGGCGACAGGCCCGTCGATTGCCGAAACGCACGCGAGAAATGGCTAGCAGACAGGCCGCAGTCATTCGCAAGGTCTGCAAGGGAAAGATCCCCTTCCAAGTTCGCCGCCAGCGTCTCCTCGGCGCGCTTGATCTGCCAAGCGGCCAATCCCCCGCGTGCTTGCTTCGCTGCGAGCACCATGCCGCCATAGGTCTTGGCGACATGCACGGCTACTGCCAAGGCAACGTGATCGACGAAGAGCCGGCTTGCCTGTTCGGGGAACTCGAAGGCCGGCATCAGCGAGCCGACCAAACCCTGCATGACCGAATCCTCGACGCCGACACCGGGGCGATACCTTAGCTCTTCGATTTTTCGTGTTTCCGTGCCATCGGCAACCAGATTCAGCGCCGCGCGAGGAAGGTAGAAGTGGACGCTGTGAAAAGGATTGTTGATGTGGAACTGCGGGTTGCGCTTCAGGTCGTACAGCACGGTTTGTCCCGTCTTGAGCGCTGTCACTCCTGCAATTCGGTTATCCTCAAAGTACTCATGGACGGGAAAGTCGCGCCGCATGACGGCGACCAGAAACGCATCTTCGCGCTCGAGTGAGCCGGAGAGGTCGCCACGCGGCGGGTCGTCGGCCCGGACCTCGGTGACGGCGATACCCGTGTTGCGCAACGTGCGAACAAAGGAAACGGCTTGCGCCTTCAGGCGATCTCCGAATTCCTGACCGTACCCGCTGCTCTCGTGCATAAGCTTGCCCCGTCGGTCCAGTCGCCAAGCGCGGAGCGCGACCGCAACGCTATCCTACCTACTTCCATACATCTACTGTCTTCACCGATCTTGCTCTGGTTTCCAAAAAGCACGCTGGCGTGCGGCTAGGGCTACTTGCGCGGACGAAGACCGTGATTCTCGCGATATTTTCCCGGCGCGATCCCAAAGGCGCGTGTGAAGGCGCGGGTAAAGCTTGACTGCGAGGAAAAATTGCAGGTGAGAGCGACCTCGGCAAGGGGAGCGCTTGTCTCGGCGAGCAATTCCTTTGCTTTTTCAAGGCGACAGTTGCGGACAAAGCGATGGGGTGGCTCTCCTGTCGCTTTCCGAAAGGCGCGCGCGAAGTGAAACGGACTGAGGTTCGCGACCCCAGCCAAGTCCTTGAGACGAATGTCATTCTGCAGATTAATGGCAATAAACTGCATGACCCGTCGTAGTCGACAATCATTGAGCGCCCGCGGCTGGGAAATCTTGTCGTCTCGGGTCGGCATCTCTCTCTCCTCGTTTCCTCGCAGACTGCGAGCGGGGAGTTAGTCGCCGAAGTTCAGCGGCGGCATCACGGAGAACCGTGAATTGCGCGTCACTGGCGCAAGCTACTGTATTGACAGCGGAAAAACGCCATCGCAGCATCAGTCCGAATCCGTATTCGCGAGGAGCGCCGGGATGCCGTTGCCCCAGGCTGGCCAGTCGGCGGGGCTGCGAGGCGCTCGTTTTGCGGCCCCGCGAGCGCCAGCCAACATGGTCGAGCGGGCGCGCCTTTTGACCCTGTTCGAGGACGGCTCCGCGCAGCTGACGCTGATCTGCGCGCCAGTCGGGTTCGGAAAGACCACCTTGATGCAGCAATTGCGCCGACGCCTTCAGGCTCAAGGCATTGTGACGGCTTGGCTGCAGGTCGAGCAGGCCGACAATCGCCTCGACCGCTTCGTGCAGTCGCTCGCGGGGGCGATGCAGGTTGCGCTCGGCAAGCCTGTTACGGGCTCCTACGATGTCCATGCAGCGGAAGCGAATCCGACGCAGGGCCGGGTGGCGGATGTACTCGCAAGCCTGTCGGGCTCAGAAATTCCGATCGCCCTGTTTCTCGATGATCTCGAACTGATTGTCGACGCGGCCGTCTGGGCCTTCTTGCAGCGCCTGCTGGCCGAACTCGACCTGCAGCATCGCCTAGTCCTGGCCAGCCGCACCAAACCAGCGCTCGCGCTCGGCCGGATACGCGCTCATGGCCAGTTGCTCGAGCTGGGCCAGAGCGATCTGCGCTTTACGCAAGAGGAGACTGCGAACTATCTCGATCGCCAAAATATCGGCGCGTCATCGATTCGCGTCTTGCAGCAGCATACAGAAGGGTGGCCCGCCGCCTTGCGACTTGCAGCGGCAGCCCTGAACACCAGGCACATCGATGCATTGCGGTCGATTTCCGGCGCGAGTGCGGGCGTTGCAGAGTATCTCGCTCAGGAGGTGCTCGACAGTCGACCGGCCTCGCAACGCGAATTTCTCCTGCGCTCGGCGACGCTGGGCCGGTTTTGCGCCGAGCTATGCGACGCGGCACTGGAAAGAGATGATAGCCGCACCATGATCAGCGAGATCGTTCGTGACGATCTTCTGATCGCTCCAATTGACGCAGAGGAACGCTGGTATCGCTATCATCCTCTATTCGCCGATTTTCTGCGCGCTCGCCTTGCGCAGGAGAGCAGGGAGGAATTGCGGCCGCTTCACCGGCGGGCCGCCGACTGGGCGGCGGCTCACGGCTTCATGAATGAGGCCATCACGCACGCGCTTGCGGCCAGGGATCAGACCATGGCTGCTGATCTGCTTGCGGCGGCGGCGATGGACAATCTGCATTCGGGTCGCGTGGCTGATACTGCGCATGCCATAGCGTTGTTACCAGATGCTGAGGTCAACGGGCGTCCGGCCCTGCTGCGGGCAGCGGCGTTTTCTGCAATCTTTGCGCATCGCTATGATGCCGCTCGGAGGTACATGGAGCGGATTGAGCGGGCAGATGTGGCCGGCGAGAGCGGTGACGACGAGATGACGGCGATGCGTCTGATGCTGCTTGGCTGGACCGACAACATTCCCGAATTGCTTCATGCGGTCGAGCAACTGCGAGCGAGCGCGTCGCGTTTCGGCCGCTTCACGTCTGGGTTGGCGAGCAATGCGCGGGCATTCTGCAATATCGCACTGGGCAACTATGTCGAGGCCGAACGGGACCTGGCGCAAGCGCGCGAAGCATGCGAACCGATCGATGCGCTTTACGTGCTGAGCTATAGCGCGTGCTTCGCCGCAGCGATCGAGCTCAATTTCGGGCATGTCGCGACGGCACGCGCCGTCCTCGAAAGCGCCTTCAATCGGGCTGCCGCGGCAGGTCAGAGATATGGCAGCAGCGGCGCCGTCATCGCAACTTACCTTGTCGAATGCCTCTATGAGGCCAACGAATTGGATGCTTGCCAGGCACTTGTCGACGACTACCTGCCGATCGTCACGGAGACCGGTCTGCCGGATCATCTGGTTATCCTGCATCGTATCGCAGCTCGTTTGCAATTCCTGCAGGGGCACGGAGGCCCAGGCCATGCGTTGCTCGTTCAGTTGGGTGACATCGGCGCCCGGCGCGGACTTCGGCGGTTGTCGGCAGCCGCGTGGCTTGAGCGCGCCTATGCGTCCTTGCGCGGAGGGGACGCCGAGGGCGCGCGCCGTGCCTTCGCTACCGGCCGCGACCCATCGGTCTGGGACGGTTTCGGTGCGTTCAAGCCGCATGCCGGCGAAATTGACGATGTCCTGATTGCGCGACTGCGCTTGCAGCTAGTGACCGGGGAGGCCAGTGCGGCGTTGGCGCAGATCCATTCCGAGCGACAGTCCGCCAATTCCGCAGGTCGTCGACGCCGGGCGTTGCGATTGCTGTTTCTGGAGGCGCAGGCGCTGGAAGCGTCAGGCCGCCGGCGAGAAGCCGGCGCGGCGTTCGATCAGGCCGTGACGCGCGCGGCAGAAGGCGGGATGGTGCGCGTGCTCGCCGATGATAGCTGGGCAACAGAAACACTTGCGGTGCGCTCCATGGTTACGAGCGAGCCGCAGGTGGTTGGCTTGCTTCGTGAGTTGAAGGGCTCGCGAGCCGCGCCGGACAGTGCGCCTCGCTTGACCACACGGGAGGTGCAAATCCTGCGGCTGGTCTGGGAAGGGAGCTCGAACAAGGAAATCGCCCGCATTTTGTTTCTGACCGAGAACACCGTCGAAACGCATCTGCGACGGATCTATCAGAAGCTTGGCACGCGAAACCGCACTCAAGCTGCAATGATTGCGCGGGAGGCAGGCGCGATCTAGGGGAGAATCGGAGGTGCTCGTTCGCTGCTCAGGACCCGGTTTCTGCAAGAGCGGCGGGCAGCGTGAAATGAAAGGCAGCGCCGCGAGGAAAATTCGCCGCCGCCCATATTTGTCCGCCATGTCCTTCGATAATCGAGCGGCAGATTGCCAATCCCATTCCCATGCCGCTCGACTTGGTCGTAAAGAATGGATCGAAAAGACGATTCAGGCTTTCCGGCGAGATGCCCGGCCCGGTATCCCGTACGGTGACGAGCACGCTGTCCGCTCCGTTGGAAGTCGTGATCCACAACTCGCCCGAGGTTGGATCGGCTTCACTCATCGCCTGCACCGCGTTCAAGATCAGATTGAGCATCACCTGTTGCACTTGGGTGCGATCCGCGTTCGTAGCGGGCAACCTTTCGGAAAACTGGGTTCGTACCGAAATGCCGCTTTTCGTCACCTCACCGCGCGTGAGTTCGATCACCTCATCGATCGCTTCATTTATTTCCAGGGGCTCCATCCGCGATGGCGCCTTCTTTATGAGGTCACGAATTCGGCGGATGACGTTGCTCGCCCGGAGACCGTCCTTTGCGATTTTATTCAGCAATTGACGCGCCTCATCCAGATCCGGTGGACCGCGATTCAACCAGCGCAAGGCCGACTCGGCATTGACCACCGTGGCCGCGATCGGCTGGTTCACCTCGTGCGCGATGGAGGCCGTGAGCTGTCCCATCGTCGCAACGCGATTGGCGTGCGCAAGCTCCGTCTGCGTCTCGCGGTAACGCCGCTCGCTGTCTCGAGCTTCTGCCTCCGCGCGCTTGCGCCCTGTCAGATCAAGTACGAAGGCGACACCTTGGTCCCGCTGCTCGTCGAACGCGGCCGAGCCGACCAGCACGGGCACGCGACTGCCGTCCTTGCGCAAGTACTCCCTTTCATAGGGGTGTACTGCCCCAATCGTGTTTATTCCCTCGCCGACGCGGGCGAGGCTGGCGCGCCACTCCGGCGGCGTCAACTCGGTCCAGCACATGTTCCCCGAGGCGAGATCATCTCGATCGTATCCCACCATTTTGAGGAATGCGTCGTTGGCTTCGATGATTTCACCCTTCCGATTCGAGATGAAGATCCCGATGATGTTGGCGTCGACCAGGCGCCGGATTTTTGCCTCGCGTTCCGCGACGTCACCATACAGCCGCGCGTTCTCCAGCGCGATTGCGGCCTGTGAGGCAAGCAGCTTCAGCACCGCGATCCGTGCCGACGTGAACACATGCGACGCCAGGCTGTTTTCGAGATAGAGCACGCCGATCAGCTCGGCCTGCTTCAGCAACGGCAGGCAGAGAAGCGACCGCGCCAGCTTGCGGCCGATGTATTGATCTCCCGCAAAGGTGTGCCGCCCGCGCGCATCATCGAGGATTACCTGCATCCGGGTGTGGATGACTTGCTCGAGAATCCGCAGAGGCAGCTCCGAAGGAGTCATCAGCGTTTCGAGAAGACGGACGCTGACGCCATCTCGACCACTCGTCGCTTCCGCTTCGATCCAGTACCGGCCGCCGTGCGGAAGAATCAGGAGCCTGCGGTCGGCTCCGGCATGCTCGACGGCAATCACCATCAGCGTCTCGATCAGCTTTTCGAGCACGATTTCGCCGGCTACGGCCTGCGACATCTTGATGACCGTGGCGAGATCGAGCTGCTCGACGGGCGCCTCGATGGTCGGCTTTGCGGCCGACGGTGCCCGCTGGTGGATCCGATGATTGCTCTGGTCGAGCTGTGCGACCTTGGTCAGGGCTCCCCATCGGGCGTAGCAGTCGCGGGCCTCGTCCAAATAGGTATCAGCGATCCTTTTGAGATCGCGACTGCGGTAGAATCGGGCTGCCAGTTCTGCGGCGAGCGCCTGATCCGGGAGGAAGCCGTGCTCCGCGGCCGAACGGATTGCCTGCTCGTACAGCTGCATGGCCTCGATGTCCCGTCCTTCGAGGCGTGCCCATTCCGCAGAGACCAGCGAGTGCTTGTGCGCGAACGTGGCGGGGCAGCTCTGCGCCCAACGCTGAAACGACGCCAGGTGTTCAATGAGGTCCTCGCGAAGCTCCGCCTGTCGGTCCGGCGTGGACGTTTCAAAGACTGCGGCGATGGCGAGCGAGTGATAAAAGCAGTAATCCACCGACTGAAGATTAAGACGAGCCGACCAGAGAATCGGCTTCGCCTTGGCAGCAAACTCGAGGGCTGTCTCCGCATCGCCCAGTAGAACGTGCCGCTGCAATTGCAGGATCCAGTGAAAGCAGGCGACGAGGGGGACGCCGCCCCGGAGCACCCGCGCTTCAAGGGCCGCCTCGTCAAGAGGCGCGCTGTTTCCCGTTCCGCCGCGAAGGCTTTGAATGAAGGCCTGGATGCTCAAAATGACGAGTTGGCCGAACTTGTACTTGCGGACGAAATCGAGCGCGTCTGCCGACTCGAGCCACACCTGGTCGAGAGGATCGCCGCGCGCTATCAGATCGGTGAGGCGATGTTGACGGTTGTAGCAGGCGTAAACCATCTCGCCGGTTTCGGCTACGGCTCGGATTGCGGCTTCGAGGCAGGCCAGGGCGTCTTCAATGGGGCGCGTCCACAGGACTGCCATTTGCATGAGGAAATGTGCGCCCGCCTTTTGCGCGGTGAACCCGTATCGTTCGGCAACTGCGACCGCCAACCGTGCGAAGGCTTCCCCGTCTGCGAACCGATGGAACACCGGACCAAGAACCACGGCAATCGCACCGTAGCCGATGGCGGAGTGCTCGCTTGTGCCATGGCGACAGCTCAGCTTGACCATCCAGCAGGAAATCATCTGGAACAGATCGCCGTCGGCGTGATAGGCGAGTTCACCCAACGCACTGAAGAGCTTCATGACCGCCCGCATATCCGGGTCGTCCATCATCGGCAGGTCGACGAGGCTCGCGATCGGGCGCTCGCCGAGGGTCCGGCGCATTTCTTCGTATTCTGCTCGCACCTGTTCCGGCGTCGGCGTGTTCGGCAGATCGACACCGAACGTTCGAAGGCATTCGAGTGCAGTTTGGACCGCTGGGGCGTAGTTTCCTTGCCTCAATTGCAGAAGCATACGCAAGCGACAGATCTCGGCCTGATCGATCTTCGATCGCGCCATGACCAGCAACGTGTCGACGAGCCCCGCGGCCTGCCCGAGGTTCGAGTTGAGAATCTCGCATTCCGCCCGTTCCAGGAACAGGCCGAAGGTTAAGTCATAGGATGTATGCCACCCCTCGTCCGACAGAACGGCGATGCCAGCTGCGAGGTAGTTGGAGGCCGCGGCATAAGCAGTCGAGGCCTTCGCCTTCCGCGCAGCAACAAAATTGAGTTCGGCCGCGCGCTGTTTCTCGGGCCAATCTGAGATGAGCGCCGAACCAAGGTTCAGCTGGTTGACGAGGTCATAGATCTTCTCGATGATCCTCTCCTGCGCAGTCTCTGCGACCAGGAGACGTGCAATCCGCAGATGCAGTTCGGCGCGCCCCTCCGGCGGAATGAGTGCATAAGCGGCTTCCTGAACCCGGTCATGGAAGAAGCGGTAGCTTCCCTCACGGGGGACAGCAGTGCCAGCGCGGACCGCGTCGCTAAAACTTGCATGGATCGCCTGCTCGGATTCGCCGCGCAGCTTGGCCAGGGTCGCGAAGTCAGCGTGATTGCCCAGGCATGCGAGCAGCTTCAACGCGTCCTGGGCGTCCGGAGCAAGGCGGCGCAATCTTCCGATCATCAGGTCCACTGGGTTGTCGCTGAGTCTCTTGACGACGATAGCGTCCAAATCCCACGTCCATGATCGCGAGCGCTGATCGAACTCGATCAGCCGTTCTTCGGCCAGGCTGGTGAGAAACTGCCCTGCAAAAAAGGGATTTCCGCTGCTTCTCCTGTGGACCAGCTCGGCGAGCGGCCGCATCTCGTCGGGCGCACGCCGGAGGCTGTCGCATAGCAGTTGGTGGATGTCGTCGACCGAGAGCGGGCCGAGGACGATCTGATCGGTTCTCGCGCCGGCTCGGCGCAGATCCTCCAACTTGAGCATCAATGGGTGCGCCAAGTCGACTTCATTGTCGCGATACGCGCCAATCACCAGCAGATGCCGCGTGTCGGGGTGAAGGAGGAGATATTCGATAAGTGTCAGCGTCGCCGGATCGAGCCATTGCAAGTCATCGACGAAAATGACGAGCGGGTGGTCCGCCGTCGCGAAAACGCTGACAAACCGCTGGAATACGGTCTGAAACCTGAGCTGGGCATCGACGGGCGAGAGGACCGCCACCGTCGGCTGTGGGCCGAGCAGTCGGACGAGGTCGGGGATGAGGTCGGTGAGCAGGCGGCCCTGATTGCCAACAGCTTCCCTGATCGCGTCGCGCCAGCGGGCGATTTCGTCCGCGTAACCGTTCAGCAGCTGCTGGATCAATCCCTGAAACGCCTGAGCCAATGTCGAGTGGGGGGTATCGCGGAGCCGCAGGTCGTACTTTCCTGAAATGAAAATACCGCGAGGCAGCACGATGACCTTGTGCAACTCGTTGACGACTGAAGACTTGCCGATGCCCGAATAGCCAGAGACCAGAACGAGTTCCGAGCCACCATGCTTCACGACGCGATCGAAAGCGGCAAGCAAGGTAGCGATCTCGCTCTCGCGTCCGTAAAGCTTCTCCGCGATCATCAACCGTTCCGACGCATCCTGCAGGCCGAGCGGGAACGGGTCGATCCGGCCATTCGACGCCCAGGCGTTGAGGCATTTGCGGAGATCCGCCTCGACTCCCACGGCGGTCTGGTAGCGTTCCTCTGCGGTTTTTGCGAGGAGCTTCATGATGATCATCGAGAGTGGAGCCGGCACTGCGCCTGCAAGCTCGCCCGGCGGAACAGGCTCTCGCGCGATATGACTGTGAATTAACTCGATCGGGTCAGTGGCGGTGAAGGGTAACGTGCCGGTCAAGAGCTCGTAAAAGGTGACACCCAGAGCATACAGGTCACTTCGAGAGTCGACCGAGCGGTTCATTCGGCCAGTCTGCTCCGGCGCCATGTAGGCGAGTGTCCCGGCGATGAACTCGGGCGGCGCAGGGGATTGACGCTCGCGCGGCAGGCACGAGGCGACGCCGAAACCCGTCAGCCACACGTGATCGGTGACTGAATTGGCGAGCACGTTGGCGGGCTTGATATCCTTGTGAACGACGCCCTTATCGTGTAGCTCGCCAAGCGCCGCCGCCAAGCGGACCGCGAGCCGCAAGAACCGTCCCAACTCCATGGGGGGGCCGATATCGCGGTCGAGCGGTTGGCCACCGGGGTCGTCAAAAAACAGTACGGTGCGACCGTTCTCGCGCCTAAGGGCACGAGGACGCACGGCTGACTGACCATCAAGCGTATCCCTTAGCTCGAATTCGTGAGCCAAGCGATCGACGAGGGCCGGCGCCGGGTGTTCGGATACAAGGGCGAGCGCCAACACCGGAATTTGATGACCGTTGTTATCGTCGTGCCATCCTCTGTAGAGAACGCGCTCGCCGTCGTCCAAAAGGACCTCGGCGCCAATCAGCCCGGACAATGCGTAAGCGGTCATCCGATTCGGTCCTCGTGCGCTTCAAGGCCTCCTGACAGCATTGCTGACACAAGATGAACGGGCGCATATGCGTCGAACCGTTACATGCAAACACTCAGAACGGATTGTCAAAACCAACTGTGATTTTCAAAAATCGACCAAATGTCCACGTCTTGCATTTCGTTTGAATGAGTTCGTGCCGCCAATCCAACGGCGGACTGCCTGGCGAGTTGAGAAGCGTCGGGTCGATACCGTTGAAATCCGACATCAATCGCCCATGCACCGAGGTCACAGCCGCTGCCGCCCTGGCTAACCTCCAAGGGCCTTATCGAGGCAACTGACCAGCGTCTCCGCTTCAAACGGCTTGCGGAGGAAACACGTTGCCCCGCTCGCGATCGCCCTTTCTTCAAGATCCGACTCGGTGCGCGCAGTGATCATGATAACCATCATCTGGCTGTCGCGCTGGCTGAGCTGATTCTTGAGCTCGAACCCGTTCATCCCAGGCATCTGGATGTCGGTGATCGCACACGTAAACCGGTCGAGCTCGCTGGAGGCGAGAAATTCTTCGGCCGAGGCAAATGCGCGAACATCGTGGCCGAGCGAGCGGACGAGCGCTGCCAGCGCATCGCGCATGGAGGGATCATCGTCCACTATCGAAATCAGATGTCCGTTCGGCATATTGCAGCCCCTATCGAGCTAATCCCAGCCCAATTTGTGTTCGCATCACGCGAATTCGCTTGATCCTGCTGTCTACCGGCATTCAGCGTGTTCTGTCCTTCAGTGCGTCTGCCATTCGAACCAGGTCAGCCAACGAGCGGGCGCCCATCTTCCGCATCGCCGCGCCGCGATGGATCTTGACTGTCACTTCGCTCAATCCGAGCTCTGCTGCGATCTGCTTGTTCATCTTACCCGCCGTCACCAGGGCCATCACTTCGCGCTCCCGTGGCGAAAGAGTCTCGTATCGGTCGATGACAGCAGTGGCCTGACTTTCGCTGTCCCGCTGAAGGCGATCGCGGTTGATGGCCGTCGTTACCGCATCGATCATGTCCTGGTCGCGGAACGGCTTTGGCAGAAAGTCGACGGCGCCCGCTTTCATGGCGCGCACGGACATCGGAATATCGCCATGCCCAGTCATCAGGATGACCGGCAGGTGTATCCCAAGGTCCGAGAGCTCCTCCTGGAAGTCCAGTCCGCTGATCCCCGGCAGGCGGACGTCAAGTACGATGCAACCCGGGCCGGTCGGTCGCTCCGCCTTCAGGAATTCCTGGGCCGAGCCATAGGTACGTGCCGTCAGTCCGACGGAGCGGAACAGGCTCTCGAGCCCAAATCGGAGCGAATCGTCGTCGTCGACGACGTGCACGACAGGGGGCTGGTCCGACGCCTGGGGCATCTCACGGTCAACCAACAGCAGATTCAACGTCGTTCTCTGCATATCATGCCGCGCGACGGTAGTATCATCACACGAAAGTATGATCGCATGGGCATCCGGCCTGCCAGAGGAACCCGCTGGGCCTTCCCCAAAGAGGTCATTCGCACCAGCGATGTCGCGCCGTCAGTTCAAAACATGTTCTCTTGGACAAATCTGCTGCTTTTGTCTGCTTCGATCATCCGCTTACACGGTTCGGATGACTGTCTCACGTGGCATTCATACCAACGTGTGAGACAATTAGACCCAATGCGCGATTGGCGCTGTGGGGCGCGTCTATCATCCTCGTCTGCATGATGAACAACAGCTGACTCAAGGCACAACGGCTGATCTCCCTCAGCATTCTGCCGGAGCGGTATCCAACCCAATACAGGATCGCATCATGTTCAAGACCTCGGATGAGCAAGCAATCGAATGCCCGGTCTCGAGTTTTTCGTCATCGGTCACAGCGGACGTCCTGGGAGCTCTGCTGATGCAGCCGGTCGTGGCCGGTTCGGTTGATCCCGCGAGCTCCGCTCCGTCCGGCGGCTATGTCCGCGGCGGTCTGCCACCCAGGGTCGTGCGGCGCGTGCGCGAGCACATCGATGCGAACATCGAGCAACGCATCAGTGTTGAGGCCTTGGCCAGGCTCGCCAACCTGTCGGTCTGCTATTTCGTTCGTGCTTTCAAGCAGTCGGTAGGGTTGACGCCGCACGACTATCTCATCCGTCGGCGTGTCGAAAGGACCATGGAGCTTCTATCAGAGACCAGTCTCCCGCTTTCCGAAATCGCCCTTGCGGCGGGCTTTGCCGATCAGAGCCATTGTGCGCGCCGCTTTCGTCAGCACGTCGGCATGTCGCCGCGCAATTACCGCTGGTCCATCCCGTAAGGCCGTTCGGATAAGCCTGTTATGATCTGTCGCGCCAACAGTCCCTGGCGTGGGTGCGACATACGACCCGCAATCGAGCGCCTGTCCTCCCCAGACGCTCGCGCGCCGCCGCGGTCAATGCGTGACGCCGGGTCATTTAGGCCGGTGACATTAATGTCACCGGCCCTTTTTGTGGACACCATCGTCGACGCTACCGCGTTAAAGCGGTCGTCGCGATGCTCCATAGGTCTCGAGTCGGGAATGTGCTTCTCTCCTGATCGATGCCGTGCCTGGCGTGCCACTTGGGGCCGGGGCCTCGCATGTAGTGAAGCTCGGGCCGATAGGTGTCGCAGGCAATCGTCATGACCTTGCCATACGCCGCTCTGACCTTATTCAGGCTTCGGCGGAGCGGCATCAGCGGCGATTGAATAGCGGCATGGAGTGACCTCTCGATGCGGCATGCCGACGACGAGCACAACGGGTGAAGGGGTCGTCACTGATGTCGTCTCTCGACACGCCTCCCGGAAGAAGTTCGATCAGGAGCTGCCGCACCGTGTCGCCAGGAGGTTGTTGAAGGCATCGACTTCGGAGTCCAGTACGGCGAGGGCCCGCTGGTGGTCGATGTCGTGAGCACAGATCGCGGTGGCCTGCCGCATTCTCACCGATTCATAGAATGAGGCGGCATAGGCGCGGCAAGTCGTGTCTTTGTCGAGGCTGCCAGTCGGCGTACTGCGCACCACCATCCATCGCGCCCGCGAGGCAGCCAGATCTTGCGCTGACGAGCATTCGCCGGCTACCGCAGAAATTGTGGACGCATTGATCGCAGCGGAGGTAAGGAGAACGATCAATCTCATCATGAGTTCAGCTCCGCGTGTCGGGAGGGGGGACAAGTGTGGCGACTCCTATCGCTCCGCCGAATTGCATTCGCGAATGATGTTGCCGGAAGTTGAACGAGGTTGTGCGAAAGGTGCGTGCAGCGTGCGCGCAAGACAGCGCCGCGTGATACGGGCTGGCCCCATCGCACGCAGTCATGTTGATCGAATAGTGCAAGATGATTCCGGGGCCCGCAAACCAAGACAAGAAAGCGGATGCCTCCTGGGCGATTGTGGTTTCTGGTCAGCCTGCATGCGCCGGTCAGCGGGCTGACATGAGTGCCCTTGAAGGCCAGTCTCGCTTGCGCGCTTCAATTGGCCGGTCGATGCAGATCGAATCTGCCGTCCGGTGTTATGGAGAAAAAGATGATAGATGTGCTGGTTATTGGCGCCGGTCCGGCGGGCGTGATGGCTGCCCTTCGTGCAGCGGACCTCGGTGCGCGAACCACGTTGGTCTCCAGCGCCGAATTCGGCGGTATGGCCGCCAATGATGGACCGGTCCCAGTTCGCGCGCTCGCCCATGCCAGCCGGCTGTTGCGAGATGCGCGGCAGCTAGGTCAATACGGCGTAACGATCAATGAGCCGTCTCTGGACTACTCGCGGCTCCTTGCACGCGTTCAAGAGATCGTCAGGGACGTGCGGACCAATTCCTCTCTTCGGATGCAAATCGATGCGCTGGGAGTAACAGTTTGCGAGCAAGTCGGGGCGGCGCGCTTCATCGAGCCGCACGTCATTGAGACCCGGGCGGGTCTTCGCCTGCGTGCTGAAAAGGTAATCATCTGTACCGGTGGTGCGAGCCGGCGTTTGCCAATCCCTGGTTTCGAGCTGACCAGCACGCACACCGATGCATGGGCGCTGACTTCAGTTCCTCGCTCGATGCTTGTTGTCGGCGCCGGCGCGACCGGGGTGCAGGTTGCATCGATCTTCAACGCCTTCGGCTCGCGCATAGAGCTGTTCGAGGCCGGTCCGCGCATCCTGGCGACCGAGGACGTGGACATATCGACGTCCGCAGCAGTGGCGTTACGCCGATCGGGGATTGCGGTGCATGAGAACTTTGGCGCCATCGATGCGTTCGAGAAGACCGCTACCGGTGTCCGCATGCGCTTTACGAAGAATGGCCAACGGTTCGAGGCCGAGGCCGAGCTTGTGGTCGTGGCAACGGGGTGGGCGGCCGACACGGAAAGTCTGAACCTTGCCGTGGCAGGCGTCGAACTGAACCAGCGAAAATTCGTGAAGGTCGATGAATACCTGCGCACCTCAATACCCCACATCTTCGCCGCCGGAGATGTAACGGGCCATCTCATGCTTGTGCCCCAGGCGATACAGGCGGGCTTTGTGGCGGCCTCGAATGCGGTGAGGGGTCCGCGGATGCCGCTCATAGATCAGGTCAGTCCAATGGGGAGTTTCACCGAGCCGGAATACGCGCAGGCTGGTCTCACTGAATCAAAGGCGCGGGAAGCGTACGACATCGTAACGTCGATCGTGCATTTTGAGGCGACCACGCGGACGATTATCGACGGTCGCAAGTTTGGTTTCTGCAAACTGGTCGTCGATCGCAAGGCCTGCAAGGTGCTCGGTTGCCATGTCATAGGCGAGCGTGCCGTTGATATCGCCGAGGTGGCGGCCATCGCCATAGCCGCCGGCATGCGCGTGGATGATCTGGCGCAAATTCCACTGGCCTATCCAACCTACGCCGGGATTCTCGTTCGGGCCGCCGTCATGGCGGCTGGCCAGCTAGGCTTGACGGTGGGCTGGCAAGCCCACCAGGTGGAGAGTGGTACCGTGGTCAAGAACGGCCAGTCATAGGTTGCCGCCGACATCGCGCGCTAAAGGCGCGCGTTGCCGAGGCCAGGCACGATCACGATGTGAAGCGCGCCGAACGCCGCGCCGACCGGCTGGAATGGGAAGCGGGCTTTGCGATCGACTACGCAATCGCGTCTGTCGAGCAGGCGAACCTTGCAGTTCTCGACGCCATTGACGGCCGCGTCCAGGCCGACCTGGCCAAACGAGCCTAGCCATCCATCCTAGCAATGGAGCGTGTCATGAAACTCGCATACTTCGCCATTATTGCAGGCATCGCGCTAAGCGCGCCGGCGATCTCGCAAGCACAAGTGGCTGGATCGACTCTTCTCGGCGTCAGCTACGGGGAGCTGCGCGATGTCACCTGGGTTGGAGCGCCACGCGTCAGATCCTCGGTCATCCCGTCTACAACAACGTGAACGAGCGTATCCGCTCGGTCGACGACATCATCGTCACGACTGAAAAATCGGTCTCCTACGCCATCATCAATGCCGGCGGCTTCCTTGCCGTCGCCAAGCACAACGTTGCCATTCCGGTGTCTCAGTTCAAGCTCGACGGTGACAAGCTGGTTCTGCCTGGTGCCACAAGGGACGCTTTGAAGGCAGCGCCACAGTTCGAGTACGCCAAGTAGGTGCGTGGCACCCTTGGCGGCGATTGCCTTGCGGCGATCCCTCCGGAATTCAGACTGAGCGTACAAGAGGCGACAGACATTACTGTCGTCTCGTCCCCCCATGCGACCATGAACCCGATGGAGACTAGAATGGCCGATACACATACCCAAGCTCGACTCGTCCTAGGTCCCGGAACCGGACTGCTGCGTTCGCTGGCTGACAATTGGTGGCTCCTGCTGCTGCGCGGGATCGCCGGCATCGCCTTTGGCGCTCTCGCATTCTTTTGGCCTGGCCTCACCCTGGTCACGCTCACCTTGCTGTGGGGAGCTTATGCCCTGGTGGATGGTGTCATCGCCATCGCGGCGGCTTTCAGCGCCTCGGGTGGCGAAGCAGGTCCGCGCTGGTGGCTGGGCTTAAGCGGCGTCGCCGGCATCCTCGCCGGTGTCGTGACGTTCTCCTACACAGGCGCCACGACACTGGCGCTTCTGATGTTCATCGCGACCTGGGCGATCGTCATTGGCGCCCTGCAGATCTGGGGCGCGGTTGCGTTGCGCAAAGTGCTGCAAAACGAATGGCTGCTCGTTCTTAACGGCGTCCTGTCGATCGCCTTTGGCGTCATCCTTTTCGTGCAGCCGGGTACGGGTGCGTTGACGTTGGTCTGGATGATCGCCTGGTACGCGATCCTCTTCGGTTGCCTTTACATCGCGCTCGCGTTTCGGCTGAAGCAGTACAGGCGAGCCTAAGGAACAGTCGCTGAACACCGATGAATTCACCAGCACGGGGTGAATTCATCGGTCCAGGCGCGAGGCGCGGCGAGGCCCCCAGGAAGTAGCCGCGAGTTTTCCAAGCATCCAACCCAATATCGGTGGTGATGCTATGTCCAAAATGACAATGGCAAGGCTTTTTGCAATCGCATTGTGAAGTGGCTCAAGCAGCATTTGCCGCGCATTGAGTGAGGACATCAGCAAGTGAACACACGGATGGAGCCGGAGGTGTTCCGCCGCTGATTCCTGATCTCGAGATCCTGCTCGGCAGCTACCTCGCCGGCAACGCCCTGGTCAAGATCCACGGTTAGATCATCGCGCTTCGGGCCGGTGGTCGAGACGATCCGGATGTCCGGCGGTTGCATCGGACATCTGCAGTTGGAGACGCTCACCGCGATAGCCGAGCCGCCGCGAGATATTATCAGCGGCGTTGGCGGCCGCCTGAATGGCGGTATCCAGCGAGGCGGTCATGTCCTTCATCGGAAGAAACGGCACCGTCAGTACGGCGGTCGTCTCGCCGTGGAAATCGCGGATCGGAAGGGAGATGTTCGTCACACCGGCGACAACGAGCGATGGCCGGATGTCGCAGCCCTGGCGCAGGACAGATTCAATATATGAGTTCACCGTTTTCATGTCTTCGTCTGCCGTGAGCATGCTCGCAACGGTCTCGAGCACACTGCGGCGAGAGGACAAAGCCTTGCACCAGGTCGCAATCGAGCCTGCCGAGCACGTCCGCTTCGGCCGGCAATTCGGCCCCCTCTGCCCCTACCGTCATGCCAAGCCCGTGCCACAGGGCGACGATGCCGCCTAGCAATTCATGCTTCTCCGGCGCGGTAGAAATGCCATCCACGAAGGTCCGGTCCATCTTCAGATAATCGAAAGGCAGGCGCGTCAGATAGCCGAGCGGCCGGGGCTCTTGATTTTTGCAAACAAAGTTTCGGCGAGGACGGAGCTTCCGGAAAAGGGGGAGGGAGCCAGTCCTTGCGTCGAGGCTGAGAGCTGTCGCTCAAGGCCGGATGCGAGAGGTCGCCTGGACTATGGATGTATTGGGCGAATCCGCGGCCGCAGCGTTGTCCAATGCCCATCGGGACCGAATTTTCCTTGCGATCCAAAAGCCGATCAGGGTTGCCAGCAACACCGGCGGAAAATCGAAGATTAGCGACATTGCAGTGCCAATTGGACCGCGGTCGATCGAGAAATAGTCTCCGATCGGCAAGCTTACCGCTACGCACCAAGCCCAGTTGTGGCTCGTCGATTGGCTTCATTGCCGTTCATGCGACGGTATGGCTCAATGCACAGCCGCATAAAGGATCTTGTCCTGGGTCGCTTCCTCGGCATTGAACTCGGCGACGATCTGCCCGGCGCGCGCAACCAGGATGCGGTCCGAGACCGCGAGAATTTCCGGCAGGTAGGACGAGATCACCACCACCGCCTTGCCTTGCTCGGCCAGTCTGCGGATCTCCTCATTGATGTGCGGAATGGTCCCGACATCGACACCTCGCGTGGGCTCGTCGAAAATCACGATCGAAGGATCCTGGACCAGGGATTTGGCCAGCGCGACCTTTTGCTGATTGCCGCCGGAGAGTTCGATGATTCTGGCTTTGCGCTGCAGGGCATTGATCTTGAGCCGCTCAATCCAGTAGTTCGCCAGCTTGGACCGTCGCGCGTGCGAGAGCAGATGGGTGAAGCCGCGCTTCGTCGCCAGCTTGCCGATATACACGTTGTCGTCGACAGTCATGGTTTCGAAGAAGCCGTCGGCCTTGCGATCCTCGGTGATGTAGGCGATGCCGTCGTCGATCGCCTGTCTTGGCACGCGGTAGCGGATTGGCCGGCCCCGCAGCCTGATAATGCCGCCGTTGACGAGATTGCGCTTGAGCACGCCAAAGATGATTCTCGCGATCTCGGTGCGGCCGGACCCGATCAGGCCGGCGATGCCGACCACCTCGCCGGCATAAACTGAGAATGACATGTTCTTCACGACCATGCCCATCGTGACGTTCTCGACCGTCAGAACCTTCTTGCGACGAGGGGACGCCCCCTTGCTGTTCCGTCCACAGATCGCCTGAACGATGGGACGTCCGATCATGTGCTGCACCAACGCGTCGCGGCTTAGCGTGCTCGCTGGCGCCGTGATCACCGATCGGCCATCGCGCAGGACCGTAATGCGATTGGCGATCTGCAAGGATTCTTCAAGCGCATGCGAGATGTAGATGATGGCGACCCCGCGGGTGCGCAGATTGCGTACCAGACGGAAGAAGTGGACGATCTCCTCCGGCGTGAGACTTGCGGTCGGCTCGTCGAAGATGATGATGCGCGCGTTGTTGTGGATCGCGCGCGCGATCTCGACCATTTGCTTCTTGGCGGTGCCGAGCAGCGCCACCGGTGTCGTCGGATCGACCTGGAAATTTAGAGACTGCAGCAGCTGCTGCGCCCGAATGTTCAGGGTGCGAAATCGCGTCAGGAGCTTCTCGTTGCCGAGCTCGATGTTCTGCGCCACCGTCATCGTCGGCACCAGGCTGGTTTCCTGGTAGACCATGCAAATGCCGGCGGCGAGCGCGTCCCGTGGCTGCTCAAAATCAACCCGTTTGCCATCGACAAGGATATCACCGGAGGTTAGCCGGATCGCACCGGCGATAGCCTTGCAGAGGGTCGACTTGCCCGCGCCGTTCTCGCCGGCGAGCGCGTGGACCTCGCCCGGAAACAAATCGAAATCGATGCCTTCGATGGCGTGTACGCCGCCATAGATCTTGTTGCCGCCGACGACCTGCAGCACGGCCCGGCGGCGGTTCACTGCGGCTCCTGCGCTTTCCGGCGGCGAGGCTAGTTCGTCCACCTCAAATCTCCCGGCTCAAGAGCAGTTGGCCAGCGCCCCGCGCTGCAATCACCGTACCTTGCGGTGTCGCGCACGCGCCGGTAATGCCGTGGAACCGGCCGCTAGCGCGGCTATGCATGCTGTCGATGGTCTCGCCTTCGGCATCAATGCGCATGAGCAGGCCGTAGGATCGCGGCGGCGCCCAGGGCTTTCGGATACCGAGCGCCTTGACGCCGCCGATCTGCATCGGTTCGCGGCAATCGTTGCCGCTGGCGTAGGCTGGCGCGATCCAGTGGCCCGGCGGCATGGTTGCGATCATCTCCCGACGAAAATCGTCTTCCCTGAGGACGAATTCGATCAGATGGGTGCGCCGCGCGAACAGCGCGAGATAAAAGCCGCCGCGCCCGTCGCCGCGAAGGCGGGCGGGATAGCCGGGCAGGTTGCGCAACACGATCTCCGGCTGCGCCACGCCCTTGTTCGACAGAGGAATGCGGCTGACGCAGTGGCCCCAGCTCTCGCTGTACCAGAGCTGGGCGTCATCGGGCGCAACCGCCAACCCGTACGGATATCGGAGGCCGCTCAATACCGTGGTTGCGCCATCGAGCGCAGCGTCGCAGGCGATCAACCTGCCACTCCGTCGCTTCTCCATCAGATCGTGACGCCATGCGTCGGGTTTCCTCGCAGTGCTTCCTTCCACCGCGAAGATTCGACCACCCGACGTCACTGTCACCGACTGAAGACCGGCGAGCACGTGACCGTCGACGGCGCCGAGCCAGCGCGGCCGGGGTTTTGCAGGATCGATCGCAGCAAGCCCACGCGCGGCAACACAGACCAGGAGGCGCCCGTCGGGATGGATCGCAAGCCCGCCAGCATCGCCGTCGAATTTTGCAACTAGCGTACGCGTTGCAAAGCCCGTACCCGAGAACCTGAGGACCGAGCTTCCCGCCGAGACGAACAGTGAGCCGTCGTGGGCGACCACGACGTCATCGAGGCCGGGCAGGGCGGCGCCGATCGGTGTGCAGGCATCGAGACGGTCATTGGGACTGAGCGCGCCGTCCAGCGGCGGTATGGCGGCTTGCTCGTTGCCGCGGTCGATAACGCTGCGGATGTTCCGCAAGAGATGATCGAACATTCCCACTTTCGCCTACCCGCTCGCTCTGCTCTTTGCGCCCCAATAGGCGTCATAGCCGGTCCAGCTCTCGTCGACACGATCGAGCTTGATCCGACCGATGCGATTGTTCTGAAGACCACCGAGATAGAGATAGCCCTTGTGCTCGCGCATCGAGGTTAGCGTTGAATGCGAAATACCGGTGGGGTCCCACCAGGATTCCAGCGCCTGACCTTGTTCGTTGAACTTGACCACGCAGCCATGATTGAGCGCCGGCGCGAGCCACTCGTCGACCGGCACCTGTTTGACCATACGCATGCGAAAGCCGGGTTTCTGGGCGGCGAGGTCAAAGGTCGGCGTGCGAATGCCGACGAGCGCCAGCCAGTAATTGCCGTCGGAGGCGCGGTTGATGTTGTCGGGGTTTCCCGGTAGCGCGTCCATCAGGACCTCGGTCCTGCCTTGCTTCGGGCCGGCAAGCCAATGGCGGAAGATCTTGCAGAGAGTGGTACTGGCAATCAGTAGCGACTTGCCGTCATGCGACACGCAGACACCGTTCGGGAAATAAAACTGGCTGATGATGGTGCGCGTGGTTTTCGCCGCCGGATCGTGGCAGACGATGCGGCCATTGGGACGCGCCTCGAGGATGTCGAGGACATGTGTCGCCATCTCGTAGCGAGTGGTGCAGTCGCTGAAATAAATCTTGCCGTCGGGCGCGATGTCGAGATCGTCGGCCATGCGCAAGGTGGAATCGTCGTTGAGCTTGTACCAGGTACGGTTGGTCTCGTCGGTGACCTTGAACACCTCTCCGTCCGGCTTGACGCCATACACCCCCATGCCGGCAACGGCGACGATCAGATTTTCGTCTCGATCGAACTGCATGCCGAGCGGCCGACCGCCGATATGCGCGAAGACCTCGCGATTCCTGAAGTTCAGACCCGAGAAACGGATGATGCTGCCGTCGCCGGTCGAGCCGTAGACACGATCCTGGCGATCAAGGATGACGTCTTCCGGACCAGCGACCTGATCGAGGCCAATGGGCTCTGCGTTGATCAGGCGGTCATTCTGCGCA
Source organism: Bradyrhizobium sp. AS23.2 (assembly GCF_001908185.1). Taxonomy (GTDB): domain Bacteria; phylum Pseudomonadota; class Alphaproteobacteria; order Rhizobiales; family Xanthobacteraceae; genus Bradyrhizobium. The sequence goes on from NZ_LGHM01000115.1 coordinate 64,980, forward strand.
TACGATGACGCGGAATCCGGCTGGACCGAAGGTGCCGGTGAAAGCGCAATGAATGCCGGATTGACGTAGATATTCTCTATCGCACTGCGGCGGTTCTTCGACCATCTGACATCGATGCCGACGGCCAGGAGTAGAATGATGCCAATTACGGCGGAGGTGGTGTAGCCGGGGATTCCCATCCGCACCAGGCCGTTGATCATGAGGAAAATGATCAATGCGCCGATCGTCGCGCGCCAGACCGTGCCCTTGCCGCCGCCGAGCGATATTCCACCGAGCACAGCCGCAGTGAGCGCCTGGAATTCCCATCCGACGCCAGTCGTGGAATCCGTGCTCGATTGCCGCGCGGCGTAGAAGATGCCAGCCGCCGCGCAAAGAGTGCCGGAAAGAATATAGGTGAAGAACAGAATCAGCCGGACGCGGATGCCGGCATGCCGCGCTGCCTTGCGGCTGGCCCCGACAGCGGCGAGATGCCGGCCATAGCGTGAGCGGGACAGGAAGATGTGGCAGATCAGGAGAGTGACAAACAGGGCTACGGCATTGATCGGAATGCCCATCACGCTACCGACGCCGAGGAAGTCCCAGGCGTCGCTGTCGACCGAGCTGGTAGCGAAGACCTGTGCGTAGCTGGTGTTGAGGAGGTTGACCGAGGCCCGCAGGATGATCAGCGTCACCAACGTGGTCAGAAACGGCCGGGTCTTCAGGAAACCGATCAGGAAGCCATTGATGCTGCCGAGCGCGACGCCGACGGCCAACGTGGCGGGGATCACGAGCCCGACTGGCAGTTCGAGCACGAGCAGGAAGTAGAGCGCCGAGAAATTGCAGAATGCGAAGATCGCGCCCACGCTCAAGTCGATGCCGCCGCTGATGAGGCAAAAACCCATCGCGAGCACCACCAGGTCGAACTCCGCAAACAGCCGTAGCAGCGAGAGCGTGTTTTGCAGCGTGGCATAGTCGGGAATGGTGAGCGCGAAATAGAACCATAGCGCGATCATCACGGTGAAGGGAATCACCGGCTCGAACCACTGTTTCAGGAGTAAGTCGGACAACAGCAATTTGGGCGAGAACCGCCTGACGGAAGCTGAAAACGAGTCCATCGCTGTCGACATCACGAAAATCTTCGAAAGACAAAATGCTAGTGGCCGCCCGCATGATCGCGGGCCGCCACTAGAAAATCCAAACGATCACTTTTTGGGAAGCGCAAAGCAGTTGGCGCCGTTGGCGTTGGACTTGTCGAGCCAGACCGGGCGGGTGAAGTAAACGAGATGCTTCGTCCCTGCCTTCTCTCCCGATTGCAACAGCGTTTCGGCGGCAAGGATCAGATCGTGACCCTGCTCGGTGGCCTTGTAGCTCAGGAACTTGTAGAAGCTGCCCTGGTTGACTTGGTCGCAGTCGAGCTGAGAGCCTTCGCCGGAAGCATAGACCCTCACGTCGCCGGTCTTGCCGGCGTTGCGGATCGCCTGCGCGGCGCCGGATTCCATGATGCCCCAGAAGCCGATGCTGGCGCAGAGGTCCGGGTGCTGCTGGACGACGGTTGCGGTGATGTTGAGGGCGGTGTTGGCGTCCCAATTCGCTGCCTGGTTGGAAACCACCTTGATGGCCGGATCCTTGCCGAAAACTTCCATGATGCCGCCCACCTGATCCACGCTGGCCGCCGCGGCGAGTTCACCCTGAACGATTTGCACCTTGCCGGATTTTCCCGAGCCCGTGCCGCATTGGGCGACCACATCGGTCGCGAGCATCTTGCCGACCTCGCGCCAATCGGCGCCGACAAAGGCGCCTGACTTGTAGTTTGAGGCCATGTTGATCTGGATGACGTGGGTGCCTTGGCTTTCCGCCCGCTTTAAATCCTTCATCAGAAGCGTGACGCTCGGGTTTTGCACGATCAGCACGTCAGGCTTCTGATCGACAAGCGCCGTCAGGGCCTGCTGCATGGCCGATGGGTTGTTGTTGGGGTCCCGCACCACGTACTTCATGCCGCGCCATTCGGCCTCTTCCCGCACCACGCGTCCCCATTCATCCTGCAGCGGTATGCCGAGCGCGATCGGCAGATAGGCGATGGTCTTGCCACGTAACGACTTGTCGTAGTCGGCGCGCAACTCGCGGGCGGTCTTGGTACCGCCTTCCTCCTGCGCAGTCGCTGCTAGAGGCGAGGCGGCAAGCGCAGAGGCCATCACGACGAACATCCACTTGCTAGACACGTCTCTCATTCAGTTTCTCTCCTTGGTTTGAAGCGAATTCTCGGCGTTTTTCGATCGGCTACCTACAAGTCTCCCTGGCGCGCAGTCTCCTCGTCGCGGGGATGCAGCCGATTGTCGAGTACGATGGCCGCCAGCAGCACGATTCCCTTGATGATGCTCTGCACCTCGCTATTGATATCCATGATGGTGAAGGCGTTGAGCAACGTGCCGATCAGGACGCAACCCACCATTACACTGAACATCCCCCCGCGTCCGCCGACCAGGCTGATTCCGCCGATCACAACGACCAGTATCACATCAAAGATCATCGTTCCCTGCGTGATCGCCATCTGCATGCTGCCGGTTGTGCCGATCCAGACGAGGCCTGCTGTCCAGGCGAGCAGTCCCACCAGTACATGCTCGATCACGATCAGCGGCCGGATGGCCACGCCCGACAGATGCGCCGCTTCCGGATTGTCGCCTTGCGCGTAGACGAAGCGGCCAATCGAAGTTCGCGACAGGAACAGGTGCATGACGATAGCGCAGAATGCGAACACGAAGATCGGCATGGGAACGCCGGCAACACGGCCGGCACCGAGAAACAGCAGCGCGGGTGCGTCTTTCGGGGCATAGACGACATAGGCGGGCGCGAACCAGAGCACCAGACCGTAGATCGCAAAGCCTGTAGCGAGCGTGACAAGCAAAGCCGGAACTTCGACGAAAGCCACGATGGCCCCGTTGACCACGCCGGCCGTCAACGCGAGTCCGAGCGCCACGATACTTGCCCAGCCGGCCAGCATGCCTTGCTGCATCTCGATCAGCGCGATCGACCAGGAAGCGGCCATGATCGCGATCTCGCTGAGATCAATGCCGCGGCTGATCACGATCAGCCCCATGCCGACGCCGAGGATGCCAAGGATCGAAATGCTGCGCAGCAGATCGAGCAGGTTGTTCAGCGTCGCAAATCCCTTCAGCGTCAAGCTGAAGGCAATCAGCAGGGCGATGGTGATCAACAGGACGATCTGCTCCTGGCTCGGCCTCGCCAGGTTGAAGCGAAGGCCGTTCGCCGGCGCAAGCCGGGAATCAGGGGGCACGACGCACCTCCACGATCCGCGGCTCGCCATCGACGGACGAGGCTGGAGTCAAGGGCATCGCATCGTTTCCCGGCGGCGCTCTTGCGGCGTTGTCATGATCGGTCGATCTCTGCAAGGGACGGCGCCTGGTCATGGCGAACCCATGGGGGAGGTCGGCAAGGTGAACTGAAAAGACGCGCCTTGCGGCAGGTTCTGGCTCGCCCACAGTCGCCCACCATGAGCTTCGATGATCGAACGACAAATCGAGAGTCCCATCCCCAAGCCGCTCGGTTTGGTCGTGTGGAAAGCCTCGAAAACGTGCTCGAAAGTTCCCGGCGCCAGTCCGGGACCTGAATCCCGCACCACGACGAGCACGTCAGCGGACTCGGTCTTCTCGGTGCTGATCAGCAATTCGCGCGGCCCGTCGCCGACGGAGCTCATGGCCTGGACGGCGTTAATGATCAGGTTCAGCACCACCTGTTGCAGTTGCACCCGATCTCCCGCAATCGGCGGCAAAGCCTCGGCCAGTCGCATCCGCACGGAGATATTGTTCTTTGTCACCTCGCCATGGGTGAGTTCGATCACCTCAAGGATAGCTCCGTTGATCGCCAGGCTTTCCTTCCGTGGAGGCGCCTTCTTGACGAGGTCACGGATCCTATCGATGACCTCGCCCGCCCGATTGCCGCCGGCGACGGCGCGCGCAAGCGCCTCCCGCACCTCCTTCATGTCCGGCGGCTGGCGATCCAGCCAGCGCAGCGCCGCGCTGGCGTTGGTGACGCTGGCTGCGATGGGCTGTTTCACTTCGTGAGCGATCGAGGCCGTGAGTTGCCCCATGGTGGCGACGCGGTTGGCGTGCGCGAGTTCGATCTGTACCTCGTGATAGCGGCGCGCGCTGTCGCGGGCTTCGGCTTCCGCCCGCTTGCGCTCGGTCAAGTCCAGCACGAAGCCGACGCCTTCGTCTCGCTTCTCGTCAAATGCGGTGACGCCGATCAGGACTGGGATGCGGCTGCCGTCCTTACGGAAATATTCCTTTTCAAAGGGCTGCGCGGTGCCGGTCGTCTTCACCTCCGCCACCGTCCGTGCGTCGCGCTCGTGCCATTCCGGCGGGGTCAGATCTGTGCGATTCAAGCGCCCGGAGGCGAGGTCCTCGCGGTCAAATCCGACCATCTGCAGGAACGCGTCATTGGCCTCGATCATCTGACCTTCGATATCGGACACGAAGATCCCGATGATATTAGCCTCGACCAGACGCCTGATCTTCGCTTCGCGCTCCGCGAGATCGCGGTACAAGCGGGTATTCTCCAGCGAGATCGCGGCCTGCGAGGCTAGCAGCTTTAATACGGAAATTCGGGCAGGCGAAAAGACGCGAGGAACCAGATTGTTCTCAAGGTACAGCACGCCGATCAGTTCGGCTCGATTGAGCAGCGGCAGACAGAGAACTGAGCGGGCTTGGCACTGATGGATGTATGGATCCCCCGCGAACAGGGACTGCGCCGCCGCATCGTCGAGAATGATGCTCTCCCGGGTGCGCAGGACGTAGCGGAGCACGGACTCTGGGAGCGTCGCCGCGGTCACGGGCTCGTCGCGTAAATGCACCGTCACGGTACCACCGGTCGTTGTGGCTTCCGCGGCGGTTCGTGGTTGGGTTCCCGGAGCGAGAACTAGGACGACCCGTTCGGCGCCTGCCTGAGCCATTGCAGTCCGCATCAACGTGTCGAGCAGCCTTTCGAAGACAATCTCACCTGATATGGCTTGCGACACCTTGATCACAGTCGCGAGATCGAGGTTTTCGACGGTGGTGGTCGTCCCAGTCGCGCCGATCGGAGCGGATGCTGGGTCTGCCTCCCGAAGGTGCTGATACAGCTCGTCGAGTTGCCGCACCTTGCCGTCCGCGCCCCAGCGCAGATAGCAATATCGCGCGTCCCGCAGATATGCATTCGCGATCTTCTCGAAACCACGCGCCGCGTAGAACTGCGCAGCGCGTTCGTTGGCAAGCGCTTCGGTGTGAGCGAAGCCGCTTGCGCGGGCCGAACGGATGGCCTGTTCGTAGAGGCGCATGGCGTCCACATCACGGCCTTCGATGCGGGCGATCTCGGCCCCGACCAGCGCCTCGCGATCACGGAAGTTCTCGTGGCAGTTCGCCGCCCAGACCGTCAGCCGGTCGTGATGGGTGCGCAACTGCGCCAAGTGTTGTCCTGGTTCGGGGCCGGATTGGCCATCGCAGTGTCCTGCATGAGCAAGGGCCGCATAGAAATGATATTCGGCGACCTCCAGATGAGCGGGTGACGTCCAAAGGAGTACCCGCGCCTTCTCTGCGGTCGCTAGCGCGGCGGCAAAATCGCGCGCAATAATCTGCGCGTGCAACTTGCGGATCCAGTAGAAGCATAGGGCGATGGCCCGGCCGCCAACGTCGTTTTCCATCCTGGCCTGCAACGTCCGCTCGTCGAGCTCAGCGTCGCTGAAGCAGGACAGACCGGTCGTCAACCCCCGCAGCGCTCGAACGAGCTGCACGTGGATGGTCACGACGTCGATCATGAGTACAAATTTGGACTTTCGCACGAATGTCAGCGCGCTCTCGGCCTCCCGCTGCACCGTGGGCAGCGGAACGCCGGCCGGGAGCTGACCGGAGATCACGCTCTTCCACGCATAGACGGCGTAGGTCAAGTCGCCGACTTCCTGACCGACGGCGAATGCACGCCGGTGCAAATCCACGACTTCGTTGAACGGCCTCGACCACGGGAGGATGAAATTCGCGAAGCCAAAATAGACTTGCGTCTTGAAGCTCGTCAGCTCACGTCTTTCGACGAGATCGAAGCCAAGCTTTCCGAGGCGGAATCCGGATCGGTAGTCGTCAAAGACGAATCCCGTGTACGCACCCACCCAGACATAGGCGAACGGGGCAGCATCGCTGTTGCCGTGTTCGAGGCTGAGGTTGGCGATGCGGCTCACCATCAGCCGGTGCAGGTTTTGGTCCGTGAAGAACGCCGGTGAGAGCGCCCAGATGAGAACGTCGCTCGTCGCGCGCCATTCCGGATTCACCATCCGCGGCAGGTCGATGAGCTCCTCGATAGTGCGCGTCCCGAGCCGTCGCCAGAAGGCATCGTATTCGTCTTTCACCTCCTCGTCGGTCGGATGGGGTGACCAGTGGATGTTTCTGCGCGCGAGGAATTCGAGACAGACCGACACTCCGATGTCCAGGCGTCCCATGGTCGTGTAGAGCGTCATCTGTGCTGCCGTGACCGCGGCCTGATCCACGACTGTCTTGACGCGAGCAGAGAGGGTCGTGAGCCGCCTGTCGGCCATCGCGAGGTCGCCGATTAGGTGCTCGCATTCCGCGCGGTGCAACTCGAGCTCGAACATCAGCTCGTGCCGGAGCTCCCATGAGCTTTCCGACAGCAGTGCCGCACCTGTGACCAGATAGGTCAGCGCCGAGGCGTATGCGGTAGAGGCCTTGGCTCGTTTGCCCGCAAGCAGGTTGAATTCGGCCAGTTGCTCGCGCTCTTCCCGCGACGTGATCAAGGCCGCGCCTCGGTTGAGCTGATTGACGATGTCGAAGATCGCTTCGTCGCGCTTTTCGACAGGTATGTTCGCGACGAGCAGTCTTCCGATGCGAAGGTGAACGTCGCCGCGTTGCTCTTCCGGGATCAGCGAATAGGCCGCTTCCTGGATGCGGTCGTGGACGAAGCGGTAGGCGTCCGGCTGGCGCTCGACCAGCTCTTGGCGGACGGAGGGCCATAGGGCTGCGTGGACCTGCTCCTCGTCCGTCGCGAAGACGATCGAAGCGGTCGTGACCTCGGCGCTATTGCCGAAGCAGGCAAGAAGCTGCAACGCCTTTTGCGTTTCGACCGGCAGGCGGGCGAGCTTCCCGACCATGAGGTTCACGACGTTGTCGGTATATCCTCGGGCGTGAATACGCTTGATATCCCAGGACCAGCGAACGGACTCGTAGTCGAAGGAGAGCATCTTCTCTTCGGCGAGCGCAGAGAAGAATTGAATGGCGAAGAACGGATTGCCTCCGGTCTTTTCATGCACCAGTCGGGCGAGCGGCGCGGCTTGCTCCGGTTCGCAGCGAAGGGCGTCGGCGATGAGCTGCGCGAGATGCTTCCGGGCGAGCGGCGCAAGCGTGATCTCGGCGACCTTTCCGTCGGCCGCTTTGATACCGTCCAGCTTGAGCCGCAGCGGATGCGCGGCATCGACTTCATTGTCTCGGTAGGCACCGATCAACATGAGGTGCGCCAAGTCCGAGCGGATCAACAGATCTTCCAGCAGTTCGATGGTCGCCGCGTCGAGCCATTGCAGATCGTCGAGGAAAAGTGCCAGCGGATGCTCGGGCCGGGCAAAGACGCCGATGAACCGCCGAAACACCAGTTGGAAACGCCGTTGTGCGTCCTGGGGCGGAAGTTCGGGCACAGGTGGCTGATCGCCGATGATAAGGCTCAATTCCGGGACGAGATCGACCATGAGCTGAGCGTTCAGACCAAGGGCGTCCAGCAGCGCCTCGCGCCAATGCGTGAGCTCAGCGTCGCTCTTGCTGAGTAGCGGGCGCACCAGACTCTGAAAAGCCTGCGCGAGCGTCGCATAGGGGATGTCGCGCTTCAACTGATCGAACTTGCCGGACGCAAATAACCCGCGCGGCGGCACAAGCGCCTTGTGCAGCTCATTGACCACCGAAGATTTGCCGATACCGGAATATCCGGCGACCAACACGAGCTCCGGCGCGCCGCTCTTGACGATGCGATCGAAGGCGGTGAGCAAGGTCTCGATCTCCCGCTCGCGCCCATAAAGCTTCTCCGGAATCACCAGCCGGTCGGGCACATCGTGCGCGGCAAGGGGAAATTCCTCAATCCGGCGTTGAGCCTCCCATGCAGCGAGGCATCGCTGCAGGTCGCTCTCCAGGCCCGCTGCGGTCTGGTAGCGGTCCTCCGCCGTCTTGGCGAGCAGTTTCATGATCACCTTCGAGACGGCGTCAGGAACGTCCTGCAGCCGTTCCGCCGGTGCAATCGGTCGCATCGCGATATGGCTGTGCACCCAGTCCATCGGGTCGGACGCGGAGAATGGAAGTTGACCCGTGAGCATCTGGTAGAAGGTGGCCCCGAGCGCATAAAGATCGCTGCGGGAGTCGATCGACCGATTCATCCGTCCGGTCTGCTCCGGTGCCATGTACGCCAGCGTGCCAGCGATCGTCTCCGGCGGCTCGGGCGCCTGGCGTTCGCGCGGAAGCCGCGAAGCGATTCCGAAACCGGTCAGCCTGATTTCGCCGGACCCGGGATTCATCAGGATGTTGTGCGGCTTGATATCCTTGTGTACGATGCCTTGCTGATGGACCTTGCCGAGAGCCGCCGTGATGCGCACGGCGTGTCGCAAGAAGCTACCCATCTCCATGGGCTGGCTGAGATGGCAGTTGAGTGGCTCTCCGCCAGGATCCTCCAACACCAGGATCGGCTGTCCGTCATCATTGACAAGCTCGAGCGGCCGCAGCGCCCAAGCACTGTCCAGTTCGTCCCGCAATCCATATTCGTGAGCTAAACGAGCGAGGGCGGCGGGATGCGGGCGCTCCTCATTGAGCCGCACCTCCAGCACGGCACTGCGATGGTCGTCGGTGCTTCGGCGCCATCCTCGAGAGAAGGCGAAATCATCGTTCTCCCACAGAACCCGAGACCCGCTATCCCTCTCAGTGTCGAGACGAGAAGATGGCTTCAACTGCAAGTCTCCACCATCAAGCCGGGGGTAGCCAGCCGATCTTACAGCGGATTACGTCCGCCCGGCACAACGGAGCTCGGTTGCTAGCATAGGCGAAACCGTCTGGCGATACAGCTTTTAGGCGATCGCCACCGCAGGCGATCGGACGGCGGTTGACGCTGTTGAATCGGCGTTCCTTGCACTGCGCAACCGCAACGAATTGCGCCGCCCAGGCACGCTTAGGCGGGCAGGGGATGCGATCGTCCCGCCGCAACACATCGCCTACGTGGCTGGAGAAATCCATTCAGCGCTCATGTGTCTCGTTGCTTCGCAGCTTGTACCGACCATGCCCGTGAGATTCGTTGCTGACCAGTAGCGTATTGCCTTCATCATATCGGCGATTGGCGGCAGCATGCCTTGTACAAAATTGCCCAAAATGGTCTAAAACGATCAAGAAGGCGACCCCGGAAACTGTGCCTTGGCGCCCGCATCCCGGGGCTCATTGCCGGCCTCCTCATCGCAAGCGCCTAGGGCACAGGTCAGCGAAGATTTCCGGGATACGAATCTGGAGGTGCTATCTTCTCAACGCCTTCTCAAGGCATTCAACGAGCGTTTCCGTTTCAAACGGCTTGCGGAGAAAACACCATGCTCCGCTGGTCATGGCCTTTTCCTTTAACCCCGGCTCGGATCGGGCGGTGATCATGATCACCGGCGCGCCGCCGTGACGCTCGTCAAGCTGGCGTTTGAGCTCGAAGCCGCTCATGCCCGGCATATGGATGTCTGTGATTGCGCAGGCGAATCGTGCAACATCGTTGCACGCAAGGAAGTCCTCGGCAGATGTGAAGCCGCGGGCGTCGTAGCCTAGCGACCGGACCAGGCCGACCAGCGCGTCCCGCATCGATTCGTCATCGTCGACGATCGAAATCAAATACTCGGTCGCCCTGCGCATTTCCATTCAGGCCTCCGCTGTGATTTGCCTGTATCGGCCGGCGAATCATCTCTCACCGTGCCGTGCCTTTGGTTTCCTTCAGGGCATCTGCCATGCGAACTAGGTCGGCCAGAGAACGGGCCCTCATCTTTCGCATTGCGGCGCCACGATGAATTTTGACAGTCACTTCGCTCAGCCCAAGCTCGTCCGCGACCTGCTTGTTCAGCCTGCCCGCAGTCACCAACGCCATGACCTCCCGCTCACGCGGTGAAAGGGTTGCGTAGCGATCGCCGATAGCGAGCAACTGAGTTTCCTTCTCGCGTTGCTTTCGATTCCGGTTGATTGCCATCGTGACCGCGTCGATCATGTCTTGATCGCGGAACGGTTTGGGCAGGAAATCGACTGCACCTGCCTTCATGGCCCGGACCGACATCGGAATGTCCCCATGTCCGGTCATCAGGATCACGGGCAGGCGTATGCCAAGCCCGGCGAGCTGTTCCTGGAAGTCCAGGCCGCTTATGCCGGGCAAGCGGATATCGAGAACGATGCAGCCGTGCGCCTCCAGGCAGTCAGACTGCAGAAATTCCTGGGTGGTGCCGTAAATCCGCGCATCTAGCCCAACGGATCGCAACAGGCTGGACAGCGCATAACGCAGCGAATCATCGTCGTCGACGATATGCACAATGGGTGGCTTCTCTGGCGCCTGGGCCATGTCATGTTCCTGCCGGCAGTAGGTTGATTCATCCATAGCAAAGCCTCGGACGGCATTGTCATCGCACGAAGGTATAGGTGACGCAAATCGGTGCCGATGGTTTGCGTCTTTGTCCAATTTTCAGCGAAAGGGCGAGCAGAGTTAGCTGGAGGGCTCGCCTTTCTCGCAGGTCCCTCTCTTTCGCGATATCCATACCGAAGTGTGAATGGGTTAGACCAATGCACGATTGGCGCGCGGCGGTGCGTCCAACATCCTTCCGCTCACGTTGCGGACGAGTCTAGTGAGACGCGAGTTGCGCAAGGCTCCTCCAAAAGCGGATCATTCGGATGGGAAGGTCTGTCACGCACAGAACATCGAACGAAGAAACTGGCAAGTATTCGGTGCAGGCGCCGCGCGCGTTCACTCTGGAGGGGATTTCTGATCTCCGGATACGACCCTTCAACGTCAACCTGACGGATCGCGCCGATCCGATAGCGCCTGTTGCGTATACGGATTGCCACCAAGGGTGGTCCGACGGTTGCGCGAGCACATCGACACCAATATTGATCAGCGGATCAGTGTCGAAGCGCTGGCCAAGCTTGCGAACCTTTCGGTGTGCTACTTTGTGCGTGCGTTCAAGCAATCGGTTGGAACAACGCCGCACGACTACCTGATCCGGCAGCGGGTTGAACGCACGATGAGACTCCTGTCGGACACCGATATGCCGCTATCAGAAATTGCGCTTGCCACCGGCTTTGCAGATCAAAGCCACTGCGCGCGCCGTTTCCGGCAACATGTCGGCATGTCGCCGCGTGGCTACCGATGGTGCCGTGAAGGTTGAGAAAGAGGAGCTGCACCTGCCGCACCGTTCTCCCTTGGGCGCAGTTGCAAGACCCGCGATCGAGTGCCACAGAGCTCTATGACCATCGTCTTGAAGCTGCACTTCGCGAGAGCTCGCCTGAGGAGATCGGGTTCGCCGTACTTCGCCGAAGGATCCCGCAGGAAACCCATCTGCCGGCCCTCGAGGGGCGCCCCGCCCAATCCTCAAAAACGGGTCCGAAAATGCCGCTTACTCCCTGCTGCCGATGGAAAGGGGACGGCGGGAGTGCCCTTACGCGTTCTGGCTCGGGCAGGGGACAGAACGGGGCGTTTGTCATCGCGGCCAGCCAATCGGGGCCGGCAGGGAAGCCCACCAGGCGCGCGGGCGAACTCAACTCAATGCCGGTGCATCAATCCGCAAGGTCTGGCAACAGAAAGGTAGCGCGGGATCCCTGAAGGAGCCGCGCCGCTCCAAAATGCGAGCCCAGATGGTCAAGGACGCGATCTGCTCGCAGGCCAGACGATCAGCCATGGTTGCCGGCCGACCGAGACCATCGATCAGGCCGCGCTCGATCTCGTCCTAAGCAGCCTGATCCTGGGCGCGGAGTTCATGGTATCGGCGCCAGCCGCGGCTTTTCGGGATTGGTGAATCGTTCGCCATATGTTCGCTTATATGCGAAGCAGCATCGGAATCGATAACACATTGATGTTACTATTGTTTTGCACCTTATGGGTGCTTGTCAGGTTCCAAGGTGACCGGCCGCAGAGGCCCAGCGGAGGCCGGTGAGAGGCCTGCCGGAATCCGGCACCGAAGGCCGGCCGAGAGACGCCACGCGCTGGACGGCCCGCGAGCGCGGGCTGGCGAGGCGATCAGCGGAAAGTGGTTCCTAAATTGAAGGGCTGACGGACCCGCATGGCTCTCGGGTTATGAGCACGTGCGCGTGCCGCCAATTTCTGAGCACGTGACCGTTCCAACATTCATGGTGCTTTTGGGCGTAGCCAATCAAGGCCATGACAATCAGAGCCACTGCGACGCATCCGGCTACGATGTTCTTTACCATGGCTGCCACTCCCGCGGGACCGCGCGGCCAAGGCTTGGATGGAACACCCAGTGATAGCAGCCGTCAATGCGTCGCGGTCTCGACACCGCGAGTCGGCGGCTTGCTAGCGGAGGCGCGAGATCATGCTGATGTCGACCGCGTAGCTCTTCGCGATCTCCGCCAGCGTCTCGCCTGCAGCTCGGCGCCGCAGCGCTTCTTTCCGCTGGTACTCCGACAGTTTCGGCTTGCGGCCGAACTTTACGCCAGCGGCCTTGGCGCGGGTCCGGCCCTCTCCGGTGCGCTCGCGGATCAGGTCGCGCTCAAACTCCGCGATAGCGGCCAGCAACGTCGAGAGCAGCCGCCCCTGCGAGCTGGACGTATCCCACAAGGGGTCGCCGAGGCTACGGAAGGCGGCGCCGGCCTTGCCAATACGCTCAATCAGGTCGAGCAGCTCGCGGGTGCTGCGGCCGAGGCGGTCCAGTTTCGTGACCAACACGACGTCACCGGGCTGCAGCACGGCCATAAGCTTCGCGAGCTGCGGCCGATCGGCCCGGGCTCCGCTGATCTTCTCCTTGAAGATGGTCTCGGCGCCGGCCGCTTTGAGGGCTTCAAGCTGGCCGGTGAGATGCTGATCCTGGGTCGAGACGCGGGCGTATGCGAGGACTGCCATTTCCGCCTCCAGTTTCGCAAGTAACTTTCGCAAAGCATAAGCCGTTGATTCCCCTTGTCCAGAACTTTTTTGTGAAACTTAGGAGTTTTGCAAATAGCGGAACCATTCGCCGCGGCCGTCATTGTTGAGGCTGGTACCACTCGCCTCCCACGTACCCCGGCGGGGAGCGCAGCGGCACCGGGCGGCCGGCCGCAAGATCGGCGGATCCGACGGGCGGCCGGTCGTCAGGCCGACAAGCCGACGTGCAGGGGAACCGCTTTGAAAATTGCCGATTGATTTAGGGTGCTAATGCGTGGAGGCCGTCATGCGCATTCACCTTCCCCACAACCCGTCGATCGACTGGGTCACGGTAACAGCCGCCAGCCTATTAGTGCTGGGGTTCGCTTCAGCCATCGCAGTCCTGCTGGTCCGCTAGTCGCAGCCCGGGGGAATAGGAAAAAATCCCGCACGGACGTGTCTGTTTCTCGGCCGTCGGAAGTGTATTTTTTGTTTTGGATGTTACGCCGTCAGTCATCATCGTGCAGTAGCATCCCCTCCTTCTGGAACGTGTGGTCCGTCCGGTAATAGCTCTCAATGAAATCGTCACCGTTGCCGGCGAAGAAGCTGTACATCCCGTATTCGTCGAGGTCTTTGAAATAGAAGCCCACCCTGGTCTCGGCGAAGTGGTCGAGGTGGAAAGCCTGAAGGTGAGCAGTCTCGAACACCTTCTCGCCGTGCTTCGCTCGCCACAAGGGTTGGTCGCGCTCGCGCCAGTGATACTCTCGCATCCCCTTGTTGATGTTCCGATACAGGCGGTTGTCTTTCTCTAGCCGCTCATTGGCGACCTTCGGCCGATTCACATTTCTCGACCGCTGCCACAGGTACCATCCGCCAGCGATCACCAGCACGATAAGAAATGACCCATCCATAATTGCTCCCCCCCAGGAGCGCATTAGATCCACCGTGGCGCGAAACCCTCGCCGGGCGGGAAAAGCCGACCCGGCACGTCAAGGGCGGCTTTACCAAAGTTTTCGGTAGGAATACCGTACGACGATTCACCGGAATGGTGACGGCTCTTTCAGTCGCAACCTGATTGAGCCGTCACCAGCGGGAGTAGCGCCGAGGGGTCAGGAGCCGGTTTTTAAAGCCTTTGTCAGGGGCGCCGGTTTCCTGTCCCTCTCCGTGCACACGAATCGGCGTGAGCACGTAGGGGTGATTGGACACCCGGGTGCCAACTCGACGCAACGCACAACCGACCTATCCACTAACTTACGAACAGGCACATGCCTGTTATTTGTGCGAATCTTGCACTTTGTTCGTGTGAGCCCGCGCGGACGCATGGGCGCCGCGCTCCTCGTCAGAACGGACAGTCCGAATCATCGTCATCGATCGGCGTGACCTCGACCAGCTCGCCGCGGATGACCTTGAATATTGCGTTCGACCGGACGATGGTTCCGTCCGTCATGTGCAACGTCGAGCCGTCGTCGTCCGTTCGCTCGATGCGGATCACGAACGAGGCGTTCACACAGCCCCCGTCGATGGTCTGGATCCATGTCATGGCTGCCTCCACGTCGAGAGGATGTCGCGGCCGCGCCGGATCTGGATGGCGGTGATGCCGAACTTCGCGAGATTGAAGCTCGGCGGCTCGATCGCGTCGGCGCGGAACGACGCGAATGCCGACGGTGTCCGCGTCACGCTAAATTCCGTCACGCTACCTATATTACTTATGTGGCGTGACGCATTTTTGCGTGACGCTCGATAGCGCTTAGCACGCTCGGAATCTTGCGCCTTTTTGCGCGCCAACTTGTCTTGTTCCGACAGTGCTAGAGCCGGCCGGCCACGCTTGCGCCCGGTGCTGTTTTTGGCGCGGTGTTTGCGCGCACGGGCCGCGGCCTTCTCGCGCTTGATGCCGAGGCGGATCTCGTAGCTGAGATCGTCGCAGGCACCGAGGAAACGCAGGCCGAGCATTTCGCGGTCGCTCACGGTGATGCCGAGCACCATGGCGCACTGATCAGCGTTCCATCTTTTGTTTGAGGTCTCGGTCTCGGCGATGATGCGGTCAAGCTCGGCCTTGCTGAACCGTTTACCCCAACAGCGGCACCAGTTGCGGACTGACCGCATCGGGTTGTCGGGGTTGGCGAGCCAAGCATGATCGGCGCCCCAGCGGGGGATGCTACGTCCTCTGTCGTCATGCGGCAGCTCGGTCCATCCGCGATAGGTGAACCACTTGCGCGCCTCCTTGAGCCTGCTGCGGGCGCGGATGACGCGCGCCTCGTCTTCGTGCTGATTCATCGCAGCACCTCCGCATTTTGTGCGGCTGATGCTTGCGCTGTGTGAGTGGTCGGACTATTTAGGGGACGTTGGTGTTGTTCTTTGGCGAGACAACATGTTTGAAGGGCCGCTACCTCATTCGAGGGGCGGCCTTTCAGCTTTTCCGGTGGCATTAAAGCATCCTCTCATCGTTCGGTTCATGGGTCTGGTCTCCTTTGATTGAACCGGCGCTGCGAACACCGGCGCGGTCGTGCGCGCTGCGAACGCGCATCTGCTCGCGGATGTCGTGCAGACGATCGGCAGGGCGGCGGTTGAGGGGAGGGGGCACCATCACCGGCTCCCCGGTTCGGACAAGCTAGGATTGTCGTTATTGCTCAGTGCAGAGATTTGAGCTGTTTTGTCCGAACGGGCATTGAAAATATTCAGCCTGCGGCACCCTTCCAAGCTGAATACGAGGGTTCGATTCCCTTCACCCGCTCCAATCATTTCAACGGCTTACTCGACAGTTTTTTTGTCGCAAGAATCGTTGGTGGCAACTATGGTGGCAATTTCTCTACCTAAAGTTTCACCAATGAATGAGATATCGGACGATAATCGAACAACAGCAATGGGGCTGCTCACAGACGCTAAAGAGATGTTGGCGGCTGCAAAGCAGTTGCATGACTCGGACGTTTGGAAGGTTCAGCGACCGACCTACTACCTTCTCGGACACTCGATAGAGTTGGCGCTGAAGTCGTTTCTGCTGGCGAACGGGACCAGTCCAGGAACACTAAAGAAGAAACTTGGCCACAACCTGACGAAGACAGCGCGCCGGGTAATCGCCGCCAGATCAAATTCCGTGTCGCCGATAGTTCAAGAATACTTGGCTGCCATCGACCTATTAAATCACTACTATCAGGCTAAAGAACTTGAGTACCGCGTGACAGGTACGAAAAGATACCCAGGAAAGGAAACGCTGTTCGCGTTTCTTGAAGCTGTCATTCCAAATATTGAGCCGGTCGCGTATAAGGCGTTACTCACAAAATGAAAAGCCGCCTCACGGGCGGCTGCGAAAAAGCGTTTTGCGGAAGTCTAGGCGTCAGCACGCCTAGGCTGCATGGTCAGCACGATATCCTTCGCTACCAGTTCCGCCACAATGCGACGGACTGCTTGCTGGTCGTCAAACGAAAGCTTGGCATTGCGCATGATTATGCCTTGAACGTCAATTTGGCCCATCTGGCGCTTCACTTCCGCTGCAACCGCTTCAGCCGTCCACTGCTTGATGTCCTCACGAGTTATTTGCAATTCGTTCGCCATAAAGTTGCGAAACATCGCGTAGCGGTTTTCTGACATTTTCTTTCTCCGGTTTATGCCGCACCCACGCGCAGCCACGAAAGCAATTTTACCGCAGTTTTATTTGCTTGCGTAAATGTATGGCCGGAACTGTTGTTTTTGGTGGCAACTTTGGTTTGGTGGCAAGTTGGTCCGAGTGAGTAAAGGTTTGAAGGGCAACGATAATTTGCGGAAAACGTCGAAAAACCCTGTAAAATAAGATGTTTTCGGTGGCTTATGGTGATCCGCCGTGAAGCCCGATTATGCCATCGGATGTGCCTTCCAAGCTGAATACGAGGGTTCGATTCCCTTCACCCGCTCCAGCCTCTCTCCACTAAAAATCACGACAAAACAACGTGTTGCATGCACTCTCGCGTGCAGTCAAATCTGCATGAGAGGCTTGGATGGTGCGCTTTCGGGCGCACATAGGGCGCAAGCTCGCGAGCAGCGCTTGACTTATAGGATTGTTCCGAATCGATCGATCGCAAGAAATCAGCTTGAGAATCTGATGCAACATTGTTGTTGCGAATGTTCAACAGCCTTTCGTGCATCTCGGTATTGAGACTCGCTTGCGTCAGTCACGCGCGAGCAGCGCACTATGCGGCAACTATCCTTGGACGAATACGCTCTCGCAATCATGTGCGAGGCACTTTTCGTGACGATCATGCCGGGTGTGCAGCTTGGCAGTTTGAGCTGCTGCCGGTTTGATGGACACCAAGATTGGCAGCGGCGACTAGCATCCTAGCATTAGGGTCTGTACTCAATAAGGATTCCCAGGACTAAGGGATTGTGATTCAAGCTTTCCAGCACATGGAGGCTTGGATGGCAAAGCAGGCTTACTGGCTGAGCGATGCGGAAT
>NZ_LGHM01000116.1 GCF_001908185.1 Bradyrhizobium sp. AS23.2
CGCGCCGCGCAGGCCGCCGCCGCGCAGCCGGAAAAGCCGGCTCGCGGCGCCAAGTCGAGTGCTAAGGGCGGGGCCGATCGCTCCAAGGACAAGGGCAAGGAGGGCGGCTCGACCTTCACCTCGAAGATCCGCTCGCTGCTGGTCGGCGCAAGCGTGGTCGTGATCGTGCTCGGCACCTTCAAGATGGCGATGAACCTGCTCGATGGCGGCAGCGCGCCGCCGGCACCGCAGGCAATGGAGGGTTCGTCGAGCGAGCGGGCACCGCAAGCGCCGCCACCGCCGGTCGAGAGCAAGCCCGCCGCGCCCGAGCAGGTCACACCGTCGATGACCTCGCCGACGCCGATCGGCCGGCAGTCGCAGAACAATGCCGTGCCGGCTCCCATGTCGGCTCCCATGTCGGCTCCCGTGGCCGCTCCCATGTCCCCTCCCCTGGCCAACTCAGGCAGCGCGGCTTCAGTCGAAATTCCGCCCGCCCCCGCAGCGGCGCCACCGCCGCCGACGGCGAGCAGCGACGTCACCGGCGCGCTGTCAGGCACGAGCCGCGCCAAGCTCAGCCTCGTGCAGGTGCCGCCGAGCGAAAAGCTGCCTGACGGAATCGGCGGACCGGTGCTGCGCACCGCCGCGATGAAGGGCGATGCGACCGCGGCCTACGAGATCGGCGTGCGCTTCGCCGAGGGCAAGGGCATCGCAGCGAATTACGACGAAGCAGCGAAGTGGTATGACCGCGCGGCGCAGGCCGGCGTGGTGCCCGCGACCTTCCGCCTCGGCACGCTCTATGAGAAGGGCCTCGGCGTGAAGAGGGACGCCGACATCGCCCGCCGCTACTACACGCAGGCCGCCGAGCGCGGCAACGCCAAGGCGATGCACAATCTGGCGGTGCTCGACGCCGACGGCGGCGGACGCGGCGCCAACTACACGAGCGCGGCGCAGTGGTTCCGCAAGGCCGCCGACCGCGGCGTCGCCGACAGCCAGTTCAATCTCGGCATCCTCTATGCCCGCGGCATCGGCGTCGAACAGAACCTCGCCGAGTCCTACAAATGGTTCAGCTTAGCTGCTGCCCAGGGCGATGCGGATGCGGCCGGCAAGCGCGATGACATCGCCAAGCGCCTCGATCCGCAGTCGCTCGCCGCCGCCAAGCTCGCGATCCAGACCTTCAGCGCCGAACCGCAACCTGACGACGCCGTCAATGTCACGGCGCCCGCCGGCGGCTGGGACAGCGCGCCACAGGCAAGCGCCAAGCCCGCGCCGAAACCTGTTGTGGCCAAGCGCTCTGCCTCGGCCGCGCATTAGAGGCTCACTCCCGCCCCTCATGGTGAGGAGCGCGCCCTAGCCGCGCGTCTCGAACCATGAAGGCCCGACTACCGATCCGGGCCTCGCCCTTCGAGACGCCTGCTGCGCAGGTCCTCAGGGTGAGGAGCACTAGCCAAGGCGTGGCGCAATATCCCGATGCTTCGGGGTCGGCTCGCACATTTTGCGCACATCGGCTATTGAGGGGCGCGGCAATCGATCCGTCTCGCTGGCACGTGGTTCAATGCAGCTCTATCTCCCGATCGCCGATCTTCCGGTCAACGTCTTCCTGGTGCTGGCGATGGGCGCGGCGGTCGGCTTCGTCTCCGGCATGTTCGGGATCGGCGGCGGCTTCCTGATGACGCCGCTCCTGATCTTCATCGGCATCACGCCGGCGGTCGCGGTTGCCTCCGTCGCGAGCCACATCGCGGCCTCCTCCTTTTCCGGCGCATTGTCTTATTGGCGGCGGCGCGCGATGGACCCGGCGCTGGCAGGCGTGCTGCTATGCGGCGGCGTGACCGGCACGGCGCTCGGGGTATGGACCTTCACGCAGCTCCGCGCACTCGGCCAGCTCGACCTGATGATCGCGCTGTCCTACGTCGTGCTGCTCACCACCGTCGGCAGCCTGATGTTCTCCGAGGGCCTGCGCGCCCTGATGCGGACCCGGCGCGGTGCGGTGCCGCCGCGACGCACCCACAACTGGATCCATGGCCTGCCGCTGAAGATGCGGTTCAAGCGCTCGAAGATCTACCTCTCGGTCATCCCCGTGGTGATCGTCGGCATCGTGATCGGCTTCATCGGCGCCGTCATGGGTATCGGAGGCGGCTTCATCCTGGTGCCGATCATGATCTATCTGTTGCGGGTGCCGACCTCCACGGTGATCGGGACCTCGATGGTGCTCACCCTCGTCACCATGCTGTTCGCGACTATGCTGCACGCGGTGACCAATCACCTGGTGGACGCCGTGCTGGCGTTGATTCTGATGGTCGGCGGCGTTACCGGCGCGCAGTTCGGCGCACGGGCCGGCCAGAAGATCCGCGGCGAGCAGCTGCGGCTGCTGCTCGGCCTCTTGATCCTCTCGGTCGGCGTCCGCTTCGCGGTCGAGCTGGTGATCCGGCCCGAGGACCTCTTCACCATCCGCGAGCTGGGGGTGAGTGGATGATTCGCGCACTCCTCGCAGCCCTTCTTCTCCTGCTGCTCGCCTCAGCCGCGCGCGCCGAGCGGCTGATCGTGTCGGTCTCCAACCACCGTGTCACGGTGACGCCGAACTATTCCGGCGAAGAGCTGGTGCTGTTCGGCTCGGTGGAGAAGGACGCCACCACGCCCGCGGATCGCAGGACTTACGATCTCGTCGTCACCGTGATGGGCCCGCGCGCCGACATGGTGACGCGGCGCAAGGAGCGCACCTTCGGCATCTGGATCAACACCGACTACCGGCAGTTCCTGCAGGTGCCGAGCTATCTGGCGCTGTTCGCCAACCGCCCGTTCGACCTGATCACCTCGCCCGAGATCGCGCGCCGGCAGCAGATCGGGCTGAACAACGTGCTGCTGACCCAGCGCGTCAGCGGCGACTATGCCGACGTGGTGCCGAACGACCCGTTCCGCTCCGCCTTCATCCGCCTGCGCACCCAGCACGGGCTCTATCGCGAGGATGCGAGCGCGGTGACGTTCCTGACGCCGACGCTGTTCCGGACCGGCATTCCATTGCCGGCGGAGGTGCCGATCGGGACGTATGAGATCGAGATCAAATTGTTCGCCGACGGCGCGTTGATCACCAAGACCGAGACCGCGTTCGAGATCGTCAAGGTCGGCTTCGAGCAGTTCGTCGCCACCGCGGCGCGACAGCACGGACTCATCTACGGCCTCGTCACCGCGGCAATGGCGCTGATGACGGGCTGGATGGCGTCGATCGTGTTCCGGAAGGACTGAGAGGCGTTGTCATTCCGGGGCGCGCGAAGCGCGAGCCCGGAATCCATTGATCAGCGGAGTTGGTGGCACGATGGATTCCGGGCTCGACGCTTCGCGTCGCCCCGGAATGACGGTCGACCTCACGGCGCCTCGATCACCGTCGGCACGCCCGGCTCCAGCAGGCGCAGGCGCGTCCCGAGGCCGAGCACGTCGAAGGTCTTGCGCAGATCCTCGCCGTTCTGGCGGAAATGGGCCCAGCCTTCGGTATGCAGGGGCACGATCATCGCATCGGGAAAGGCGCGCGCGGTCTCGACGGTGTCGTTGGTGTCCATGGTGAGATGAAACGGCCCGCGCGTTTGCGCCGCGCCCGCGAAGGGCAGCACCACGCCGCATTTGAAGCGGCGCGCGACCTCGGCGACGCCGTCGAACCAGGTGGTGTCGCCGCTGATATAGACCGCTCGCGTGTCCTTCCGGCTCGATGACACCACGAAGCCGATGACATCACCGGACAGCGGCTCGATGCCGGCCGGGCCGTGACGCGCCGGCGTTGCGGTGATCGTCAGCGAATTGCCGTCGCCATCCTTCAGATGCGCAGTATCCCACGGCGCGAGGCCTTCGACATGGCCGCCGAGGCGTTTGGCGCCCGCCTCGGTCGTCAGCACGCGCTTCACTTTGCGCAGGAACTCGCGGCCGGAATTATCGAGATTGTCCGAATGCTGGTCGTGGCTGAGCAGGACCGCATCGACCGGGCCGATCGCGTCGGCCTTCATCGCGGGGCCGATGGTCTTCTCCAGCCTCACATGCGGCAGCTGGTAGGCGCCGGGCGCATCGAAAGTCGGATCGGTGAGCAGGCGGAAGCCATCGATCTCGATCAGCGCGGTCGGGCCCCCGATCAGGGTGATGGAAACGGGCATGAGGGAACTCCTCTACGAGACGGGCTTTGCGGGGCGCGTCACCAGGTAAATGCCGAGCGCCACCGGAATGATCCCGAGCAGATCGCGGGCCTCGACGTGTTCGCCGAGCACGATGTAAGCGAACAGCATGCCGAGCGGCGGCATCAGGAAATGATAGGCGCTGGCGGCAGTGGCGCCACACACTTTCAGGAGATGAAACCAGAGCCAGTAGGCGAGGATCGAGCCGCCGAGCACGAGGAACGCGAAGGCGCCAATCAGGCTCGGGGTGAAGTCGATTGCATGGACATCGGCGAAGGTCAGCGCGACCGGAGTCAGCGCGAAGCCGGCAGCGAGGTTCTGCACGCCGTTGCCGATCCACAGGCTTCCCTTCGGCGCGAGCAGCTTGAACAGGATCGTGCCTGCAACGATCGAGGCCAGCGAGGCCAGCGTGAAGATGATGCCGTGCAAGGAGTCAGTGCCGACTGAGAGTCGATGCCAGACGATCAGCGTCACGCCGATGATTCCGAGCAAGAGGCCGCTCGCCTTGCACCAGGTCATGCCTTCGCCGAGCAGGAGCGCCGCGAGCGCGGCGGTGAACACCGGATTTGCCGAGACGATCAGGCCGCCGAGGCCGGCGGAGACCGATTGCAGGCCGGTGTAGCCGAGCCCGAGATAGAGCGCGTTGTTGGCGATGCCGAGCACCGCGAAGATCGCGACATCGCACCACGACAGGGACCAGTCGCCGCGGATCGACGTGGCGCCGAGGATCAAAATGCCGGCGAGCGAGAAGCGCGCGGCGAGCAGGATCAGCGGCGGGCAATGGGTGACGCCGATCTTGCCGGCGACGAAGGCGTAGCTCCAGAGCAGGCAAAACAGTCCGATCGCGAGCGGCAGCGTGTTGAATCGGCTGCGGGGAGCGGGAAGCGAGGTGGCGAGCGACATGCAGTTTCTCTTGCAGTTTCCCTTGGGGGCATTCTTCTGAGCCCTCGATCTAGGGACGCGGCTTGTCATTTGGAAATTAAATGATTAACTGCCATCCAGTGGATTTTCGAATGGAGGCGTCCATGCTCGATCTGGAGCTCCTACGCAGCTTCGTCTCGGTGGTCGAGGCCGGCGGCTTCACCCGCGCCGGCGAGCGCGTTCACCGCACGCAATCGACCGTTAGTCAGCAGATCAAGCGGCTTGAGGAAGACGTCGGGCAGGTGCTGCTGCACCGTGACGGCAAATACGTGCGCCCGACCGAGGCCGGCGAACGGCTGCTGTCCTATGCGCGGCGGCTGCTCTCGCTCGCCGAGGAGGCGCGCGACGTGTTGCGCGAGCCCGACAGCGAAGGCGCGATCCGGCTCGGCATCCCCGAAGATTTTGCGGCGTACCGGCTGACAAAGCTGCTGGGTGCGTTCTCGCGCTCGCATCCGGCGCTGCGGCTGGATGTGCGCGCCGACCAGAGCAAGAACCTGTCCCGCGACCTCGAACGCGGTGAGCTCGACCTTGCGCTATTCAAGCGCGAGGCCGGCGCGAAGGCCGCGATCGCGGTGTGGCCCGAGCGGGTGCACTGGGTCACCAGCAAGAGCCATCCGATCGATGTCAACGCGTCGTCGGTGCCGCTGATCGGCTTTCCGCCCGGCTGCCTCTATCGCGCCGGCGCCATCCACGCGCTGGAAAGCGCCGGCCGGGCCTGGCACATGGCCTATTCGTCATCGAGCCTCGCCGGCATCCAGGCTGCGGTCGCCGCCGGCATGGGCTTGAGCATCCTGTCGGAGATGTCGATCCAGTCCGACCATCGCGTGCTGACCGCGAAGGACGGCTTTGCGCCGATCAACCGGACCGAGATGGCGCTGATGGCCTCGCCGGAGGCGAGCCCGGCAACGCTGCGGCTTGCGGATCGCCTCGCGGAGTTTTGCGATGCGGTGCAAGCGAAGGCGGCGTGAGCTCGCGGGATGGCCGGGACAAGGCGATGAGTTCCGGCGACGCGCCCCTTAATTCGCCGCCGACACCAGCCTGTCCCCGCACGCATTGGCGTAGAACTTGCCGCCGCATTGGCGCTTGATGGCGGCGCAGCGCGCCGCGGTCGACGCATTTAGCGGGAGAGTGAAGCCGCAGCTCAAACCGTCGGCGCTGCGGTCGGATTTGCCTGCGGCAAACGCAGCGCTGGAGGCGGAGATGCAAACGACGAGCAGAGCAGCTGCAGCGATCTCGATCAGCAGTCTCATGGGGCCTCTCCTCCACACTGATGGCTGAATCTGCCGCCATTCTGGCGGCGAATTCAGGTTTCTCCGTGCTCGTCCGGGTTCCCAAACCGGCCCGTTCCTTGCATAAATTTGCACCAGCGCAGTGCACGGCCGCACCGGCAACAGTTCCGGCGCAGCTGCAAGGCGCGTAGGGTGAGTAGTGTTCTCGCGACCAGGAAGTGACGGCTTTGCAAGATTCATCGTCCCAGCCCAGTTTTCCCGCCCCCGGGCAGCCGATCGACGAACTCGCGCTGGCTGAGATCAAGGGCACGATCCTGGCGAAGCTGCGCCTTGCCATCGGCAAGGACGCCGGCATGGCGACCAGGCACGACTGGTATCAGGCCGCCGCGCTCGCGCTGCGGGACCGCATCGTGCATCGCTGGCTCAGCGCCGAGAAGCGCAGCTACGATGCGGGGCGCAAGCGCGTCTATTATCTCTCGCTCGAATTCCTGATCGGCCGTCTCTTCACCGACGCGCTGAACAATATGGGGCTGCTGAAGATCTTCGAGGTCGCGCTCGGCGATCTCGGCGTCTCGCTGTCCGAGCTGCGCAAATGCGAGCCGGACGCGGCGCTCGGTAATGGCGGCCTGGGGCGGCTTGCCGCCTGCTTCATGGAGAGCATGGCGACGCTGTCGATCCCCGCGATCGGCTACGGCATCCGCTACGACTACGGCCTGTTCCGCCAGATCATCAATCAGGGCTGGCAGCAGGAATATCCGGACGAATGGCTGGGCTTCGGCAATCCCTGGGAATTGCAGCGGCCCGAGGTGATCTACGACATTCATTTCGGAGGCGGCGTCGAACATGTCGACGACAAGGGCCGCGACCGCGCGATCTGGCATCCGGGTGAGATCGTGCAGGCGATCGCCTATGACACGCCGATCGTCGGCTGGCGCGGCCAGCACGTCAATGCGCTCCGCCTGTGGTCGGCGCGCTCGCCCGATCCGCTGAAACTCGACGCCTTCAACAATGGCGACTATGTCAGCGCCAGCGCCGAGCAGGCGCGCGCGGAAGCGATCTGCAAATTCCTCTATCCGAACGACGAGAGCCCGGCCGGCCGCGAGCTTCGGCTGCGACAGGAATATTTCTTCGTCTCCGCCTCGCTCCAGGATCTCGTGAAGCGGCATCTTGCATCCGACGGCCAGCTGCGCAGCCTGTCGGCCAAGGTCGCGGTGCAGCTCAACGACACCCATCCGAGCCTCGCCGTCACCGAGCTGATGCGGATCCTCGTCGACCTGCACAATTTCCGCTGGGACGAGGCCTGGAAGATCACGGTCGCCACCCTCTCCTACACCAATCACACGCTGCTGCCCGAGGCGCTCGAGAGCTGGCCGGTCGAGCTGTTCGAGCGACTGTTGCCGCGGCATCTCGAGATCATCTACCGCATCAACGTGCAGCATCTCGCCCTCGCCGAATCGCGCTGCCCGGGCGACATCGACTTCCGCGCCTCGGTCTCGCTGATCGACGAGAAGAGCGGCCGCCGCGTGCGCATGGGCCAGCTCGCCTTCGTCGGCTCGCACCGCATCAACGGCGTCTCGGCGATGCATTCGGACCTGATGCGCGAGACCGTCTTCCACGATCTCAACCATCTCTATCCCGGCCGCATCACCAACAAGACCAACGGCATCACCTTCCGCCGCTGGCTGATGCTGGCGAACCCGAAGCTGACCGATTTGTTGCGCGAGACCTGCGGCGATGCCGTGCTCGACGATCCGACCCAGCTCAGCCTGATCGAGGCCCGCGCCAGCGACGTCGAATTCCAGAAGAAGTTCCGCAGCGTCAAGCATCACAACAAGATCGCGCTCGCGCGCCTGATCGGCGAACGGCTCGGCATCCAGGTCGACCCGAGCGCGCTGTTCGACGTGCAGATCAAGCGCATCCACGAGTACAAGCGCCAGCTCCTCAACGTCATCGAGACGGTCGCGCTGTACCAATCGATCAAGGACGATCCCAACGGCAACTGGGTGCCGCGGGTGAAGATCTTTGCCGGCAAGGCGGCGGCGAGCTATCGCTACGCCAAGCTGATCATCAAGCTGATCAACGACGTCGCCGAGGTCGTCAACAACGATCCTTCGATCGGCGGCAGGCTGAAGGTCGTCTTCCTGCCGGACTACAATGTCAGCCTTGCGGAGGTGATCATTCCAGCGGCCGACCTCTCCGAGCAGATCTCGACCGCCGGCATGGAAGCTTCCGGCACCGGCAACATGAAGCTGGCGCTCAATGGCGCCATCACCATCGGCACGCTCGACGGCGCCAACATCGAGATCCGTGACCATGTCGGCGCAGAGAACATTGCGATCTTCGGCATGGAGGCCGGCGACGTGATGATCCGCCGCAAGCAGGGGCTGGATGCCTCCGACGTGATCCGCAATTCGCCGAAGCTGCAGCGCGCCATCAATGCGATCGGCGCCGGCGAGTTCTCGCCCGGCGATCCCGGCCGCTTCGAATCCATCGCGCACGCGCTGCGCTATCTCGACCACTACATGGTCAGCGCCGATTTCGATTCGTATTACGGGGCGCAGCGCGCGATCGATGCACGCTGGCAGGTCGCGCCAGCCTGGACGCGCGCGTCCATCCTCAATGTCGCGCGCATGGCGTGGTTCTCCTCCGACCGCACCATCCGCGAATATGCCGAGGAGATCTGGAACGTGCCGGTGAATCCGATGATGCCCTCCTTCCAGGAGGCGGAGGACCAGCGCGGCGCGACCGGCTGATTTTCCGCAGCGTGAAATCGACTTTACTTGCGAGGTTATTGCATCTCGCGGGAACGATGATGATATGATTGTCATCATCCCCAGTCGGTGTCAGTGATACAGACGCCCTGACGTCAAACACCGTCATTGCGAGCGCAGCGAAGCAATCCAGAATCTTCCGCGGAGGCAGTCTGGATTGCTTCGCTACGCTCGCAATGACGATGGAGTCGGTATCGAGGACCAACAATGCACGCCAAGCTTCCGCATCCCTTCGACGACGCCACCCGCATCACCGCCGGTGACAGCAGCTGGCAGGGGCACACCAGCGACGATTACTGGGCCTTTGTCGGTCCGTTCGGCGGCGCCACGGCCGCGACCATCCTGCGCGCGCTGATCGACCATCCGCAGCGCGCCGGCGATCCGCTGGCACTGACCGTCAATTATTGCGCGCCGATCGCGAAGGGGCCGTTCGATCTCGACGTGCGGCTGGTGAAGGCCAACCGCTCCAGCCAGCACTGGAGCGTCGAACTGTCGCAAGGCGGCAGCGAGGTCGCGACGCTCGCCACCGCCGTGTTCGCCGAGCGCCGCCCGTCCTGGGAGCACAGGGTGGTGACATGTCCGGACACAAAGCCGTTCGAGCAGACGCTGCCATTCCCGAAGATCCAGGCGTCCTGGGCCAACCAGTATGAATTCCGCTTCGTCGAGGGCGAGATGCGGTTGGGGCCGCCGCAGGAGGAGTTGGCCAGCACTTACTCAAAGCTCTGGATCAGCGACCGCGCGCCGCGCAAGCTCGACATGCTGTCGCTGATGTCGATGTCGGACGCCTTCTTCGGCCGCATCTTTCACGCCCGGCGCGCGCTGGTGCCGTTCGGCACGGTGTCGCTGACGACCTATTTCCACGCGGATAGCGAGGAGCTCGCAGCCGAGGACATCACCCGCGTGCTGGCGACTGCCGATTCGAAGATCATGCACAAGAGTTACGCCGACCAGAACGCCGAGCTGTGGTCGCCAAACGGCCGCCTGCTCGCGACCACGACGCAAATCGCGTATTTCAAGGCGTAGCTGCTTCCGCAGGCTCGCAATGACAGCGGAGGGATAGTGCCGAATGTAAAAGGGCGGCCTCACGGCCGCCCTTTCGTATTTTCAAACGGTACGACGTTACTCCGCCGCGAGCTTCACGTCCGGCGCGGCGGCGCGCACTTCGGCGTCGACCTGGGCCTCGAACTTGGCGAAGTTCTTCTGGAACATGCCGACCAGAGCGCGGGCAGTCTTGTCGAACTCGTCCTTGTCCTTCCAGGTGTTGACCGGATTGAGGATCTCGCTCGGCACGCCCGGCAGCGCGGTCGGGACCGCGAAGCCGAAATATTTGTCGGTGCGGAATTCGACGTTGCGCAAGGAACCGTCGAGCGCGGCGGTGAGCAGCGCGCGCGTCACCTTGATCGGCATGCGCGAGCCGACGCCGTACTTGCCGCCGGTCCATCCCGTGTTGACCAGCCAGCAGTCGACACCGTGCTTGGCGATCAGGTCGCGCAGCATGTTGCCATAGACGCTGGGGTCGAGCGGCAGGAAGGGCGAGCCGAAGCAGGTCGAGAATTCCGGCTGCGGCTCGTTGCCGAGACCGCGCTCGGTGCCCGCAACCTTGGCGGTGTAGCCGGAGAGGAAGTGATACATCGCCTGCGGCGGCGAGAGCTTTGCGATCGGCGGCAGCACGCCGAAGGCGTCGGCGGCGAGCATCACCACGTTCTTCGGCTGCGGCGCGCGGCCGGTGCGCGAAGCGTTCGGGATGAAGTCGAGCGGATAGGCCGAACGGGTGTTCTCGGTCTTGGAGCCATCGTCGAAATCGACGACGCGGGTGTCTTCGTCGAGCACGCAGTTCTCGAGCACCGCGCCGAAGCGCGTCGAGGCGGCATAAATCTGGGGCTCGGCTTCCTGCGACAGCTTGATGCACTTGGCGTAGCAGCCGCCTTCGAAGTTGAACACGCCGTTCGGGCCCCAGCCGTGCTCGTCGTCGCCGATCAGCGTACGGTTGGGATCGGCCGACAGCGTGGTCTTGCCGGTGCCGGACAGGCCGAAGAAGATCGCAGCGTCGTCGTTGGCACCGACATTGGCCGAGCAGTGCATCGGCATCACGCCACGCTCGGGCAGATAGTAGTTCAGCGTGGTGAAGACCGACTTCTTCATCTCGCCGGCATAGTAGGAGCCACCGATCAGGACGATCTTGCGGGTGAAATCGATGGCAACGACGTTCTCCGAGCGCACGCCATGACGCTTCGGATCAGCGCGGAAGCTCGGCATGTCGATGATGGTGAGCTCCGGCGTGAAGGTCGCAAGCTCGACCGCCTCGGGGCGGATCAGGAGCGTGCGGATGAAGAGCGAGTGCCAGGCGAGCTCGGTGAAGACGCGCGTCTTGATCCGGTAGGCCGGATCGGCGCCGCCATAGAGATCCTGCGCGAACAGCGTCTTGCCTTCGGCGTGCTTGAGGAAGTCCTGATAGAGCGCCTCGAACTGCTCCGCGGTGATCGACTGATTGCCGGCCCACCACATCTTCTTGTCGGTGGTCGCGTCACGCACCGTGAACTTGTCCTTCGGGCTGCGGCCGGTGAACTCGCCGGTGTCGGCGCAGAGCGCGCCGTCGGCGGAGAGCACCGCCTCGCCTGCGGAGAGCGAGTACTGGTACAGTTGTGGCGCGCCGAGGTTCCAGTGAACCTGTTTGAGATTCTTTAAGCCGAATTTGTCGGCGCCGAAGGCACCGTTACGCACGCCCGTCTCTTGCACGAAAAAATCCTCCTAGAACCCGCGACACATAGCGCGGCCAAGTTTTGGCGCCATCGCGGTCACCGTGAATTATAGGCCAGCCAGCCTCGGCTGGACGACCTAATAATCATGAACGCTGGCGTTGCCAAGCTGATCCCGCAGGATTTGGTTTATTCAAGGACCGCGCCAAACATCGCGCATGGCAGCTCTGAGCAGGCGCATCAAAAAATCACGAATGATCGCGCAACCAAACGCGCAATTCGCGCATTATCAAAGGTTATTGCGACGCACAATTGTCGAGGCGGGCTTATCTTACCTCACCTTCGCCGATGAGCGCGAAGGGCCCCCACATCGCAGGGTAAGCGTTGCGCGGCGACGAGGTGTCATCAACATACGTTAGCATGGCGCGGCGCAAGGCTTCGGCACGCCCGATTTTTGGTTCGTTTTTCAGCAGCTCGAAAGTCGACGTGGTCAAGCGGGTGGCAGCTTCCGAATCCACTGCCCAATGCGAGACCAGGAGCGCGCGGGCGCCGGCATAGAAGAACGAGCGCGCCAATCCCGACAGCGCTTCCGCGCCGGGCTTGTCGCCGGCGATGGTGTTGCAGGCCGACAGTACGACCCAATCCGCATTGAGCTTGAGCTGGGCAACTTCGCTCGCGGTCAGAAGACCATCGTCAAGCTCCGAGGGCTGATCGGGAATCGAGAGCGCAAGCGAGGGCTCCCCCAGTCCCTTGACGTCGCCGGCAACGAGGCCGTGGGTGGCAAAGTAAACGATGCCATATTGAGCAAGCGCTGCACGCTTGAGCGTCGTTTCGCTGGCATCGCGGCCAAGATGAATGTCCGCCTCGGCCGCGCCGACATCCCTGGCCACGGCGTTCAGCTCGTCCGCAGTATCCGGTAGTTGCGGCAGCGCCTGCGCAAGCCGCGCGCGATCAACGCCGGCGCCGCGCCAGAAGTCGGTATAGGCAATTGTCGCGACGTTGCGCGCCACGACCTTCCCGCTTGCAGCGCGACGATCGGCCGGCCCTTCCAGGGCAGGGTTGAATACGGGGTCGCCAAACCCGGTCATCGGCTTGACGCCCTGGTCCTTGCCCGCGAAGGCGCGCAGCGATTTCAGGCTGACCACCGAGGGCAGCACCGACACGGCCTGACGCCGCAACAGCCAGGCGGCGCTGCGATAGCCTTCGAGCGTGTCCGGGATCGCAGCTTGCGGCGTCTCCGTGACGAGCAGATGAAACGGCAATGCGGTCAGCGCCGCCGATGGCACCACCAGCAGGCTGTGCTTGTCCTTGGTCAGCGCCTCGACCGGGCCGAGCAGCGCGACATAAAGTTCGTTGGCGAGCGCAAGATCGAACAATCCGGATTTGCCGGAGGCATCGCGCGCCTTGCCGACATCGAGGCCCTTGCGAAATGCGCCTACCTTCTGCGCCAGCGCATCCGCACCGAGCGGAATCGCCCTCCAGTCGATGCCATCGCGCGTGATCGCGATGACATAGCTCTGCTTGTCGACGACGGAATAAAGCACCATCGCCTCGTCGACCGACAGCAGCGGCTGGATGTCCTTCACCGTCAGGGGCAGCGGATTGGAGAGCGAGGCGTAGTCGGGGAACTCGACAGCGAACGTCTTCTGCAAGCCGGCGCGCTCGTTCGCGATCGTCGCGATCCGCGCGCGGCCGCGCTGCTCGGCTGCGACGTCACGCTGGGCGGACTGCTTGGACACCGCGGTGATGATCGCCTTGTCGAGCGCCTCGGACTCGGCCGCGAGATCCTGGTCCCGGCGCACCAGCTCAGCGAGCCGGTCGCTGCCAGCGGCTAACCGCACCGCGAGCTTGTTCACGGCCGATGCCGCGGAAGATTGCGTGCCGCGCTGGATCGCGGCCAGCGCCTCGTTCAGCGCCTTTTCATCGGGCAGCAGATATTGCTGTCGCGCGGCAAACAGAATCGGCAGCACGACGCGCAATTGCGCGCGACTGGTCGCGAGTGTCCTTTCCGCCAGCGGCAGCGCGTCCGCGTTTCGTCCGGACACATAGAGAAAATAGGCGAGATTGCTGGTCGAGGTCGCGACATCAGGATGATCCGGCCCGAGCGCCCGCTCGCGGATGACAAGCGCGCGGCGATAAAGCGGCTCGGCATCGGCGTAGCGCTGCTGGTGTTCGTAGAGACCGGCAAGATTGTTGAGAGAGCGCGCGACGTCGGGATGATCCGCTCCCAGCACTTTCTCGCGGATGGCGAGAGAGCGCTTGATCGGCGCCTCGGCATCCGCATCACGATTGAGGTCGCGATCGAGCTGGCCGATATTGTTGAGAATCGTGGCGACTGCCGGATGTTCGGGGCCGCCAACCTTCTGGTAGATCGCGAGCGCGCGCTGAAACAGCGGCTCGGCTTCGCCTTGGCGCTCCTGCCTGACATAGAGCGTGGCCAGATTGTTGAGAGCCTGGCCGACATCGGGGTGCTCGCGCGACAGGCTCTTTTCGCGAACGGCGAGCGCGCGCTTGAACAACGGTTCGGCCTCGGCGAAGCGGCTCTGCCGCTGATAAAGCGCGGCGAGATTGGTCAGCTCGGCCGCAATCAGCGGCGTTTCGAGACCGAGCGATTTTTCCATCAGCGCGATGGCACGCTTGTAGAGCGGCTCGGCCAGATCGTCATGGCCTTGACCGGCATAGACCTGACCGAGGTTGTTCAAGGCGGCGGCGAGTTCGCGACCGTTGTCGCTCTTCTCCAGGCTCGCGACCATTGCCTGTGCCAAAGGCAGCGCTTCCGAATATCTGCCGGCCTTGCTGAGCTCGTCGATCCTGGCGCTCTGCGCGGCGAGATTGCCTTTCTGGGCAAGAGCTGCCGTGACCAGGGAGGCACTCGCCGCGAGCGCCAAAGCCGCGACCAGCGTCAAATGACGGCGTTTCATGAACCCTCTCGCTGGCGACCTCGAACCATTACGGTCTTGGGTCGCCGCAATGGGCAGCAGCGTTCAATTCGTCGGAACTAGTCCGTCTTCGCGCGCGCTTCGCCGGCAAGGCGGACCAGCATCTTGCGCAGCGCCATACCGTTCGTCACCCGCTCCGGGAAATCCAGCCGCAGCGCAGTCTGGCCGTCCTGCATGTCGAGGCCTTCGGGGTCGCAGCCGGTGCAGCGCCAGTCACCATCGGCTACGCCGAGGAGCCTTGTCGCATAGAGGGCCATGGCCTCGCGATGGTCGGCATTCATGTGCTCGACCGCCCCCTCCTCCGCTGCGAGCAGATCATCGGCGCCGGTAAGGTCCGTGAGGAATTGCTCGGGCTTGAGGTCGACGATCCGGCCGAAGCCCGCAACCAGATGGGTTCCCGTGGGCCGAATCCGGAAGAACGAGAAATCCTTAAATGATACAAAGCCTTCTGCCGATAGATGGGCGTTGAGATACCGCCGCTGGAGCAGATCCTTTTCGGCGCCGGCCGGCTCGGCCCGGCCTGACAGCATGATCCGGGCGCCCTCCAACGGATCGCCGGCGGCACGCTCATCCAGCATCAGGGAGACCCGGCTATCGGCGACGATATTCCTGGTGTGCACGGCAAGTCCCGAGATCAGCAGGATGGGCGAACCATCCGGATGGCTCGCCAGATTGACCAGGGAACAATAGGGATCGCCGCTGCCGGCCATCAGGGTTGCCAGCGCACCCTGCCGCGATCGCCGCAGCAGCGATTTGGCAAGCTTTCCGGGGTCGAAATCGGGGGTCGGTTGCATTGGCTTTCTCGGCTCGGGTGGTTGCAAGGTAGGCCTTATTTCGGGTAAACGGGGATCTGGTTATGGGTCGACATGCGGCGAATCCGCCGTATTTCGTGGAACTTGGTCACACTTCAGCCCAGCTTGCATTGCTCGGTGACAAAGTTCGAACCCCAAGTTCGGGACCCATGTATGCGGCGCATCACTGGATTGCTCGCCGTTTTCAAGCCACGACCCAAACGGAAAGCAGAAAGCAGAGGCTCATGCCCACAATCGCTTTGGTCGACGACGACCGCAACATTCTCACATCCGTCTCGATCGCGCTGGAAGCCGAAGGCTACCGCATCATGACCTACACCGACGGCGCCTCCGCACTTGACGGTTTCCGCACCACTCAACCAGATCTCGCCATCCTCGACATCAAGATGCCGCGCATGGACGGCATGGAGACGCTGCGCAGGCTGCGGCAGAAGT
The DNA here is from genome assembly GCF_001908185.1 of Bradyrhizobium sp. AS23.2. GTDB lineage: Bacteria > Pseudomonadota > Alphaproteobacteria > Rhizobiales > Xanthobacteraceae > Bradyrhizobium. The sequence goes on from NZ_LGHM01000116.1 coordinate 15,931, forward strand.
CCGACCTGCCGGTGATCTTCCTGACCTCCAAGGACGAGGAGATCGATGAGTTGTTCGGCCTCAAGATGGGCGCCGACGATTTCATCCGCAAACCGTTCTCGCAGCGCCTGCTGGTCGAGCGCGTCAAGGCCGTGCTGCGTCGCTCGGCGCCGAAGGATCCGACCGTCGCGCCGAAGGAGAACGACGCCAAGGCGCTCGATCGCGGCCTACTGCGCATGGATCCGGAACGACATACCTGCACCTGGAAGAACGAGCCGGTGACGCTGACCGTCACCGAATTCCTGATCCTGCAGGCGCTGGCGACCCGGCCCGGCGTGGTGAAGAGCCGCAATGCGCTGATGGACGCCGCCTATGACGATCAGGTCTATGTCGACGACCGCACCATCGACAGCCACATCAAGCGACTGCGCAAGAAGTTCAAGGTGGTCGACAACGAGTTCGAGATGATCGAGACGCTCTACGGCGTCGGCTACCGCTTCAAGGAAGCCTGAGGCGCACGCGCCTTCAATGATGAGAGCATCGCCGGTTCTGATTCCATCGGGACCGCGATGGCTCTAAAGCGCGATGAGATTGGGATGAACAATCATCGCGCTTTAGGTTATTGTTGGAGCATGATCTTTTCGGAAAGCCGCTGCACACTTTTCCGGATCATGCTCTAGGATGCGGGGCCCCCTTCGCACGAGATGTCCTAACGCGGGCGTAAGCATTGCTTGACCGAACGCAGCCTCACGAGAACCAGAGCGCCGGGGATTTCGCATCCGACCGCGTTCCGGAGCACGTCGCCGAGGACAAGGCGGCTCCGCAGGGCTGGGGGCCGCTGAATTGGCTGAAGCGCGCCGGGCAATTCTTCTTCGCGCTGTCCTTCTCCAGCCTGACCCGCCGCATCGTCTCGCTTAACCTCGCCGGCCTCGTCGCGCTGGTCGCGAGCATCCTGTACCTGTCGCAATTCCGCGCCGGCCTGATTGACGCGCGCGCCCAGAGCCTGCTGGTGCAGGCCGAGATCATCGCCGGTGCAATCGGAGCGTCGGCGACGGTGCAGACCAACGCGATCACGGTCGATCCTGACCGGCTGCTCGATCTGAAACTGGGCGACAGCTATGGCGGGACAGACGACTCGCTGGATTTCCCGATCAATCCGGAGCGTGTTGCGCCGGTATTGCGTACGCTGATCTCGCCGACCAAGACCCGCGCCCGGATATTCGATCCCAACGGCACGCTCTTGCTCGATAGCCGCGACCTCGACAACGTACTGGCCTTCCCGCTGCCGCCGCCGTCGGAGAAACCCGGCCTGGTCGAGCGCGGCATGGTCGCAGTGCGCACCTGGCTGAACCGCGGCGACCTGCCGCTCTATCGCGAGCTGGGGCGCGAGAACGGCAAGGGCTATGCGGAAGTGGGCGATGCGCTCCAGGGCCAGAAACGCTCGATGGTGCGGGTCAATTCGCGCGGCGAGGTGATCGTCTCGGTTGCGGTCCCCGTGCTGCGCTCGCGTGCCATCCACGGCGCGCTGATGCTGTCCACCCAGGGCGACGACATCGACCAGATGGTCACCGCCGAGCGCCTCGCCATTCTGAAAGTCGGCGGTGTCGCCGCCGCCGTCATGATCATGCTGTCGCTGCTGCTCGCGAGCACGATCGCAGGCCCGGTGCGCCGGCTCGCCGACAGCGCCGAGCGCGTCCGCCGCCGCATCAAGGCCCGCATCGAGATCCCCGACTTCACCCGCCGCCGCGACGAGATCGGCCATCTTTCCGGGGCGCTGCGCGACATGACCAGCGCGCTCTACAGCCGGATCGAGGCGATCGAGATGTTCGCCGCCGACGTCGCGCACGAATTGAAGAACCCGCTGACCTCGCTGCGCTCCGCCGTCGAGACGCTGCCGCTGGCGCGCAACGAGAGCAGCCGCGCGCGCCTGCTCGAGGTGATCGAGCACGACGTCAAGCGGCTCGACCGCCTGATCTCGGACATCTCGGACGCCAGCCGGCTCGATGCGGAGCTACAGCGGCAGGACGCGATCGCGGTCGATCTCCGTCGCCTGCTCGGCACGCTGGTCTCGGTCGCGAACGAGACCAAGCTCGGCCACGACGTCGCCGTCGAGGCCCGCTTCGAGGGCCGCGGCCCGACCGATACGTTCTCCGTGACCGGCCACGATTCACGGCTGGGGCAGGTGGTCGCCAACCTGCTCTCCAACGCGCAGTCGTTCTCCGAACCCGGCAGCAAGGTGCGTCTCACCTGCCGGCGCGTGCGTTCCGAGATCGAGATCGTGGTCGACGATGACGGTCCCGGCATCCGCGACGATGCGCTGGAGCGCATCTTCGAGCGTTTCTACACCGACCGTCCGCATCAGGGCTTCGGCCAGAACTCCGGCCTCGGCCTGTCGATCTCCAAGCAGATCGTCGACGCCCATGGCGGACGTATCTGGGCCGAGAACCGCCCCGGTCCCGCGGATGCCGACGGCGCGCCGACGGTTGCCGGCGCACGCTTCGTGGTGAGGCTGCCGGCGCTATGAGCGAAGGCGGGCCCAGCGTTCACGCCTCCGCAGTCAAGATCGGACATCTGGCGGTTCTGATCCGCGGGCCCTCGGGCTCCGGCAAGTCGCGCCTTGCCTTCGAATTGATCATGGCGGGGCGCGCCGGCGTGATCGAAAGGACCGTTCTGGTCGGCGATGACCGTGTCCATCTGGCGACAGTCGGCCAGGAAATTGAGGTCCGCCCGGCCCCCATGCTGGCCGGCCTGATCGAAGTCCGCGGGCTCGGAATCCGCCGCTGCGACTTTGTGGAGCATGCGACAGTCGGCCTCGTGGTCGATCTGGACGCCGCGGACGCTGAGCGGCTGCCGCCAGCCGAATCTCTGAAAACAAGCATTTCCGGTGTCGAAATACCGAGAATCCCGGTGGGGCGAGGCTATTTGCCCCTCCCTTTGGTTGTCGCAGCCTTGACCACTACCAAGAGTTAATCTTCGGCTAACTCTTGAGGCGATTGTTTGAAGGGATATGGTAACCATATGAACCTCACTATCGCGACCGGATAGACCGGCGCAGCTCCCCTCATCCATCCGTCTAGATTCAGGGAGATACGCAACATCCCCTCTTGCGCGGGGGCTCTGGATGGTCAAAGTGGCGCGTTCGTGCGGCGCACCAAGAGCGCCCGCGAGGAGTTTTTCCGATGATTGGTCTAGTACTTGTGACCCACGGGCGCCTTGCCGACGAATTCAAGGCAGCGCTTGAACATGTCATGGGGCCACAAAAGCAAATCGAAGCGATCACGATCGGCGCCGAAGATGATTCCGATCTCTGTCGAAGCGACATCATCGAGGCGGTTAACCGCGTCGATTCCGGCGACGGCGTTGCGATCCTCACCGACATGTTCGGCGGCACGCCGTCCAACCTTGCGATTTCCTGCATGAGCCGGCCCAAGGTCGAAGTGCTCGCGGGCATCAACCTTCCCATGCTGGTGAAGCTCGCCAAGGTGCGCGAGGAGCGTTCGCTGCCCGACGCGATCGCGATGGCCCAGGAAGCAGGCCGCAAATACGTCACCATCGCCAGCCGCGTGCTCGCCGGCAAATGAGCGAGCACGCGCCACTCGGAAACCAGGCCGGGACGGGCGTGCCCGCAGGAGCGATTTCCAAAGAGCTTCTGATCATCAACAAGCGCGGCCTGCATGCCCGCGCCTCCGCGAAATTCGTCCAGGCGGTCGAGCGCTTCAACGCGCAGGTGTGGGTGACGCGCGGCGGCGAGACCGTCGGCGGCACCTCGATCATGGGCCTGATGATGCTCGCCGCGGGACCCGGCACGACCATCACCGTCGCCGCCGCCGGCGCTGATGCCGAAGCCGCGCTCGCGGCGATCACCGAGCTCGTTGAGAGCAAGTTCAACGAGGAAGGCACTTAGGCGGCTGCGCCCATGAAGGCGCCGTAGGGTGGGCAAAGGCGCGACGCGCCGTGCCGACCATCTTTCTTTCCTGTGAGAGGTTTTGGTGGGCACGCTTCGCTTTGCCCACCCTACGGCGCCTCGATCACTTCGCCGGCGGCGCGATGTAGATGTTCCAGCTCATCGACGGGCCGGCCTTGCCGTGGGTGAAGCGGCGCGTCGTCATCACCATGCGCTCGGCATTCGGCGCGGTCTCGGACACCCATTTCTCGAACGCCGGCAGGCGGCCGTCGGTCGGATCGAACACGCCGATGAAGCCATACTTCTTGACGTCATCGCGCGAGGTCAGCCCGGAATCCCAGGCTTCGATCGGCATGAGCGCGGCCGGATGATCGGGGCTGTAGAACACCAGCGGCTGGATCGATTCCATGGTGCCGGCGACGATCGCCCAGCGCGAGCCGAAGCGCTGGCGCCAGGCCTGCGTCAGCTCGCGCGCGAGATCCGAGCGCGCGCCATAGGTCGCCGTGTTGCCGGCATTGGCCGCCATCTCGCGCGCGGCGATCCAGGGCGAGGCGGCAAGCGTCGCCACGCTGAGCACGAGCCAGATCGCGGCGATGTTGAAGAGGGTTGCGCTCTGCACCCGTAGCGCAGGGATCGCGACCAGCGCGAGCGGCACCAGGAAGAACAGCGAGATGCCCCAATCGGTCTTCATGTAGATGCTGAAGGCGAGCGCGCCGAGCGGCGGGCCGATCGCGACGATGATCTGGATGATCCAGACATTGAGCGCTCGCGACAGGTTGACGCCCGGATTGACGCCGCGCCCCCATGCGCGCGTGACGATGCGCAAGGGCGAATGCAGCAACAGCGTGAACCACTGCGGCACCAGCGCCATCGCCAGCGCGGCCAGCGCCACCGGCAGCGCCAGCAGTGCAAAATTATGCAGGGCGTAGCCGGCGACGAGCTGATGCACCTGGCCGCTGTCCTCGAGGCTGTAGGTGTCGCCGGCATAGGTCAGCGGCACGAAATGCACGTCCGCCAGCCAGACGATGTGCGGGATCATCGCCACCACGAGCGTCGCGATCGCAATCCACGGCGCCGGCGACAACAGGAATCTCAGCCGCTCCGGATGGATCAATGCGGCAAGGCCGATGGCGCCGATCATGGTCAGCACCCAGTATTTGGTCATCAGCGCCAGCGCGCCGGCAAGCCCGAGCCAGATGCCGGACTGCCAGCTTCGCTTCTCGAAGGCGTTGAGATAGGCGAGCACCAGAAGCGGCAGCGTGACGAGCTGCAGCAGGTCCGCGTTGTACTTGAAGCCCTTGAAATTGAAGATCGGGTAGAGCGCGATCATCACCACGACCAGGAACGCGCGCCTTGCGTCCACCACGCGCAGCGCGACCAGCCAGCAGATCACCATGCCGACGCTGTCGGTCGCCATCGCCAGCGCATAAGTCGCCCAGTCCGTCGGCGGGAACACCTTGAACCAGAGGCCGGCGACCCAGCCCGACAGCGGCGGGTGCTTGCCATAGCCGAGCAGGAATTTCTGCCCCCAGCCCCAGGCTTCTGCGACGTCCATGTGAACGTCCTGCGCTGCCTTGAGATTGATCAGGATGAAGGTCCAGAGCACCGCATGCAGGATGGCGAGCTGGATCACCAGCCAGAGGCTGGCCTCGGGGCGGGTCGCGCAGGCAACCAGCCAGGCCCGGAAACGGTTGTAGCTCACCCGGGTCTTCGTACGCGGCCTGGCGGCGGGAAGAGAAGTGGTCGACATGGGGCGCTTGCGTAGCGCGTTTTCGGCCCTGTTGGAATCAGCTTGGCGTGAAGAAAGGCCCTGAAAATACAGCAATATGGTTGCCGCACGGGGATGTGAGTGGTATCCCGCGCCCATGACGACCGTCCCCATTTCCAACATCCGCAATTTCTCCATCGTCGCCCATATCGACCATGGCAAATCGACGCTGGCCGACCGCCTGATCCAGATGACGGGCGGCCTCTCCGACCGCGAAATGGCGGGCAAGGAGCAGGTGCTCGATTCCATGGACATCGAGCGCGAGCGCGGCATCACGATCAAGGCGCAGACGGTCCGGCTCTCGTACCGCGCCAAGGACGGCAAGGACTACATCTTCAACCTGATGGACACGCCCGGCCATGTCGACTTCGCCTACGAGGTCTCGCGGTCGCTGGCGGCCTGCGAGGGTTCCCTGCTGGTGGTCGACGCCAGCCAGGGCGTCGAAGCGCAGACGCTCGCCAACGTCTACCAGGCGCTCGACAACAATCACGAGATCGTGCCGGTCCTGAACAAGGTCGATCTTCCGGCCGCCGAGCCCGAGAAGATCAAGCAGCAGATCGAGGACGTCATCGGCATCGATGCCTCGGAAGCCGTGATGATCTCGGCCAAGACCGGCCTCGGTGTTCCCGACGTGCTCGAAGCGATCGTCACCCGCCTGCCGCCGCCGAAGGGCGACCGCGACGCCACACTGAAGGCGCTGCTGGTCGACAGCTGGTACGATGTCTATCTCGGCGTCGTCGTCCTGATCCGTGTCGTCGACGGCGTCATGAAGAAGGGCCAGCGCGTCCGCATGATGGGCACCGGCGCGGCCTACGACGTCGAGCGCGTCGGCTTCTTCACGCCGAAGATGCAGCAGGTCGACGAGCTCGGGCCCGGTGAGATCGGCTTCATCACCGCCGCGATCAAGGAAGTCGCCGACACCCGCGTCGGCGATACCATCACCGACGACAAGAAGCCGGTCGCGGACATGCTGCCCGGCTTCAAGCCGGCGATCCCGGTCGTGTTCTGCGGCCTGTTCCCGGTCGACGCCGATGACTTCGAAACGCTGCGCGCCGCGATGGGCAAGCTGCGCCTCAACGACGCCAGCTTCTCCTTCGAGATGGAGACCTCGGCCGCGCTCGGCTTCGGCTTCCGCTGCGGTTTCCTCGGCCTGTTGCACCTGGAGATCATCCAGGAGCGGCTGTCGCGCGAATTCGATCTCAACCTGATCGCGACCGCGCCGAGCGTCATCTACAAGATGAAGCTCACCGACGGCCAGGAGATCGAGATCCACAATCCCGTCGACATGCCCGACGTGGTCAAGATCGCCGAGATCGACGAGCCCTGGATCGAGGCGACGATCCTCACCCCCGACGAATATCTCGGCAGCGTGCTGAAGCTGTGCCAGGACCGCCGCGGCTCGCAGAAGGAGCTCACCTACGTCGGCTCCCGCGCGATGGTGAAATACGATTTGCCGCTCAACGAAGTCGTGTTCGACTTCTACGACCGCCTGAAGTCAGTCTCCAAGGGCTACGCCTCGTTCGACTATCATCTCACCGACTACAAGCCGGCTGATCTCGTCAAGATGCAGATCCTGGTCAATGCCGAGCCGGTCGATGCGCTCTCCATGCTGGTGCATCGCACCCGCGCCGAGGGCCGCGGCCGCGCCATGGTCGAGAAGATGAAGGAGCTGATCCCGCCGCACATGTTCCAGATCCCGATCCAGGCGGCGATCGGCGGCAAGGTGATCGCGCGTGAGACGGTCCGCGCACTGCGCAAGGACGTCACCGCGAAGTGCTACGGTGGCGACATCACGCGCAAGCGCAAGCTTCTGGAGAAGCAGAAGGAAGGCAAGAAGAAGATGCGGCAGTTCGGCAAGGTCGACATCCCGCAGGAAGCTTTTATTGCCGCGCTGAAGGTGGATAGCTGAGGCGACCGCTCAGGCCGCCTAACGAATACTTCAGCCGCCGTCATGCCCGGGGCTTGCCGTCTTCGCTGAAGCTTCGCCGGCCCAACACCGGTAGCCCGGCGAAGCCTTGGCGGAGCCGGGTCCCGGGCATCCACGTTCTTGGTGCCGCGCGGAAGCCCTGGATGGCCGGGTCAAGCCCGGTCATGACGACGACGGCGAAACCCAAATTTCGTGACGAGACCAGGTCCGGCCTAAACCTTTCGCGACCGGGCAACAAAAAAATCTCGAAAACAACCCCATGCACAGTAGCCGGCACCTTGTTGGCATTGCGCTTTTTCGTTTTTGCGAAGTCCGTTTGACTCGTCGGGCAAAACACCCGCAGAATGCGATCATGGCACAGCCGGGCCGGTGACCGCGGCGGCAGGCGCCGTTTCGCGCGGCGCGCGGCGGCCATTCAACACCACGCCGACAAAGGTGAAGCGCACCAGCAGGTGATAGCTCGCAAGCATCGGGGGCAATGCAACGACGAGGATGATTGCGAACTTGATCGGCCCGGGCCAGTCGAGTTGCGATACCGCGACCTGCAACGCCATCACGATCGGCGTGTGGATCAGATAGAGCCAGTAGGACGCATCGGCGAGGTAGCGCCACGTCGGACTGAAACCGGACATGAACCGGAGCGCGAGACCGAGGACCGCGAAGGTCGAAATCCAGATCGCCGGTGCATACAGGATGGCGGAGACAAGCCTGAGCGTGGCGGAGCTGAGTGGCAGTCTTGGCGCACCCGGCGCGGACGACGTCACACCGGAAAGCACGAAGTTGATCAGGATCAGGCCAACCGCGAGCAGGAGGTGCGGAAACCAGCGTCGCTCGAGGAGCCGCAGCAGATCGATCTGCCGATGCAAGAGCCAGCCGACGCCGAATGCCGTGCCGAAGCCGATCCAGGCCTGCGCGTTGGTGACAAGTGATTGATCCGGCGTCCTCACCCCCATCGCAGTGATCCATCTTTGGTCGAGGCTGAAAGCAATGCCAATCGGAATCGCCAGAACCGGGGTAGCCAGAGGATTGCGCATGATCCATGCGAAGAGACGGTCAAGGACCGTTCGCAGAGTGCCGGACGCGTCGAGCCAAGCGATGACGCTGCGCAGCAGCAGCATGGCGACATAGAGCTCGAGCAACACATAGAGAAACCAGAGGTGGACGAGGGGGAAATTCGGCAGCGCCGGCGGCCAGCCGCGCGCGCCGGAGGTCGGGCCGCCATTCGCCAAGCTGGACGCCCAGATCACGATCAGTGCCATGGGCGTGAACACGATCGGCCAGCCGATCACGAGCGGCAGCCCGATCCTCTGCAGCCTGTCCCTGACAAAGTCCCAGGCTCCGCGGCGATGAAAACTCATGCGGGCGAAGAACCCTGCCATCAGGAAGAAGGTCGTCATCCGAAAGACGTGAATGGTGAATGACAGCAGGCCCAGGGCCACGCTCGGATGGGTATCCTGGATGAACCAGAGCCTCGGGACAGGCACGAATGACATTATTGCGTGCAGGACAATGCCGAGCAGCAGGGCAAAACCCCTGACAGCATCGAGCGCGTGCAACCGTTCCGATACAGGGGTGGCAGCGGCGAGAGGGGACATGGACGGCTCATGCTGGCTAGAGAGGATCTTCTGCCAGACAGTTTGCCCAATCACGTCAGGGGCCTCTCGCCCGATGCGGAAATCGGCTAGCCGATTTCTTGACGCCGCTGGCCGATTTTGCGGTCGCGATCGGCGTCGGGTGCCGTTTGCGCCGAGGTCAGGGCCTCGCGACGGAATTCGCTCGGGGTCATGCCGGTTTCGGCCTTGAAGGCGCGATTGAAAGGTCCGATCGACTGGAAGCCGGCATCCATGGCGATGGTCAGCACCGGCACCTCCCGCTGCACCAGGTCGGACAGCGCCAGCTTTGCATCTTCGATGCGATAGTGATTCAGGAACGCATTGAAGTTGCGATAGCCCAGTCCCTCGTTGATCGCCTGGCGGAGCCGGTACTCGGGGACGTCGAACCGTGCCGCGAGCGTCCCGATCGAAAGACCTTCCTGCCTGTAGATGCGCTCTACCGTCATCAGATGGTCGAGGCGCCGGAGCAGCAACGGGTCGACGACGATCCCTCCCCTGGCGGCACGATCGGCCCCGCGAGCTTCGCCGGATGCGATCGCCGCCGTGGCGTCGTTGACGGCCACGGCCGCCTGTGTGCCGAATGCGCCCAAGCCGGCGAGCATGGCCACCACGAACAGCCCAAGAGCGGTCGGGAGACTGCCGGGCGCGCCGGGGACTGCGACCGGAATCGCGGCGAAGCCGGCGCCGGCGACAGCCGCGATGAGCACGACATTGATCGCCAGCATCGCCAGCCGCAGCCGGCGGCGCCGCGCGACCAGATCGGCACGCCAGGTCTTGACCGTCTGGACCGCGGCCGCGAGTGCCAGCACTACGGCCACCGACGACAGGACCTTGCCGCCGGCCAGGGCCAAGGCGGGCCAGTTTGCCCAACCCAGCGTAATCGCAAACCCGACGGCAACGATCGCCAGCCAGAGGGCGCCGTGCCACCGCCTGAGCACGAAATCATCGTCGAACGCCGCGCGCGCCCACAGCCAGAAGACGGCGGGTTGCGCGGACAGGATCGGCAAGACCCACCACCAAGACGACTTGGGAAAAAACGGGGCAGTTGTGATGGCGTAGAATACGCCACCGGCAGACATGGCCATGCCCAGCAACGCCTGCTGACCGGTCGCGCGACGCAACAGCACCACGAGGATGATCATCAGGAACACGCCGCTCGTCGCGCCGCGAAGCCCGAGATCGATGGCAGTGAGCCCCATCGCGTTCACACCCTGCATGTCCCGCGTTCGAGACCCAACTCTCGCATTGAGTCCGTAGAGGCACAACCCAAACTTGCAGCCGCGGCTGCGACGGCAGCCATCATTCCGGCGTTCGATAAAGGCACGAAGCGCGCTGCCCGCCGCATCTGCGAGACATCGCTCGATTGATCGAAGAGGCACAGGGGAGACGTTCCGCTCGAAAACCCTCATTGCCGCGCTGAGAGTCGCTAAGCCCAAATCGTCATTCCGGGGCGCGCCACTTGGCGCGAGCCCGGAATCCATTTCTCCACCTTGCTTGCTGCACGATGAATTCTCAGATGCGCAATTGCGCATCATAGTTCGCGCTTCCGCCTTCGCTCTTCGAGCTTCGGCGGACAAGTCGCGCGCCCCGGAATGACGATCCCGCGAATATCTTGATCCTCACCACGAAATGGACTGCCACCACGCCGCTCGCGGCCGAACGGGCGAGACTCCGCGCGTAACCGCCAGCCATGCCCTCCGCTGGCAGACACCATCCGCGCGCACGATCAACAAAACCAAAAGCGCAGAGGAAAGCATGAGCAGGCCGTCGGGATTGACCTGAGTCAAAGGAGCTGAAAGCGTTTTAAGCGATTTTGAAACCGGTTGGGGCGGCCGAGGAGCTTCAATTTCTTGGTCCTCTTCCTTTCTTAGTCATCCAAACTCTAGCCGCATTGCAGGCACGCTTTGATGCAGTGCGACGCGCTCGCCAGATCGCGCAACTGAGAAAGTGACCACGATGGTCCATTGTCATCGGACAAGAGGGTCATTCGACGTGCCTGTGCCGCCCAATCCAGCGAGCGGGACGGAGCTGGTTTCCATGCGCACGCCGCTGACACTTCTTTTGATGTCGCTGAGCATTATCGCCTCCACGTGGGGCTGGTTGGGAATACCAGCCAACTTCGTGCGCACACCGATCGATCCGAATGACGAGGTGCAATGCATATCGTACGCCCCCTTCCGCAGGCATCAGACCTCACTTTCACCTGCGACGGAGGTGTCGCGGGAACAGATCGCGGAAGATCTCGCCCAGCTCGCGAAAATATCCGGCTGCATCCGCACTTATGCGACCGATCTTGGTCTCGACCAAATCCCGGGACTTGCGGCCAAGGTGGGTCTGAAAGTCATTCAGGGCATTTTTCTTGATAGGAATCAGGAAAAGAATCGGGCGCAGATCTCGACTGCGACACGCCTCGCCAGGGAATATCCAGGAACCGTCATTGCGCTCGTGGTCGGCAACGAGACATTATTGCGGAAAGATATAACAGCCTCCGATCTCGCCGCCACGATTCGCTCGGTCAAAACGCAGGTCACCGTTCCCGTCACTTATGCAGATGTCTGGGAGTTCTGGCTGAGCAATCGCGAACTTTATGACGCCGTCGATTTCGTCACAATTCATATCCTGCCATATTGGGAAGATGATCCGGTCCGAGCGGAATTTGCAGCCGCGCATGTTGACGCGATTCGTCGTCGGGTAGTGGCAGCCTTTCCGGGCAAGGAGATCCTGATCGGAGAAATAGGTTGGCCAAGCGAGGGACGGATGCGCGGCTCGGCGCTTCCGTCGCGCGTCAACCAAGCCCGGGTGGTCTCGGAAATCCTCGACCTTGCGCGGCGCGAAAATTTCCGCGTCAACCTGTTTGAAGCCTATGATGAATCGTGGAAGCGAGAGATCGAGGGCACCGTCGGCGGATCTTGGGGACTGTTCGATTCCGTGCGGCGCAGGCTGAAATATCCGGCCGGCATCCCGATCAGCAATTTTCCGCTCTGGAAATTGCAAATGTGCAGCGGAATGGCGTTGGCGACCCTAATATTCGGCGCGGCATGGCTGACCCTACGCCGCAAACCCAGGGATCCCGGGCCGGTCGCATGGCTTGCGGTCGGAATAACGGCAACTACAGCCGGAATCCTGTTTGGGGTGGCCGCCCAAAAACTATTCTATGAAAGTTACGGAGCAGGCGGCTGGCTTCTGTGGGGCCCACTTCTGCTGGCGGCAACCGCTTCGCCGGTGATCGGCGCGATTGCCCTAATGTCGGGTCGCCCAACGCCCAGTTTTCTGGAATTGCTGGGTCCGGAGGGCTACCGGACTGAATCCGCGCTGGCAATCATGCACGGGTTGGTGTGGATCACAACCATCGTGATCGGCACGGCGACCGCACTCGGCCTTATATTCGATCCGCGCTTTATTGATTTTCCTTTTGCGGCTCTCACCATGGCGGCGGTGCCCTTTGCAGCTATAACGCTGCTCAATCCCACCAAGAAAGAAAACCGCCCTCTGGCGGAGTCGATATTTGCCAACGTTTTTTTTGGCAGCGGCGATCTACGTAGGGATTAACGAAGGGCCGGCCAACTGGCAGTCACTGTGGACTTGCGCCGCCTATCTCTTGCTCGCGCTCACGCTGTGGCGCGTGCGTGCCTGAGAATGATTGAAAAGCCGGCAAGGGGCGGCCTGACAGGGTTCGCTTCCTGCGCACAGCAGGTAGCCTTGCCCTCTGCCGGCAGATAGGCCACCATCCCTGCGCGCACCGTCAACAAGACCAAAAGCGCGAGGAAACGCATGAGCAAGCCGCCGGGATTCGACTATGGCTGGGTGATCGTCGCCGCGGGCGCGCTGATGACCTGTGTCGGCTTCGGCACGATGCTCTCGCTCGCGGTCTTCCTGCAGCCGATCTCGGAATCGATGGGATGGTCGCGCGCCGGCGTGTCGGCGGCGGCGACGTTCGATTTCCTCTGCATGGGCTTTGCCGCGTTCTTCTGGGGCGCGCTGTCGGACCGTTTTGGCACCCGCATCGTGGTCCTCGCCGGAAGCCTTCTGCTGGGGCTCGGCCTCGTGACCGCGAGCCAGGCAACAAGCCTTTGGCAGTTTCAGCTTTTCTTCGGCGTGCTGATCGGAATTGCCGCCGGCAGCTTCTACGCACCGATGATGGCGCTCGCGAGCGCCTGGATCGAGAAGAACCGCAGCCTCGCGGTGGCGCTGGTCTCCGCCGGCATGGGCGTGTCGCCGGTGACGATCGCGCCGACCGCAAGCTGGCTGATCTCGACCTATGACTGGCGCACCGCGATGCTGGTGATCGGCATCGCCGCGTGGGTGCTGCTGATCCCGGCCTGCTTCCTGGTGCGTCCGGCGCCACGGACAGCCGGCCCCGCAACCGCGGACGCGGCGCCAGAGACAGAGCTGACCGCGGCGCAGGCGCTGCGCACGCCGCAGTTCATCGCGCTCGCCGCGGCGCATTTCGCCTGCTGCGCAGCGCATTCCGGCCCGATCTTCCACATGGTGTCCTATGCGATGGTGTGCGGCATCGCGCCGCTCACGGCGGTGACGGTCTACAGCGTCGCCGGCGTCTCCGGGCTCGGCGGGCGCCTGCTGCTGGGCGCGCTTGCCGATCGCGTGGGCGCAAAACCCGTGCTGGTCGGCGGCCTGTTCGTACAGGCGATGTGCATCGCGACCTATCTCGCGGTGGCCCAGCTCGGCGAATTCTATGCGCTGTCGGTCGTGTTCGGCCTCGCTTATGGCGGGGTGATGCCGCTCTATGCGGTGCTGGTTCGCGAGTTCTTCGGGGCGCGCATCATGGGCACGGTGTTCGGCGCGGTGTCGGCCTTTGCCAGCCTTGGCATGGCACTCGGGCCCTGGGCCGGCGGGCTCGTGTTCGACACTTTCCAGCAATACACATGGCTGCACGCCGGCTCCTTCGCGATCGGGCTCGCCGCCGTCGCGGTGGCGCTGAGCTTCCCATCCAAGCGCAAGCAACCGCTCGAGCTTGGCCGCGCCGCGGCCTGACGAGCGCGATCTACTGCGCAACGAAGGGCCATGACGCGCGGGCGCGATAGGTCCAGAGCCCGAAATTGCCACCGATGCCGCTGCGCTCGCCGCCGACAGCTATTTGCGCACCGTTGTCAAACTTCGCCGTCAGGCCGCCAATGGCGCGCGCCGACCAGCCATCAAGGATGACAAACGGGATTGCGCCCGGGGCCGGCGCCCCGGCGCTGTCGCCGTTGAAGTAATAGTCGCCGTAGACTCCGACGTAGGGCGTTAGGATGGTCGTAGCGGACCACGTCAGCGGATAGGCCAGTTTGACACCACCGCTGGCGCGGCCTGTCGAGAAATCGCGCGCTGTTTGCAGGGTGCCGAGCGTGTCGGTGTAGGCATTCTCGTGTTCCCACAACGCATAGACGCGCGCCGATGGCTCGATCTGGATACCGAAATTACTGTAAGCGCCGGTGAGCCCGCTTGTGACAAGCCAGCGGTTGCCTGCGAACGAACCAGCGGCCGTGCCTGCTGTGCCGTCGTACCCGATACCAGAATATGCGACCCCGGCGTCGAAGCGGATGCCCTGCGTAATCTTCCAGCCGAGATAGGAGCCAACGGTCCAGCCGTCGCCTTTCAGCCGGCCCAACAGAGCGTCCGAACGATAGTCGAAGGTCTCGTAGCCGCCGAGTACGCCCACCAGGAAATTAGGCGCAAATTTCCGGGTCAGACCGGCCAGCAGGTTGACCTGGTTGCCGTAAAGCACGGTTGCTCCGGGGACCGTCGACAAGTTGCCCCAGCGATCGAGCGTCGCCCCACGCACTTCGGCCCAACCCAGCCATTCTCTCGGCTCGGCGACACGGAGCGGCGGTGCCTTGGCGGGCGCCGCGTAGCCCAGCGCATTGAACGTGTCATCGAGGCGGGCGGGCGAACTGGACTGAGAGCCCAATCCGCGCCCGTTGCTCGCAAAGGTCCCGTTGGCGCTCGTAAAAGGATCATTGAACCGGAGAGCGGCATTCGCCGGCTGCGCCTCCGGATCGGCGGCGAAATTAAACCGCACACCACTGGCGCTGGGTGCGATGAAGGCCCCGCCTCCATTGAAGGCCTCACCAATTGCGCTGTCGATAGCGCCGGAGATCGCCTGCCCCGAAACCTGGGCCACAGTTGGCGTCACCAATACCTGCAACGCGCGCAGCTTGAGGCTGTCCGCGGGCGTGTTGACGGCCTGCGTAAGTGTCGGCGAGCTACTGGGACCGAAATTTCCGGCTCCCACGTAACTCGCCGTGATTGCGTGCGACCCGACCGTGAGCGACGAGGTGGTAAAGGAAGCAATGCCGGCAGCCAAAACCGCGGTGCCGATAGCAACGCCACCGTCGTTGAACGTTACTGTGCCAGCCGGCGTGCCGGCGCTGCTGGTTACCGTGGCGGTGAACGTAACCGCTTTGCCAAATTCACTCGGGTTGAGCGAGGACGCAAGCGCCGTCGCTGTGGCTGCTTGACCTACCTTCTGTACCAGCACGCTCGATGTGCTGGCTGCGAAATTCGCGCTGCCATTGTAAGTCGCAGTCATCGAATGTGGGCCGAGAGCAAGTGACGAGGTGGTAAAGACTGCCGTCGCCGCCCCACTCAACGGTACCGTTGCCAGCACCGTCGCTCCATCCCTGAACGTGACACTACCCGTTGCCGTGCCCGCCGAAACCGTGGCCGTGAGAGTCACGGATTGACCGAACATGCTGGGATTGAGCGAAGACGTCAGTGTCGTCGTCGTCGCCGCGGGCGCGCCCACCGTCGTCGTCACGCTCGAAGTATTGTTGGCGGGGTTCGGGTCGGTTGTGGTGCTTGTCACCGTCGCGGTGTTGGTCAGGATCGTACCCGCGACGGCGTTTACAGTCGCCACTAGCGTCAGCGTTTGCGGGGTACCGGTCGTGACCGTTCCAACCGTCCACACACCCGCGCTGAAGGTCCCCTGGCTCGGGGCCGCGCTCACAAGCGTCTCGCCGGCGGGCAGCACGTCGTTCACCGTGACGTTAGCAGCCGCGCCGGGCCCGGCATTGTTCACCGTGATGGTGTAGGTAATGGCTTGTCCCTGCATGACGGTTGCGGGAGCCGTCTTGCTAATCGACAGGTCGGCGCCGGTCGATACTGGCGTGACGGTTGCGCTCGCACTGTTGTTCCCGGGATTGGGGTCGAGTTGATCGCTGTGCGAGATCGTGGCCGTGTTCGTCTGTGAACTGGAGCCGACCACGGTGGCCTGCAATTGCAGTGTTTGCGGGGTGGCGGTCGTGACCGTTCCCACCGACCAAACCCCCGTACCGTTCACGTAGCTTCCCTGGCTCGGAGTCGCGCTCACGAACGACAAGCCGGCGGGAAGCAGGTCCTGCACGGTGACGTTGGTGGCCGTGGTCGGTCCCGCATTGCTCAAGGTGACGGTGAAAGTCACCGTGTTCCCTACGTTCGGGGTCGGATTGGACACCGTCTTTGTGAGCTGAAGATCGGCCTGGAGCGGCGTGACGGTTGCGCTCGCACTGTTGTTCCCGGGATTGGGGTCGAACTGATCGCTGTGCGAGATGGTGGCCGTGTTCGTCTGCGAACCGGAGCCGACCACGGTGGCCTGCACTTGCAGTGTTTGCGGGGTGGCGGTCGTGACCGTTCCCACCGTCCAAACACCCGTACCGTTCACGTAGCTTCCCTGGCTCGGAGTCGCGCTCAGGAA
>NZ_LGHM01000117.1 GCF_001908185.1 Bradyrhizobium sp. AS23.2
GCCGCAGCGCCCGGAGCCGCACCACCAGCAGCAGCCGCAGCCGCCGCCTTCTGCTCTTCGGCGTAGCCGGACGGCGGCACGATGGTGACGAGGGTTGCGTCCTCGCGCGTCATCGCCTTCACGCCGGACGGCAGCTTGACGTCCGACAGATGCAGCGAGTGACCGATCTCGAGCGCGCCGACATCGACCTCGATGTACTGCGGGATGCTCTCGACACCGCATTCGAGGTCGATCGCGTGGGCAACGATGTTGACGGTGCCGCCGCGCTTCACACCCGGGGACGATTCCGCCTTCACCGCGTGCAGGGGCACGCTGATGCGGATGGTGGCGCCTTCGCCGAGCCGCATGAAGTCGACGTGGATCGGGAAGTCCTTGACCGGGTCGAGGTGGAAGTCGCGCGGAATCACGCGGTGCTTCTTGCCTTCGAGGTCGATGTCGACCAGCGTGGTCAGGAACCGGCCCGCGAGGATGCGCTGGCGCAGTTCGCGATCGTCAACCGAGATCGGGAGCGGGGGCTGGTTGTTGCCATAGATCACTCCGGGCACTCTCCCGGCGCGACGCTCAGCCCGGGCGGCCCCCTTGCCGCTCTTCGGACGTGCGGTCGCCTTCAATTCCTTGACGGTCGCCATAGTCATAAGTCCTTGTTTTTGTAAAAGTTAATGGGCCGCAAGGCGGCCCATGGTTTTGGTCCGCAGCAAGCCTCCAGGGGTGCGGGGGCCGCGAACGTGGCGGGCTTTTACCCGGAAGATGCGGAAATGACAAGGAGAATGGGCTCATGTCATGCCCGGGCTTGCCCCGGGCATCCATCACCTAAAACGGCCTTTCGAAGAGGATGGATGGCCGGGTCAAGCCCGGCCATGACGAGCGGGGAACCCCGCAAATCTTCACGCCAGCGTTACCCGCCGAGCTTCGCTTCCAGTGCCGTGATACGCGCCTTCAGCGCCTCGTTCTCCTCGCGGGCGAGGCGCGCCATGTCCTTGACCGCCTCGAACTCCTCGCGCTTGACCAGATCCATGTCGCGCAGGAATTTTTCCGCCTGCGTCCGCACCACCGTGTCGAACTCGCGCTTGACGCCCTGGGCGGCACCGGCGGCGTCGTTCATCAGGCGGCCGATCTCGTCGAAAAACCGGTTGCTGGTCTGGGTCATTTCGGTCTCCTGCCGGCTCCGACAAACTTTGTCGTGAACTCTCCGAAACACAATGGCAATCCGAAGAGGCCGGTTCAAGGGCCGAGCGGAGGCATCCTTGTCACGCCCCGGTTTCCTTGCAATCGTATTTAACGTCCCTGCATAACTGGAATCACTAGGCGCACGAGATGATCGACCAGCAGATCGCGATCCCCACCAAGGACGGCCACACCGCCACCTTCATCACCCATCCCGAACGCGGCGGGCCGTTTCCGGTCATCCTGTTCTACATGGATGCGCCAGCGATCCGCGAAGAGCTGCGCGACATGGCACGCCGGCTCGCGACGTCGGGCTATTACGTGATGCTGCCGAACCTCTATTACCGCTCCGGCGTGATGGAGCTCGGCGCGATGCCGGCCGATCCGAACGCGCCGGAGCGCAAGCGCATGTTCCAGCTCATGGGCTCGCTCACCATTCCCATGATCATGGACGACACCAGGGCGCTGCTCACCTATGCCGAGGGCCAGGCGGCTGCGAACACTGAGATCGTCGGCACCGTCGGCTACTGCATGAGCGGCCGCTATGCCGTCAACGCCGCCACGCATTTCCCCGACCGCGTCAAGGCCGCCGCCTCGATCTACGGCACGCAGCTCGCGACCGACCAGAACGACAGCCCGCATCTCGCAGCCAGCAAGACCAGGGCCGAGCTCTATTTTGCCTGCGCCGAGACCGACATCTACGCGCCGACCGAGATCATCGAGAAGGTCAAGCAGGGCATGAGCGGTGCGAAAGCCGAGGTCGAGATCTATCCCGGTACGCATCACGGCTTCGCCTTCTCCAAGCGCCCGGTCTATGACCGCGACGCCGCCGAGCGGCATTGGGAGCGGCTGCTGGCGCTCTATCGCCGCAATCTCGTCTAGACATAGAAGGCGTGATGCCCTTTCTGCTCATCGACTTTCCTGCCTTCAAACCGATCGCGATCGAGATCGGTCCGTTCGCGATCCGCTGGTACGCGCTGGCCTATATCTGCGGCATCGTGTTCGGCTGGCTCTATGCGCGCTCGCTCCTGAAGAACGAGCGGCTGTGGAGCGGGCCCGCGCCGATCTCGCTGGTGCAGATCGACGACTTCATCCTGTGGGTCACGCTCGGCATCATCCTCGGCGGCCGTACCGGCTACGTGCTGTTCTACAATTTGCCCTTCTTCATCGAGCATCCCGCCGCGATCTTCAAACTGTGGGAGGGCGGCATGTCTTTCCATGGCGGTTTCCTCGGCTGCGTCGTCGCGGTGATGTGGTTTGCCTATCGCAACGGCATCTCGATCCTGTCGCTCGGTGACATCACCACCGCAGTCGCCCCGGTCGGGCTGCTGCTCGGGCGCATCGCCAATTTCATCAATGGCGAATTGTGGGGCCGCGCCACCGACCCCAGCCTGCCCTGGGCCATGATCTTCCCCAACGACCCAACGCACCTGCCGCGCCACCCGAGCCAGCTTTATGAAGCCGGCATGGAAGGCATCCTGCTGTTCACCGTGCTCGCGATCATGATCCGCTTCGGCGCCCTGAAGCGACCGGGCATGATCCTCGGCAGCTTCATCCTGATCTATGGCCTGACCCGAATCGCCGGCGAACATTTCCGCGAGCCGGACGTTCAGCTCGGCTTCCTCTGGGCCGGATTAACCATGGGTATGCTGTTGTCGATCCCGATGCTTATTGTCGGCGGCATACTTATTGTATGGGCTGTCAGGCGCGGTGCGCCGAAGCCCGCAGGGGCTAGCAGTTAATTCCTTCGAGAAGATAGGCCGTGACCGACTCGCCGCTACTCAACGAGATCAAGGCACTGATCAAATCCTCAGGCCCCATGCCGGTCTGGCGGTACATGGAACTGTGCCTGATGCATCCGCGCTATGGCTATTACGTCTCGCGCGATCCGCTCGGGCGTGAGGGCGACTTCACCACGGCGCCCGAGGTCAGCCAGATGTTCGGCGAACTGCTCGGACTGTGGACCGCCTCGGTGTGGAAGCAGATGGGCTCGCCGCAGTTCCTGCGCCTGATCGAGCTCGGCCCCGGCCGTGGCACCATGATGGCGGATGCGCTGCGCGCCCTGCGCGTGCTACCGCCGCTCTACCAGGCGCTCCAGATCCACCTGGTCGAGGTCAATCCCGTCCTGCGCGAGCGGCAGAATGCGACGCTCTCGGGCGTGCGCGACATCGCCTGGCATGACAGCATCGACGACGTGCCCGAAGGCCCGAGCATCATCCTCGCCAACGAATATTTCGACGTACTGCCGATCCACCAGATGATCAGGCTGGAGAACGGCTGGCACGAGCGCGCGATCGATCTCGACACCAGCGGCAAGCTGGTGTTCGGCGCGGTTGCCGAGCCGACGCCGCGCTTCGACGTGCTGCTGCCGCCTTTGGTACGCGCAGCGCCCGTCGGCGCCGTGTTCGAATGGCGCCCCGACGGCGAGATCATGAAGCTCGCGACGCGCGTGCGCGACCAGGACGGCGCGGCGCTGATCATCGACTACGGCCACTTGCGCAGCGATGCCGGCGATACTTTCCAGGCGATCGCACGTCACAGCTTCACCGATCCGCTGAAGGCACCGGGCCAGGCCGACGTCACCGCCCATGTCGACTTCCAGGCACTGGCGCGCGCGGCCGAGGATGTCGGCGCGCGCGTGCACGGCCCGGTGACGCAGGGCGATTTCCTCAAGCGCGTCGGCATCGACACCCGCGCGGCCGCGCTGATGCAGAAGGCGACGCCGGAGGTTGCCACCGACATTTCCGTCGCGCTCAAGCGCCTGACCGAAACGGGGCGTAGCGGCATGGGCTCGATGTTCAAGGTGCTCGGCATCTCCGAGCCGCGGCTGACCGGCATCGCCGGCCTCAGCGATCTCGACCACACCGGAGGCGGATCATGACGCTGGCTTCGTCGCTGCTGTCGGCCGTGCCCGGCCTGCGCCACGCCTTCTTCACCCGCGAGGGCGGCGTCTCCAGCGGCATCTATTCCGCGCTGAACGGCGGGCTCGGCTCCAATGACGATCCCACCCATGTCGCGGAGAACCGCCGCCGCATGGCAGAACATGTCGGCGTCGCGCCGGAACGCTTCCTCAGCCTGCACCAGATCCATTCGCCCGACGTGCTCGTCGCCGAGACACCGTGGCCGAGCGCGCCGCGGCCGAGGGGTGATGCGCTGGTGACGAAGACGCCCGGCATCGCGCTCGGCGTCTCCACCGCCGATTGCGGGCCGGTGCTGTTCGTCGATCCCAACGCGCGCGTGATCGGCGGCGCGCATGCCGGCT
Organism: Bradyrhizobium sp. AS23.2; assembly: GCF_001908185.1. Lineage (GTDB taxonomy): Bacteria > Pseudomonadota > Alphaproteobacteria > Rhizobiales > Xanthobacteraceae > Bradyrhizobium. Next base: position 4,427 of record NZ_LGHM01000117.1, read on the forward strand.
GGAAGGGCGCGTTGACCGGCGTGCTGGAGTCCACGATCTCGGCGATGGTGAAGCTCGGCGCCACGCGCGGCGGCATCATCGCCGCGATCGGCCCCTTGATCCGCCAGGACAGCTACGAAGTCGGCAACGAGTTCGTGGCGCGCTTCATCGAGGCCGACGCAGAGAACGCCGTGTTCTTCATCCCGTCGGTGCGCGAAGGCCATGCGATGTTCGACCTCGCCGGCTTCATCCGGAAACGGCTGGAAGCCGCCGGCATTCTGATGATCGACGACCTCGGTCTCGACACCTACGCCGACGAGCGCTTCTTCAGCTACCGGCGTTCAGTGCATCGCAAGGAGCCGGATTACGGCCGGCACATTCACGCGATCGCGCTGGAGGGGTGAACACACTGGCAACATTAACGATCGTCATTCCGGGGCTCGCGAAGCGAGAACCCGGAATCTCGAGAATCCGGGTTCGATGCTAGCGCATCGCCCCGGAATGACGGTGATCTGTATCGCCGCCGCCCTAGACCTTAATCGATTTTAACGATATCGCTGCCCTCCATAATGAGGGAAGCGTCATCCATCTTGCGCCGCGCGGGTTCGCGCGTGCTGGCGGTCATGCTGCTGGCGGCAGCGACCGCGCTTGCCGGCTGCGCTGGCGGGGGTGGTGCCGCGAACTCCTATGCGATGGCGCCGAGCGCCGGCTCGGGAGCGACGGTGGCCTTCGAATCGATCGACGGGCCGCCGCCGCAAGTATTCGACCGCATGGTCGGCGTGCTCGACAGCGAATCCAAGCTGCGCAGCCTGTCCGTCGTCTCCCGCGAAGGGACAGCCGCCTATCGCGTGCGCAGCTACCTCTCCGCCCAGGTCGTACGCGGCAAGACCGTGATCGCCTGGGTCTGGGACGTCTACGACGCCAACCAGCAGCGGGCGCTGCGCCTCTCAGGCGAGGAACCGACCGCCGCCAAGGGCGGCCGCGATGCTGCCCGTGATCCTTGGGCCGCCGCCGACGACCTCGTGCTGCGGAAGATCGCCCAGGCCGGATTCAGTGGACTTTCCAATATGATCAACGGAGCGCCGGAGGCCCCGGGCGCCGTTCCCGGCTTGCGCGGACCGGCGGTGGCAAGCGTCGTCCCGGATGCCCCCGGGCCGGACATGCCGGCCACGGCGCTCGGCTATGCCGAGCGATAACCACCGCTAAACCACGGCCCCAAGTAGTCCAGGTCTTTGGCCAAGCCGTTGGCCCGACTCAGGATTTTCGAAGGGAAAACGTAGCATCCCGGGTTGCCATTGCGGCCTTCGGCCTGATATTTGCTCGCCCGTCATAACCGTGCTTCCGGTGGGTAACTGAGATGTTAAAGGTCGTATCCAAAGCGCGGGAGGAAGCGTCCATGTCGGCCAAGAACGGCTCCATCAAGCTTGTCGCCGGCAACTCCAATCCGGCTCTCGCACAGGCCATCGCCCAAGGCCTGGACCTGCCGCTGACCAAAGCGGTGGTGCGGCGCTTCGCCGACATGGAAATCTTCGTCGAGATCCAGGAGAACGTCCGCGGCTCGGACGCCTTCATCATCCAGTCGACCTCGTTCCCGGCGAACGATCATCTGATGGAGCTCCTGATCATCACCGACGCGCTGCGTCGCTCCTCAGCGCGCCGCATCACCGCGGTGCTGCCCTATTTCGGCTACGCCCGGCAGGACCGTAAGTCGGGCTCGCGCACGCCGATCTCGGCCAAGCTCGTCGCCAATTTGATCACGCAGGCCGGCGTCGACCGCGTCATGACGCTCGACCTGCACGCCGGCCAGATCCAGGGCTTCTTCGACATCCCGACCGACAATCTCTACGCAGCGCCGCTGATGGTGCGCGACATCAAGGACAAGTTCGACCTCTCCAAGGTGATGGTGATCTCGCCCGACGTCGGCGGCGTGGCCCGCGCGCGCGGTCTCGCCAAGCGCATCAACACCCCGCTCGCGATCGTCGACAAGCGCCGCGAGCGTCCCGGCGAGTCCGAGGTCATGAATGTGATCGGCGACGTCGCCGGCTACACCTGTATCCTGGTCGACGACATCGTGGACTCCGGCGGCACGCTGGTGAACGCGGCCGACGCACTGATCGCCAAGGGCGCCAAGGACGTCTACGCCTACATCACCCACGGCGTGCTCTCCGGCGGCGCGGCCGCCCGCATCGCTGGCTCGAAGCTGAAAGAGCTCGTGATCACCGACTCGATCCTGCCGACGGATGCGGTGACCAAGGCGTCGAACATCCGCACGCTGCCGATCGCCAGCCTGATCTCCGACGCGATCGCGCGCACGGCTGCGGAAGAGTCGGTGTCGAGCCTGTTCGACTGATTTTCTTCGCCTCTCCCCGCCTGCGGGGAGAGGCCGGAATTCGAGCGAAGCTGGAATTCCGGGTGAGGGGGACTCTCCGCGAGTCCAACGCTCACCGTCCCTGCGGAGACTCCCCCTCACCCCACCCTCTCAGCGCGAGCGAAGCTCGTCGCGGCCCCGCAAGCGGGGCGAGGGAGTGCGCGCCCCTGCCGCCCCTCACGACGCAAAGCGCGGTTGTTGCCGGCAGCCGCCCATGACATCATCCAGATACCGAGTCATCTCTGCCTTCTGGATGCCTGATGCCACGCCGGAAATTTGCTTGGGAAAAGCTGTCGGACGAGCAGTTGCTCAAGCAGCGCCTCAGCAGCCTAGGGGTTACGGTCGACGGTACCTGGCTCGAGGATTGTGTCAGCACTCTCCACGAGGAGCTCGAGGAGCGGGGCATCCGGCTGCGGCCACACACTTGGATCTCAAGCGAATGGTTTAGCCCGGGGGACCTGCCCGGTATCGCGATTCCCTTCTATCTCGCCCATCCCCGGCTGATGAAGCTCGAGAAGAAGATGATGTTCGACGTCGAGGGCGGAACCTGGCGCGAGTGCATGGCCATCCTCCGTCACGAGGCAGGCCATGCCATGCAGCACGGCTACCAGTTGCAGCGCCGCCGGCGCTGGCAGCAGCTCTTCGGCCCATCGTCGAAACACTACCCGCGCTACTACCGGCCCAATCCGGCCAGCAGACGTTACGTCCAGCATCTCCGGCTGTGGTATGCTCAGAGCCATCCTGACGAAGATTTCGCCGAAACCTTCGCGGTGTGGCTGCGGCCGCGTTCGAACTGGCGGACGCGATATGCCGGTTGGCCGGCGCTGAAGAAGCTCGAATATGTCGACGAGCTGATGAGCGAGATTGCGGGTAAGCGACCACTGATCACGAAGCGGGAGCGTGTCGATCCGCTGCGTGTCCTCAACCAGACACTCGAAGATCACTACAAGAAGAAGCAGGAGTTCTACGCCTTCACGCCACCAAAGACCTACGACCGCGACCTCTCCAGGCTGTTCTCCGCCGATCCACGCCACCGACGGTCAAAGCCGGCATCGGTCCTGATCAGGCGGCACCGCGCCCAGATCAGGCAGCTGGTCGCGCGGTGGACGGGCGAGAACCAACTTACGCTCGACGCCGTGCTTGACGACATGATCTCCCGCTGCCGCGAGCTCGACCTGCGTGCCGTCGGCCCCGAACAGAAGCTCGTCCTCGATTTCACCGTCCTCGTGACCGCCAAGACGATGCACGCGCTGTTTGGCCCGTCTCGGCGCAAATGGATCGCGCTATGAGACGTCTGCGCATTCTGGTTCTCATGCATCCGGATTTCATGCCTCCGGACTCAAGCGACGGATACACCGCGCAGGAAATCAACGCGTGGAAGACAGAATACGACGTGGTGAGTACCTTGCGCGCGGCCGGCCATGAGGTTCGTCCACTCGGCGCGCAGGAGGAAATCAAGCCGGTGCGCGACGAGATCGAGAGCTTCAAGCCGCACGTGGTTTTCACGTTGCTGGAGGAGTTTCACTACAGCGTTGCATATGACCAGCACATCGCAAGCTATCTCGAGCTGATGAAGGTCCCGTACACCGGGTGCAATCCGCGCGGCCTGATCCTGGCGCGCGGCAAAGACCTGTCCAAGACGCTGGTGCATCACCGCCGGATCGCGGTGCCCGCCTTCGCGGTTTTCCCGATGCGGCGCAAGGTCAAGCGGCCAGCGCATCTTGCGCTGCCGCTGATCGTCAAGAGCCTGAACATGGATGGATCCTTTGGCATCTCGCAGGCATCGATCGTCGATACGGACGAGAAGCTCGCGGAGCGGGTTGCCTTCATCCACGATCGGGTCGAATCCGCCGCCATCGCCGAACAATTCATCGAGGGGCGAGAGCTCTATGTCGGCGTGCTCGGCAACAACCGGCTGCGCGTGCTGCCGGTTTGGGAATTGAAATTCGGCAGCATGGGCGGGCGCAGGTCACGGCACATCGCGACCGAAAAAGCCAAACATGACACCGATTATCAGGAGCGCGTCGGAATTGTCGACGGGCCTGCAAAGGACCTCGCGCCCGAAGTCACCGCGCGCATCCAGCGAGCAGCGAAACGCATCTACCGCGCGCTTGGCCTGGATGGCTACGCGCGCATCGACTTTCGTCTCGCCGCCGACGGCACGCCGTATTTCATCGAAGCAAACCCCAATCCTGAAATCGCGAAGAGCCAGGAGTTCGCTACTGCAGCTCAACATGACGGGCTCAAATATCCGGACCTCCTGCATCGCATCCTGACCCTCGGAATAAGCCGTGCCAAGGCGGGCGTATCCCTGGGTTGATGGCAAGATGGGCGGTGATCGTAGGATGGGCGAAGGCGCAGAGCGCCGTGCCCACCTCTTTTGTTGGGCGGATCGAGGTCGGACAGGGTCACCTTGCCGCTGAAAGTTGCCTTCACCGGGCCGACCTTGAAGACCACCGTGGCGGTCATCTCGTTCGGCGCGGTCACCTCGAGCGACTGGCAGCCGGAGATGCACTGCTTCAGCACAGCGGGGTCGTTCAGCACCGCCCACACCTGCTCGCGCGAGGCGGGGATACGCTGACTGTCGTTCATCTGCATGGTCGGCTTCTCACCCTCTGCTTGCTGTCGGATTGGCGGCGCGCTGGCCGCGCCTTCGTTCCCGGGTGATTTCGGCGAGGATCGACATCGCGATCTCCTCGGGCGTGATGGCGCCGAGATCGAGCCCGGCCGGCACCTTGACGTCGTCGATCGCAGCGCTACTCGCGCCTTCCGCGATCAGCTTGGCGCGCAGCGAGGCCATCTTGCGGCGACTGCCGACGAAGGCGTGATAGTCGGCCCTGGTCGCGATCGCCGTGCGCAAGGCGGCCTCGTCCCCCTTGCCTTGCGTCGAGACCACGACAAAGCGCTTGGCATCGTTGAGCTCGCCAAGCTGGTAGCCATCGATGATCGCGTCGGCATCCGGCTGCGCCGTGAGGTCGGCGGAAGGTGCGGCCAGCGTGACGTGGTAACCGAGCGCGCGTGCCTGCGCCGCGAGCGACAGCGCCACGGGACTCGCGCCGAGAATGACCAGCGAGGGATGCGGCAGCACCGGCTCGACGAAGATGTCCATGGTGCCCTTGCTCGGACACATGTTGCTGGCAAAGCGGATGCCTTCGCGGCTCTCGCCGGCGCTGACACCGAGCTCGGCCAGCAGGTTCTCCGGCCGCACCGAAACCATGCGCGGCTCGCCATCGGCAAGCGCCTCGCGCGCGGCCTTCAGCACAGCGCCCTTCGCGCAGCCGCCACCGATCCACCCCGCCACGATGGTGCCGTCGGCCGCGATGATCGCCTTGGCGCCGGCCTTCGCCGCTGTCACCGACACGGTACGAACGACGGTCGCCAGCACGAAGGCGCGTTCGGCCGCCTTCATCTGCGCCACGAGATCCAGCACTTCGACATGAGCGCTCATCGGTGCCTCCTCAGAGCTTCGCCAGATAGGGCTCGAGCGCGCGCAGGCTGTTCAGCGAATTCGCCGGCGCATAGAGATCGACATGCGGCAGCGCCGCCTTGATGCCCCTCGCCTCGGGCGTGTAGCCTTCCCAGGCCATCATCGGATTGAGCCAGACGATGCGCCGGCAGCGTCGCGACAACGCGGCCATCTCCCGCCCGAGCAGCGCGGCATCGCCGGTCTCGTAACCGTCGGAGACGATCATCACGCAACTGCGCGAATGGATCACGCGCGCGGCATGCCAGCGATTGAAGGTTTGCAGACTTTCGCCGATGCGCGTGCCGCCGCCTGCGCCCTGCGCCATGATCGAGAGCCGGTCGAGCGCGCGGCCGGCGTCCTTCTCCTTCATCGCGTCGGACACGTAGGCAAGGCGTGTGTGGAACAGGAACGCCTCGGCCTCGCGGAACTGGTCGAGCACGCCGTGGATGAAGCGCAGGAATACGGCAGTGTACATGCTCATCGAGCCGGAGGCATCGAGCAGCACGATGAGCCGCAGCGGCTTGTCCTTGCGCTGCCGCTTCACGAGGGTGATCGGCACGCCGCCATGGCTGATGTTGCGATGGATGGTGCGCCTGAGGTCGAGCCGGTAGCCGCGCCGGCGTGCAAGATCGCGCCGGGTCAGCCGCGTGCGCATCACCCGCGCGAGCTGCGCCGCTGCGTCGTGCGCCTGTGCGACCTGGTCGGGGTCACTGAGCCTTCTGAAATCGACCTCGGCGAGATTGTCCGCGCGCGAGGCGCCTTCCATGCGGCCCTCGCCGGAGCGGTCCTCCGGCGCATCGTCCGAGGACGGAAGTTGATCGGCAACCGACTGGCCGCCGCCCTGCTCCGCGGTCATGTCCTGCAGGCTCTTCAGCGACGGATTGTTGGCTCCCGGGGTCGAGCCGACGGTGCGGGACCGCGAACGCACCCGTTTTCCCAGCCAGAATGCATCGAAGAGACCGTCGAACTTGTCCCAGTCGGATTTGCGCGCCGAGAACAGGTGCTTGAATGCTGCGCGCAGGAGACCCGGCCGCGCCGCATAGCCCGCCGACATCAGCGTCGCCGCGTCCTGTCCCTCGGCCAGTCCGACGCGAAAGCCGGCATCGCGCAGCGTGCGCAGGAAGGCGGCGAGCCTCGCGGACACGAGGCGGGAGACCTCGTCGAGATCGTCATATCCGGGACTGGAGCCGCAGCAGCTCATGCGACCTTCCCCAAAAGGCGCTGCGTCACCTCCGGCGTGACGCGGGCGCGGTCCTCATGGGTCTTCAACAGACAAATCAACGTGTCGTGCACGGTTTCGGGCGCGTCGTGGAGATCCCTTATGTCGAGACCGACCAACGCCGCCGCCCAGTCCAGCGTCTCCGCCACGCCCGGAACTTTCCGCAGCTCCTCCTTGCGCACGCCCTCGACCATGCGCGCGATCTGGAGTGAGAGCGACGGGCTCGCGCCGGCAACACGCGCCAGGATGATGCGTGTCTCGCGGTCGACGTCGGGGTAGTCGACATAATGGTAGAGGCAGCGCCGGCGCAGCGCGTCGGAAAGCTCGCGCGTGCCGTTCGAAGTCAGCACGACATGCGGGATGGTGACCGCGGGAATGGTGCCGAGCTCGGGGATCGAGACCTGGAAATCGGACAACAGCTCGAGCAGGAACGCCTCGAACTCATCGTCGGCGCGGTCGATCTCGTCGATCAGCAGCACCGGCGCCCGCGCGCGGCGGATTGCGGCGAGCAGCGGCCGCTCCAGCAGGTATTTTTCCGAGAACAGCCGATCCTCGATGCTGTCGGCCCCACGATGCGCCTGGATCGACAGCAGCTGGCGCTGGTAGTTCCATTCGTAGAGCGCGGAGGACTGGTCGAGGCCCTCGTAGCATTGCAGGCGGATCAGCTCGGTCGCGTGCACATTGGCGAGCGCCTTCGCCACCTCCGTCTTGCCGACGCCCGCTTCGCCTTCGAGCAGCAGCGGACGCCGCAGGAGCTGCATCAGCGAGATCGCGGTCGCCAGATCCGCATCGGCGATATAGCCCGATGCGGCCAGCGCTTGCGCGATCTCGTCACGGCCTTTCATGTTACCTCCGTCATTCCGGGGCGGCTCGAAGAGCCGAACCCGGAATCTCGAGATTCCGGGCTCGCCCTTCGGGCGCCCCGGAATGACGAGATCAAATCACTACGCGACCGCTCCCAGATCCTTCGCCGCCTTCCAGTTGCGCCAGTAGTCGTGCGGCATCTGGATGTGCGTCGCGCCCAAGAACGAGAACGCGTCGTTGACGGCGTTCGAGAAGGCCGGCACGCCGCCGACATTCGGGCTTTCGCCGACGCCCTTGGCACCGATCGGGTGATGCGGCGACGGGGTGACGGTGAAGTCGGTCTCCCAATGCGGCGTCTCCACCGCGGTCGGCATGAAGAAGTCCATGAACGAGCCGGTGACGACGTTGCCGACCTCGTCGTAGCGGATCTCCTGGCCCATCGCGATGGCGAAGGCTTCGGTGAGGCCGCCATGGACCTGGCCCTCGATGATCATCGGGTTGATGCGGGTACCGCAATCGTCGAGCGCGTAGAAGCGCCGCACCTTGTACACGCCGGTATCAACGTCGATGTCCATCACGCAGAGATAGGCGCCGAACGGATAGGTCATGTTGGGCGGATCGTAGTAGCTGACCGCTTCCAGCCCGGGCTCCATGCCCGGCGGCACGGAGTTGTACGCCGCCCAGCAGATATCCTTCATCGACATGAACTTCTCCGGCAGGCCCTTCACCCGGAAGCCGTCGATGTCGAATTCGAGATCGTCCTCGTGGACCTCGAGCTTGTAGGCCGCGATCATCTGCGCCTTGGCCTTGATCTTTCGCGCAGCCATCGCGATCGCCGCACCCGCCACCGGCGTGGACCGCGAGCCGTAGGTGCCGAGCCCGTAAGGCGCAGTATCGGTGTTGCCTTCCTCCACCATGATGTTGTCGGCGGGAATGCCGATCTCGGTCGCGATGATCTGGGCCCAGGTGGTCTCGTGGCCCTGGCCCTGGCTCTTGGTGCCCATGCGCGCGATGCCGGCACCGGTCGGGTGCATGCGGATCTCGCAGGAGTCGAACATCGCGATGCCAAGAATGTCGCAATTCTTCGACGGACCGGCGCCGACGATCTCGGTGAAGAAGGAAACGCCGAGGCCCATGATCTCCCGGGTCTCGCCGCGCTTGAAGGCGGCGCGCTTCTCCGCCTGCTCCTTGCGGAGTGCGGCGTAGCCGGTGGTCTCCATCATCTTGCGCATGGCGGTGTGATAGTCGCCGGAATCGTACTCCCAGCCCAGGGCCGAGTGATACGGAAACTGCTCCGGCTTGATGAAGTTCTTCAGCCGCAGCTCAGCCGGGTCCATGTTGAGCTTCTGCGCCAGGATATCCATGGCGCGCTCGATGCAGTAGGCGGCCTCGGTGACTCGGAACGAGCAACGGTAGGCGACGCCACCGGGCGCCTTGTTGGTATAGACGCCGTCCACCGCCAGATGGGCGGTCGGGAAGTCGTAGGAGCCGGTGACGATATTGAAGAAGCCGGCCGGCCATTTCGACGGGTCGGCGCAGGCATCGAACGCGCCGTGATCGGCGAGCACATGCACACGCAGGCCCGTGACCTTGCCGTCCTTGGTCGCGGCGATCTCGGTCGTCATGTGGTAGTCGCGCGCGAACGATGTCGCTGTGAGGTTCTCGATGCGATCCTCGACCCATTTCACCGGCTTACCGGTGACGATGGAGGCGACGGCCGCGCAGATGTAGCCGGGATAGGCGCCGACCTTGTTGCCGAAGCCGCCGCCGATGTCTGGCGCGATGACGTGGATCTTTTGCTCCGGCAGCTTTGCGATCAGCGACACCACGGTGCGGATCACATGCGGGGCCTGGAACGTGCCGTAGATCGTCAGCTCGCCCTTGATCTTGTCGAAGGAGCAGACGCACTGGCAGGTCTCGAGCGGCGACGGATGGGTACGGTGATAGGAGATCATCTCCTTGATCGTCACCTCAGCCTTCTTGAAGGCTGCGTCGGTCAGCTCCTTGTCGCCCACGGTCCACTCGAAAATGTGGTTGTGGTGCTTGCGCGGGCCGTGCGCGCCCGTGGTCTTGCCGACGAGGTCTTCGCGCAATACCGGTGCGTCGGCGTCCATCGACTTGAAGGGATCGACCAGCGGCGGCAGAGGCTCGTATTCGACGATCACCTTGTTGATGCCGTCATCGGCCGCATAGCGGTCGGTGGCGACGACGAAGGCGACCTCCTGGTTCTGGAACAGCACCTTGCCATCGGCCAAAACCATCTGGACGTCGCCGGCGAGTGTCGGCATCCAGGCGAGATTGACGGTCTTCAGCGTCTCGGCGGTGATGACCGCGAGCACGCCCGGCACCTTCAGCGCCTCGCTGTCATCGATCTTCTTGACGCGCGCATGCGGATGCGGCGAGCGGACGAAATCGCCGTGCAGCATGCCCGGCAGCTTGACGTCGTCGACGTAATTGCCCTTGCCTTGGGTGAAGCGGATGTCCTCGACGCGCTTGCGCTTGCAGCCCATGCCTTCGAGCGCGGCGCTGCGTTGTTCCCGCGTGGGAGTGAGGTCATTCATTCTGCGGCCTCCTTGAATTCCACGCCATTGATCTTGGCGGCGGCGTATTGAATGGCTTTGACGATGTTCTGGTAGCCGGTGCAGCGGCAGATGTTGCCGGAGATGCCCATCCGGATTTCCTGCTCGCTCGGCGAGGGGTTTTCCTTGAGCAGCCGATGTGCGCGCATGATCATGCCGGGCGTGCAGAACCCGCATTGCAGGCCGTGCATCATGCGGAAACCTTCCTGCAGCGCCGACAGCGTCCCGTCGGCATTGGCCATGCCTTCGATCGTCGTGATGTCGCTTCCCTGCGCCTGCACGGCGAACATCGTGCAGGACTTCACCGACATGCCGTCGATATCGACGGTGCAAGCGCCGCAATGGGTGGTCTCGCAGCCGATATGGGTGCCGGTCATCTGCAGATTCTCGCGGATGAAGTGCACCAGCAGGGTGCGCGGCTCGACGAGGCCTTCGACCTCGGCGCCGTTCACCTTCATGGTTACGTGTGTTTTCGCCATTGATCCCTCCCCTTATTTCGCCTTGGCGGCGGCGCGTTGCAGAGCGCGCGTCACCATGATGCCGCCGACGTGTTTGCGGTATTCGACCGGACCGCGGGCGTCCGCGGCCGGCGCCATGATCGCTTCGGCAGCGGCTGCCGCCTTCTTCAATGTCGCAGCATCGAGGCTGGTGCCGATCACCGCCTTGGCGGCGTCGGTGGCGAGCAGCGGCGTCTCGTGGACGTTGGTGAGCCCGATCGAACAGGTCGCGACCTTGCCGCCGGACATAGTGAGGACGACGGCCGCCGCCGCGGTGGCGTAGTCGCCGACCTTGCGCTTGAGCTTTTCGTAGGCGTAGCCGTGGCCGGCTGCCGGCACGGGAATAGAGACCGCGGTCAGGATCTCGCCGGGCTCGAGGGCGGTGAAATAGGCTCCCTGGTAGAAGTCGGCAGCCGCCACATCGCGCGCGCCGCCCGCGCCTTCGAGCCGATAGGTCGCACCCGCCGTCATCATCAGCGCCGGCATGTCGTTGCCGGGATCGCCATTGGCGACATTGCCGCCGATCGTGCCGCGGTAGCGCACCTGCGGATCGGCGATCAGCAGCGCCGCCTCATGCAGGATCGGCATCGACTGGGCGATGTCGTCGGAGGCCAGCAGCTCATGCTGGGTGGTCATCGCACCGATGACGAGATTGCTGCCGTCGCGCCGAATGCCCTTCAGGGTGGCGATGCCGTGAAGGTCGACCAGATGGGCGGGGGTCGCGAGCCGAAGCTTCATCATCGGCACCAGGCTGTGCCCGCCGGCCAGCGGCCGCGCGTCGTCACCGAGGTCTGACAGAAGTTTGACGGCATCGGCGACACTCGCCGGCCGATGATAGCTGAATGAGCCCGGGATCATCATCTCCTCCCACAATCGTCCTTGGCGCTTGAGGGCGCCGACGTTGGCCGGACGGTCTCTCCGAGCGAGACAAGCCGCAATCATTCGGGCACAAAGGGAGGCTTTTTGCACGAATTACGGGTGGGAACGCACGAATTGCGACAGGGGCAGAGACCCTTCGCCTCTCACGCTGGCGGTCTCTTCACCTCTCCCCACTCTTGCGATCCGGGTGAGGGGGTAGGTGCGTCAACAGACTCACCCGTGCAGAGAGGCCCCTCACCCCAACAGCGCGAGCGAAGCCGGTCGCGCGCCCGTAACAACGGGGAGAGGGAGTAGAGATAGCGGAACGGGGGAGGGAAAGGAGTAGTGGCAGCGCGAGCGTTACGCGTGCCGCCGGTTCGCCAGCCCCAACCGTGCCTTCACCTCGGCGATCTTGGCCCGGCTGACCGGGACTCTGTGCGGCGACGGACCGTCGAGCTCCAGCACGGCGCCGTCGCCCTCTTTCCTGACCAGCGCGACATGGGGGATCGCGACGATATGGCTGCGATGCACCCGCAGGAATTGGGAGGGATCGAGCTGCGCCTCGGCCTCAGAGATCGACCATGGGCACATCCGCTCGCGCGTACCGTCATGGACGCGGGTGTAGTGCGCATCGGCGCGAACGCTGCGCACATTGGCCGTTTCGATGAAGTGCATGCCGTCGAGGCCTTCGACCGGCAGGCGCGGCGCCGGCGCGCGGGGCGGCT
>NZ_LGHM01000118.1 GCF_001908185.1 Bradyrhizobium sp. AS23.2
AGGAAAACTGGCATCTCTCGCCGTACATGGGCCTCGAGGCCGATGTCGCGCTCGATCGCGTTGGGCCGCTCCGGACGCCAGGACTGGACTGCCTTCTCCCGCTCGATGCGGAAATATTTCTCAACTGTGTGGCCCATCAGGCGCGACTCATGCATCGCTTCACCTTCCGTCTCGATACGGAACCAGGTCTTACCCTTCGGCGCGTCGCAAACATACTGCATTTCGCTCGTCCTGCGATCGCCGCGAATCTAGGGCGTCGGGCCTGCAAAGCCAACATGAGATTCGCTCCCGTATATAAGCTGCACGATCGTATAATCGGAAGTTCGGCTGCAACACCGCGCGACTATTGCCTGAGAGGCGATGGTAGAGCTCCGATCTGATGAGGCTTTGCAAAGCGGTCCGGTACGTCCAGCCTAGTAAATCTGTTCACTGAAACGTCCGCTGTGGGTCAAACTGAAAAGAACTCAAGGTGAGCAGAACGAGTCCGCTCTTGCCTTGAATGCCGACGTGCGAGCGGACATGGATTTCGGTCGCTGAGGCCACAAACGTACTCATGCTCTGCAACAACGGCTTGATCTCGGATCGCACGTCGATGGCGAGACGATCATGGTCCGGCTCGACCGAGGCGATGGAAACGAGGCTATCGGAGGAAATACAGCATCGCCTGGCGCGCCATCGTGATGGTCGCTCCCTTCCGCAAGATATGCTACGTTGAATATTTGATACATGGAATGTCAGCCAGGTCATACATACTGGCCCTTTGCCTCCCTATGGTGGAGTAGGCCCAGGCAGCCGCAACCGAAAGGGTAGCGCCATGGCTTATCATCGAATTTCAACAGGTCTCGTGGCCACGGCGCTGCTCGCGTTGCAGTTCCAGGGTTTGCGGGCGGAGACCGCACCCAAGGTCACCGAGGAAGTCGATTTCACGATCTCCTGCGGGCCGACGTCACAACAGGCATTCAACAACGCGGTTTGGACCCTGCATTCGTTCTGGTACCCCGAGGCGTTAAAGAAGTTTACCGCGATCGCCACGTCCGAGCCCGGCTGCGCGATGGCGTATTGGGGCATCGCGATGAGTCATTGGTACCCGCTGTGGTACCCCCCCGTCGCCCACAGCGCTCAAAGCGGGCTCCGAAGCAATTGCCAAGGCGACGGCGGCCCCCACCCAGACGCCGCGCGAGGCGGATTACATCGCGGCGATCGCCGCCTTCTATCGCGACAATGACAAGCTCAAACATCAGGCTCGTGCGATCGCCTACGAACAGGCGATGGAGCAGGTGTATGAACGCTATCCGGACGACCGTGAGGCCGCGGTGTTCTATGCCCTGGCGCTGAACGCCAGTGCGCTCAAGACCGACAAGACCTTCGCTAATCAGACAAAGGCGGCCGAGATCCTCAACAAGATCTGGAAGGAGGCGCCGAACCACCCTGGCGTCGTGCATTACCTGATCCACAGCGACGACTCGCCACAATTCGCCGCGGCGGGGCTGGACGCCGCGATCTGCTATGCCAAGGTCGCGCCCGACGTACCACACGCGCTGCACATGCCGTCGCACATCTTCACCCGGCTTGGCATGTGGCAGCAGTCGATCGACTCGAATCTCGCCGCTCACACCGCCGCGCTTAATTATGTGCATGCGAGCCGCGGGCCGGGGAGCTACGACCAGGAAACCCTGCACACGATGGACTATCTCGAATACGCCTATCTGCAGATCGCGCAAGATGGCCCAGCCAAAGAGGTGGTCGACGAACTTGCCGGCTTCCGCGAGATTGACGGTGCAAATCTTGCCGGGGCTTACGCTGTCGCCGCAATCCCGGTTCGTTATGTGCTCGAGCGCCACGACTGGCAGGCCGCCGCCGCGCTGAGCGGGCCGGCGATCGGCTTCCCGCTCGAGCGCTTTCCGTGGGCAGAAGCGATGATCGCCTATGCCCGCGCGCTGGGCAACGCCAAGACGGGAAACATCGCCGGCGCCGAGACGGAGATCGGCCACCTCCAATTGCTTGAAGACAAGCTGAAGGGGAACGACAGCTATTGGGCCAGCCAAGTCGAAGTCCAGCGTTTGGCGGCCGCCGGCATCCTGGCCCACGCCCGAGGCGACGACAAAAACGCCATCTCGCTGTTGCAGGCTGCGGTCGATCTGGATGCCACGATGGACAAGCACCCAGCCACCCCGTCCTCGGTGCTGCCGGCGCGCGAGCTATTGGCCGATCTGTTACTCGAACTCAACCAGCCGGCAGCTGCCTTGATCGAGTATCAGGCGGTGTTGAGTACCGATCCCAATCGCTTCCGCAGCCTTCTCGGCAAGGCCCGAGCCGCGAAACAGACGGGTGATTCCGTAACTGCTCACGACGCCTACCGGAGACTTGTGGCGCTGAGCAAGCCGGTCGGTCCGGCGCGTCCCGAACTGGCCGAGGCCACGTCCTATCTAACGAACTGACTGTCGTTGGTGCGGCCGTAAGAGATAGCTTATTTAGTTGTGTCCTCGGAAGAGCTGCCAACATGCATACGGCGGTGCAGTCTCGGCTCCGCCCCACTTCTGCTTCGGGTCCCCAGAAGCGGAAGTTTGGGGCTGCCAGATGCTCGGTCCGCTCTGTCTCCGATAGCGGACATGCCGGGGCTTTCGCTGCACGCCGGCTCAGGGCCATGCGCCGAAGGCAGCGTCAGAAACACCTCACCTCGGCTTCCGCCTGCGCGCGGCGCAGATCGTTCACGGCGGAGTTCGCCTGCTCCGATGTGCGGAACTGGACGCCGAGATTGCCGCGAACCTGGGACATGCTGAGCGCGGTCTCCGCGGTGACGTAGCGGTCGTAGGACACGATCGAGGCGACCACGTCGATGGAGCAGGAACATTGCTCGATCGACTGCCGCGTCTCGCCATTGGCTTTCATGCAGCCATAGACATATTCCGCGCGCGCCGAGGTGGGATAATCGTTGGCCTCCTCGGCCCGCGCCACGCATGCGGTCGCGGCCCACAACGCCAATGCGGCGACAATCGGTCGTAGCTGTCCCGCCTGTTTCATGAGCGTCCTCCCGCTGGTTGCGACGGAAGCTAAGCTATGCGTATTGTCCTGAAAAGGACTCCCTTCGAGGAAACGGCTCACAAGGTGATGAGAGCACTTGGTCGAACATTGGCGCTTGCGGCGACCCTGGCGCTGACGCTGGCCGCACCGGGCCGCGCCGCGGATACCATTCGCCTTGCGGTGCAGAAAACCGGAACATTCTCCTGGGAGCTGGCCGCAATCCGTGCCGCCGGCCTCGACAAGGAGGCCGACCTGTCGCTCGACGTCACCGAGCTTGCTAGCCCCGAGGCCGGCAAGATCGCGCTGCGCGCCGGCAATGCCGACATCATCCTGTCCGACTGGCTGTGGGTGTCGCGTGAGCGCGCGCTCGGCGCCAAGCTCACCTTCTACCCCTATTCCAGCGCGCTCGGCGCGGTGATGGTGCCGGCGGCGTCGCCGATCAAGACGCTCGCCGACCTCAGGGGCCGCAAGCTCGCCATCGGCGGCGGACCGATCGACAAGAGCTGGCTGCTGCTCCAGGCGCGAATGAAGCAGGACGGCATCGACCTGAAGTCGGATGCGACTATCGTCTATGGCGCGCCGCCCCTGATCGCCGCCAAGGCGCTCGACGGCGAGATGGATGCGAGCCTCAATTTCTGGAATTTCTGCGCACAGCTGGAGGCCAAGGGCTTTCGTCGCCTCACCGGCATCGAGGACATCTTGCCGAAGCTGGGCGCCAAGGGAGCCGTCTCCGCGGTCGGCTATGTCTTTGACGAGAGCTGGGCTGCGAGCCATCGCGATGCGGTGGCGCGCTTCATCGCCATGACCCGCAAGGCCAAGCAGTTGCTGGTGACCTCGGACGCGGCCTGGGACAAGATCGCGGCGCTCACCGGCGCGACCGATCCCACCATGCTCAAGACCTATCGCGACCGCTATCGCGACGGCATTCCGCGCCGGAGCATCGACGACGAGGAAAAGGACGCGCGCGTGCTCTACCGCGTGCTGGCCGAGATCGGCGGCCGCGACCTGGTCGGGCCAGCGGCCGAGCTCGATCCCGGCACGTTCTATCACGCTGTGCCCGGAGACTGAGGTGCTGCGTCTGTTCTCGTTCACCCTGTTTCTCGCGATCTGGTGGATTGCAGCGCTGCTCGTCGGCGGCGCAAAACTGCCCTCCCCGCCTGCCGTGCTCCAGGTGATGATCGCGGAGGCATCGAGCGGCGCGCTGTTCCTGCATCTCGGGGCGACGCTGGCGCGCGTCGCTCTCTCCTTCGTGCTGGCGATGTCGCTCGGCAGCGCCATCGGCTATCTGATGGGACGGGTGAAGCTCGCCGACCGGCTCGGCGATCCCTGGCTGATCCTGCTGCTCAACCTGCCGGCGCTGGTCGTGATCGTGCTGGCCTATATCTGGGCCGGACTTACCGAGGCCGCCGCGATCGCAGCGATCGCCATCAACAAGCTGCCGACCGCGATCGTCACCCTGCGCGAAGGCACCCGCGCGCTCGATCGTTCGCTCGACGAGATGGCCACCGTGTTCGCGATGCCGCGCTGGCGCGCGTTCCGCCACGTCGTGCTGCCGCAGCTGTCGCCCTATATCGCCGCATCTGCCCGCTCCGGACTGTCGCTGGTGTGGAAGATCGTGCTGGTCGCCGAACTCCTGGGACGGCCGAACGGCGTCGGCTTCGAGATCGGCGTCGCCTTCCAATTGTTCGATACGCCGCGGCTACTCGCCTATTCGCTGACATTCGCCGCCGTCGTGCTCGTCATCGAAACCTTGCTGGTGCAACCGTTCGAAGCCCGCGCAACACGGTGGCGGCCCCGTGCAGCTTGAAGTCGATATCACAGGCAAGACGTTCAGGAGCGCTGCGGGCGGAACGCACGAGGTGCTCGCGCCGCTCAGGTTCGCGGTTTGCCCCGGCGAGGTCGGTGTGCTCATCGGTCCGTCCGGCTGTGGCAAGAGCACGATGCTGCGCATCATCCTCGGACTCGATAGCGATTTCCAGGGCCGCGTCTCGCGCCCGCCGCAGGCTCGGATTGGCATGGTGTTCCAGGAGCCGCGACTGTTGCCGTGGCGCTCGGTCGAGCAGAATGTGCGGCTTGCGGCACCCGACGTCACCGACGCGAAGCTGTCGGAGTTGTTCAGGATCCTGGAGCTGGAAGCGCATCGCAGCCACTTCCCCGGCGAATTGTCCCTGGGCCTCGCCCGCCGCGTCGCACTGGCCCGCGCCTTTGCCGTCGAGCCCGATCTGCTCGTGCTCGACGAGCCCCTCGCCTCGCTCGACGACGCGCTCGCCGGCCGCTTGCGCGACGAGATCGCAACGCTGGTCGCAAGCCGCCCGGTCATGACGCTGCTCGTCACCCACAGCCTCGACGATGCGATCCGCCTCGGCGACCGCCTGTTCTTCCTGTCGCCGCGGCCGGCGCGGATCATGCACGAGGTGCCGATCGCCATCCCGCGCGAAGCACGCGGCGACGCCGAGATTGCCGCGATCAAGGCCAGCCTCGTCCATCGGACCCAAAACGGACAAGATGGCGAACATGGCGGTGAACGCGCCAGTCGGGATATCTCATAGTCAGCGGCGGCAGGCGCGTGCTAAACAGGCCGGCAGCGGAGTTGATGATGAAGCGAACGGTCGCTCTGACGACACTTGGCCTCGTTGTTGTCGCGATGACTGCGAGCGCGCAGGATATGATGCGCGACGTCGACCTGTCCTCGCCCGCAATGGTTTCGGCTGAACTGAGCCGGCAGGAGGTCGAAGCCGTGCTGGCCAAGGCAAGCGCTGCCGCGCCGGCCGACTTCACCGGCAAGCGGCTGTCGGGACTCGACCTCTCGGGGCTGGACCTTTCCAACGCAATCTTCCGCGCAGCGCGTCTCAACAAGGCCAGGCTCGCCGGCACAGTGCTCGATCATGCAGTCCTCGATCAAGCGTGGCTCCTGGACGCCGACCTCACAGGCGCAAACCTGAAGGGCGCCAACCTGTTCGCCTCGCAGATGGCACGCGCCCATCTCGACGGTGCGGATCTGACAGGGGCACGCATCGCCGCCGACCTCACCGGCGCAAGCCTGATCGGCGCCTCGATCGCGGACGCGCATCTGGGGGCCGACATGCGCAACCAGTCGATGGGTCTGATGCGCGCGGTGTTGCGATCGGCCAATTTGGCTGGGATCAATGCGCGCAACGCCGACCTATCGCGCGTCGATCTCGAATTTGCATCCCTCAAGGGGGCAGATTTGAGCGGCGCATCGCTCAAGAACGCCCAGCTTGCCGGAGCCGACCTGACCGGCGCGACCGTCATCGATGCCGATTTCGAGGGCGCCGATCTCGCCTCGGCAAAGCTGATCGCTCCGGTCGGCCTTGACCGGGCCAGGAATTTCGACAAGGCAAAGAACCGCGAACGCCTGATCACGGAATGACGGCGTTTGCTTTGGGAGGACTGGCTGATGCGTTGGGTTCTGGCTGTGATCGCGTTGTTGGCGTGTGCCGGCGAAGCCGCCGCGCAGAGCAAGGGCAAGGGCATCCGGCTCTGGAATCTGACCTCGGAGACCATTTCCGGCTTCCAGCTCGCACCGGCCGGCAAGACCGACTGGGGTCCGAACCAGACCCTGAACGACAAGGACAAGGAGGTCGACCACGACGAGCGGCTGCGCATCACCGGCGTCGAACCCGGCCGCTACGACGCCAAGGTCAGCTATCCCAATTCACGGCAGTGCACCGTCCGAGACATCGAGATCAAGGCGGATGCGGTGTTCTCGATCGCCGACAAGGATCTGAAGGACTGCACCAAGTAATCTACTGCGTCACAGGCAGCTTCCCCTCATCCTGCGGAGCAGGCGTCGCGAAGGATGGCGACGCGCGAGAGTCGGGCCTTCATGGTTCGAGACGCGCTTCGCGCTCCTCACCATGAGGTGCGCTGGCACAGCAGGGGGAGCGCGAGTGCGTCACGCCTTGTCGTTCGGATGGGGATATTCGCAGCGCCAGCGCACCGCGTGCCACTTCGGATGCTCGCCGACCCATTGCGCGATATAGGGCGGCGCGGCCATCGCGCATTGTGCCGGCGAGCCGCCATATTTGAACACCAGATGCTGCTCCTCGCAGGTCGCAGGCGAGAGCACCGCACACACGGTCACCACCAGGTCAATCGGGTTCATGCCGGGATCCCCTCGCAACGCCGACGGAATTTAGCACAAGAGGCTACGCTCCAAGGAGCGGGAAGTTTCAATTCCGATCGAGACGAAGCGGGAACCTCGCGGTCACGGCCTCGCATCCAGGTGCACCGACCTTCACCGAATTGGCAGACGTGAAACCAGCGCCTTGCCGCCGGTTCATTTCGTCAATAAGCTGGTCCCACAACTGCTAACAGGCTGATGGCTCTTACGGAAACCTCTTGGCGCGGCGGCGCGGTCGCTGTGTGCGTGCTGGCGCTCATCGCCGGCACCGGGGCTATCGTGGGTCAAATCCGGCGAGCAGCTGCGGAGCCGCAACAGCCAGACCAGTCGAATTCGGGCCGCACCGAGCCTTCCCGCACCGCAAACACCGACCAGGCAGCGGTCAAGCTTACGCCCAGCCAGCAGGGACAGGTCGGACTCGAAACCGCGGTTGTGGAAGCCGCTCCCCATTCGGAGCAATTCCGCGCTTACGGCGCGGTGCTGGACATCTCCCGCGTTACGGAGCTCACCAATAGCTACGCTAATGCGCAGGCTCAACTTCAGACAGCGCAGGCCAAGCTCGAAGTCGCAAAGAGCGCATTCGACCGGACCAAGAATCTCGTCGACTCGGCTGCGCTCCCAAAAAAGGAAGCGGAAACCGCAGAAGGAACGCTGCGGACCGACAAGGCCGCGCTCGCCGCAGCGGAATCGCAGCTCCGGACTCTCGCGGCAACGGCACAGCAGGAGTGGGGGCCGGTGATTGGCCGGGGAATCGTCGAGCGCTCGCCCGCCATTGTCAGGCTGATCGAACGCGATCAGTTTTTGGTTCAGGTGACGCTGCCGCCGGGCGTGACTGTCACTGGGACTCTGGGAGCAGCCCTGGCACAAGCGCCGACGCGAAATGCGAATATCGATCTCCAGTACATCTCCCCAGCAACACGCACCGACCCTCGTATTCAGGGATTGAGCTATTTCTTCTCCGCGCCCGGCGATAGTGGTCTGCTGCCCGGCATGAACACGATTATCTATGTGCCGTCAGGCAACACTTACGAGGGCGTGTTCATCGAGGATACCGCGATTGTGCGATGGCAAGGGCGATCGTGGGTTTACCTGCGCGTGAGCCCCGATAGCTTCCGACGGCATCCGATCAGCACGGATCAACCGGTCTCGGATGATGACTACGTCGTCCGAAATATCCCATCGGGGTCCGAAATCGTAATCCGGGGCGCACAGGTCTTATTGTCCGAGGAGGCCAAGAGCGAGCTTCGGGGCGGCGATGACAATGACTGACGGCATCGACTCCAACAGGTCGGGACCGCAAGCTGCTCTCGTCGCCTTCGCTATCCGCTTCCGCGGCCTCGTGCTTGCGCTTTCGTTCGCACTGCTGGGCTATGGCCTGTTCGCGCTCGGCGAAGCCAAATACGGAGTCTTCCCCGAATTCGCGCCGCCACAGGTCACGATCCAGACTGAAGCTCCTGGCCTCAGCCCGGAGCATGTCGAGATTCTGGTCACGCAACCGATCGAAACATCGATCAACGGCTTGGCCGGCGTCGAAAGCCTGCGCTCGTCGTCGATCCAGGGCCTCTCCGTAGTAACAGTCATCTTTCGGCCGCGCAGCGATATCTACCGGGCGCGCCAATTGGTGACGGAGCGTCTCGCAGTCGTGGCCGCGCGGCTGCCGCAAGGCGTTCAGCCGCCGTCGATGACACCATTGACCCCGCTGGCCGGCACTGTGCTGGTCATTGGCCTGACGTCCGATCAACGTTCGCTGATGGATCTGCGCACCATTGCGGACTGGACCGTGGCAAGACGACTTCTGGCCGTACAGGGCGTGGCACAAGTATCCACTTACGGAAAAGATGTCCGATCTCTGCAAGTTCAGGTCCGGCCCGACGACCTGATCCGGTTCCGGGTCGGCCTGAATGACGTGCTGACCGCCGCGCGCAAGGCCACCGGTGTACGGGGTGCCGGATTCATCGACACCGCCAATCAGCGCATCACGCTGCAAACCCAAGGGCAGTCTTTGACGTCCGACCAGCTTGCCCGCACGGTTCTTCTGCACGAAGGCGGCGCAAGCGTGGTTCTCGGCGACGTTGCCACTGTCGTGACCGCTCCCGAGCCGCCAATCGGGGCGGCCCTCATCGACGGCGTGCCTGGCATCATGCTCATGGTCAGCCAGCAATACGGCGCAAATACGCGAGAGGTCACCACACGGGCGGAAGCGGCGCTGCAAGAACTGCGACCCGGCCTCGAAGCCGACGGGATTCAGCTCCATGCGGACATATTTCGCCCTGCCAATTTCATCGACGCAGCCACTGGGAACGTGCTCAACGCCCTGTTGATCGGTGGGGCACTCGTGGTCGTCGTTCTGTATCTATTTCTGTTTGACTGGCGCACCTCGATTATCAGTTGCACCGCTATCCCCCTATCGTTGATGGCGGCCGTGCTCGCACTGCAATGGCTGGGCGAAACTCTCAACACGATGACGCTGGGCGGCCTTGCAATCGCGATCGGCGAAGTCGTCGATGACGCCGTGATCGGCGTCGAGAACGTCGTGCGTCGATTGCGCGACAATCGTCGGGCAACGGCGCCGAAACCCGAGGCTCGCGTCGTGCTCGACGCTTTCCTCGAGGTGCGAACCGCCGTTGCCTATGCGACGTTTGCGGTGCTGCTGGTCTTCTTTCCGGTCCTCGCGCTTTCCGGCATTGCCGGCCGTCTCTTCGGCCCGTTGGGCATCGCCTACATCTTCGCCGTGCTCGCCTCGCTCGCGGTCGCGCTTACAGTGACGCCGGCGTTCTCCATGCTGCTCCTCGTCGGGAGGACCGGCGGACAGCGCCTGCATGAACCACCAGCGGTGCGGTGGTCTCGTCGCCACTACCGAGCCTTGCTGCGTCGTATCGGCCGCTTCCCGAAGCTGGTGATGACGGCGGCCGCGGCCGTCACGATCGCCGGCGCGGCGATGCTGCCTTTCTTTGGCGGGACCTTCCTGCCGGACCTGCGGGAAGGCCACCTGATCCTGCACGTCTCCGCGATCCCCGGCACCTCGCTCGACGAATCCCTTCGTATCGGCAAACTGATGACGGATACGCTCCGACATATCCCGGGCATCCGCAGGGTGGCGCAGCATGCAGGCCGAGCCGAGGCCGGCATCGACACTGTTGGTCCTCATTCCAGCGAGTTCGAGATCGACTTGGAGCCAGGGCTCTCGGGTCAGGCACAAACCGCAGCAGAAGCGCGCATCAGGGCCGCATTGGCCGACTTTCCCGGGGTTTCCTTCTCGAGCAAGACCTACTTGACGGAGCGGGTGGAAGAGACCGTCTCCGGCTTCACCGCGGCGGTGGTCATCAACATCTACGGGCCCGATCTCGATTCACTCGAGCGCGCTGCGCGCGACGTAGCTCGAGAACTCGACGAAGTCGCTGGCGCCATCGACGTACAGCAACGATCCCCGCCGGGGATGCCGCAGGTGAATGTCACGCTTCGCCCGACCGATCTACAGCGCTGGGGGCTCGATGCTGTCGAAGTGCTCGAACTGATCCGCACCGCCTATCAGGGCGACGTCGTCGGCCAGGGATATGAAGGCAATGCTGTCTTCAATGTCATCGTGATCCTCGACGGGCCTGCCCGAGCCCGGCTTACTCAGATCGGTGACCTGCCGGTACGCACGCCGAGCGGAGCTTACATTCTGCTGAAGCAAATCGCTGACGTCTACGAAACCTCGGGTCGTTATCAGATCCAGCACCAGAATGCGCAGCGCGTTCAGACCGTAACGGCGAACGTCAGCGGACGCGATCTCGAATCCTTCGTGGCCGCCGTCAAACGCAAGCTTGCCCGCGAGGTCGCCCTCCCTCCCGGCGCTCATCTTGAATTTGCCGGAGCGGCCGAGGCTCAAGCCCGGTCGCGGCGCGATCTCATCGTCAACTCGTTGCTGGCCGGGACGGGTATCATCGTTCTGCTCTCGATGGTTACCGGCCATTGGCGAAATCTGTTGCTGGTGATGATCAACCTGCCGTTTGCGTTGGTCGGTGGCGTGCTCGCATTAGCATTGACGGATGGCCTGCTTTCGCTCGGATCGATGGTCGGCTTCGTCACGCTGTTCGGAATCACACTGCGGAACTCCATCCTCATGATTTCGCACTACGAACACCTCGTCCTCGTCGATGGTCGTGTGTGGGGATCCGAAACCGTAATCGAGGGCGCGGCAGATCGTCTTGTCCCGATTTTGATGACGTCTCTTGTGACCGGCCTGGGATTGTTGCCGCTCGCGATAGGCGCAGGAGAACCCGGTCGCGAAATCGAGGGTCCGATGGCGATCGTCATCCTCGGGGGTCTCATGACCTCGATGGCACTTAGTCTGCTGGTTCTGCCTACCCTTGCGCTTCGGTATGCACGTTTCAAGACCCGTGCTGAGTGAACGCAAAGCCGCGTAACGGCCTCAATCACGTTCGCCGCGAAAGTGGCGCCGACGCTGACCAGGCGACGCAATACAACGCACAAGCTGACGGTTGAGACTTCGAGCGCAGTCCTCGATCGCTATCGTGGCCGACGCTAGCCGCGGCTGCCCTCACGAAGGGATAGGAAGCCAATAGAACTGCGCTGAAGAAGAAGGCGGCGAGAAATGGCAGGCCAAACACTGCCGCGGCTTCGATAGCATTCGCCATCGAAGCCGCGGCAGGTTCGTCGGTCTTACTTGCGCGAAGCGCAGGCGTACATGTTGATTTCCATGCCGACCGGCACTTCCACGATCTTCGGAGCTTTCCAAGCCATTCGGGGTCTCCCAAGGTATTGAGCGCGACATCGCGCTGGGCAAAACCTAGGGCTGCATCAGGCACAGCGCAAGTCTGGAATCGAAGTGCAACACAGTGAACTGTCGCATTGCGCTCGCAAATTTCCCTCTCGGGCAAATCACCTTCGCTCCCAGTCAAGCGCCACGACTCTCACCGCAACAGTCTCAGCAGAGCGCGGCCGGCGCGCGAATTCAGCTCCTTCGCATCCAGCGTTCCGTCCTTGTCGGGATTCGCTGCGTTGAAGCGCTGCTCCACCACCGACAGATATTCCTCGAGCGTGAGAGTGCCATCGTGATCGGGATCGGCGGCGGCGAGTTCTTTCGCCGTTAACCGTCCGCGCAGTTCGCGTGCGTCCAGCGTGCCGTCGTGATCGGCATCGAGCTTTGCGAACAGCGCAGCTGCGGCCTTCTTCACCTCGGCGAGATCGAGCGTGCCGTCATTGTCGGTGTCGAACATCTTGACGGCGTTGCCCGATGCCGACCAGGCCGGACCGGACAGCAATGCCAGCGTGAGTGAAAGCGCAACAGTGCGACGCGATATCATCCAAACCTCCCTGACCTTGAGCCCCCGATTCGCGCGGGATCGAGACAACTTAAGTCCGCAAGCGCGCCCCGGTTCAAGGGCGAAATCGATACGGCCGCCTGCTCGTGCTTAAACATCGACGGAATTCGGGTGGACCACCGGCCAGTGCCCTCGCACTATTGCACGTCATGCCGTGCTGCACCAGCGAGGCCGCTCATGATCCGCCTGATGACGATTCCCCTCTGTTGCGTCGTTACGTTGTGCCTTGTCTCGCCCGTCGCGGCGGAGAGCGGCGTTCATCCCAAACCCGTGCCGGTGCGACCCGCGGGCACACTGACCGGCAAGGAGCGCCTCGGCCCCAAATGGACCGACGAGCAGCGCATCGACAATTGCAACGTGCCGGCCGACAAGCGTGGATCCCGGCCGCGCCCGACGTTGTGCCCGGGCCATCTGATCAACTAGCCTCCGCGCCAATCCGCGCCGCGGAAATTGGTGCAGCGCATTCGCGCAAGACGAGCAAAATTTATCGAGGATTACCGCGCGAAGCCTGGCATCTGGCGTCCAACAAATCGGCAACTCGCTTTTGAATTTCATATTGACGACTTTTGCAATCGGACCGAGTGTTGCTCCCGCAGCGTCAAGAGGCGCGCTATTGGGAGGAACGGATGAAACGCTTTGCGATGGCCGCGAGCCTCGTCATATCCGCATGCTCGGTTGCGAGCGCACAAACGACCGAACAATTGGTCAAGGGTGCAACCGATACATCGAACGTTCTCAACTACGGGATGGGCTACAATCTGCAGCGCTTCTCGACGCTGAACCAGATCAACAAGGACACCGTCAAGAATCTCGTCCCGGTCTGGAACTACAGCTTCAACGACGATCGCAGCGAGGAATCGCAGCCGCTGGTGTACCAGGGCGTAATCTACGTGACCTCGCACAACGCGACCATGGCGGTCGACGCCAAGACCGGCAAGCAGATCTGGAAATCCAAGATCGAATATCCCGCCGAGACGCCGCGCATCGTGTGCTGCGGCATCATCAATCGCGGCGGCGCGCTTTACGACGGCAAGCTGTTCCGCACCACCCTCGACGCCAACGTGATCGCGCTCGATGCCAAGGACGGCAAGGAGCTGTGGCGGCAGAAGGCGGCCGACATCAAGGAAGGCTATTCGATGACGGTGGCCCCGCTGGTCGCCGACGGTGTCGTCATCACCGGCATCTCCGGCGCCGAGTTCGGCACCCGCGGATTCATCGACGGCTGGGATCCGGCAACGGGCAAGCATCTTTGGCGCACCTATTCGATCCCCTCGCCGGACGAGCCCGGCGGCGACACCTGGAAGGGCGACACCTGGAAGCTCGGCGGCGGCTCGACCTGGATCACGGGCTCCTACGATCCCGAGTTGAACACGGTCTATTGGGGCATCGGCAATCCCGGCCCATTTAACGCAGCGGTACGCCCCGGCGACAACCTCTACACCTGCTCCGTGCTGGCGATGGATCCCAAGACCGGCAAGATCAAGTGGCATTACCAGTTCTCGCCGAACAATCCATTCGACTATGACAGCGTGGCCGAGATGGTCCTCGCCGACATGAACGTCGAGGGCAAGCCGACCAAGGTGCTGATGGACGCCAACCGCAACGGCTTCTTCTACGTGCTCGACCGCACCAACGGAAAGGTGCTCGCGGCCAATCCTTACGTGAAGGTCAACTGGGCGAGCGGCGTCGACCTGAAGACGGGACGGCCGATCGAGACCGACGTCGTGAAGGATGCGCGCGACGGCAAGAAGGTCACGGTCTATCCGTCGATCCTCGGCGGCAAGAACTGGGAGCCGATGTCGTTCAATCCACAGACCGGCCTCGCCTATGCCAACACGCTCGCCTTCGGCGGCAGATACAAGACCGAGCCCATCACCTTCAAGCAGGGCGAATGGTATCTCGGCATGGACCTCACCGACCCCTGGGAATGGGGTGACGGTCCGCGCGGCCACCTCAAGGCGATCGACCCCATGACCGGCAAGGCGAAGTGGGAGGCACCCAGCGACATCCCGCGCTTCTCCGGCGTGCTGTCGACCGCGGGCGGCGTCGTGTTCACGGGCGCGCTGACCGGCGAGTTCGAGGCATTCGACGCCGACACCGGCAAGAAGCTCTGGCAGTTCCAGACCGGCTCCGGCATCGAGGGACAACCGGTGACCTGGCAGCAGGACGGCGTGCAGTATGTCGCCGTCACCTCTGGCTATGGCGGCGTCTACTCGCTGTTCTCCGGCGACGAGCGGCTCGCCAAGGTGCCGCCCGGCGGCTCGCTGTGGGTTTTTGCGGTCAAGCAGTAACCACGGCCAGATGCTGAGGGAAATATCTCACAAGACGGCGGCGATCCTCGCCGCCGTCGCGGTGCTGATGGTCGCGCTTGCGGCGACCGTCCGTGCCGCGGATGACGCAACCGGCAATCCCGTGCAGGCACAGATCGACCATGGCAAGTCGACCTATGCCGAGAAATGCTCGCACTGCCACGGCCCCAATTTGATGAACTCCGGCACCATCACCCCAGACCTGCGCGCCTTCCCCGACGACAAGACACGCTTCGTCACCACGGTGAAGAACGGCAAGAACAACAGGATGCCGCCCTGGGGAGACATCCTCAACGACGACCAGATCGGGGATCTCTGGGCCTTCATCTCCAGCCGGAGGAAGCCATGAGGCGCTGGCTCGTTGCATGGAGCGTTACTGCGATCCTCGTGGCGGCGCCCGCGACCGCACATGCGGCCGATGATCCGCTGAAGGTCTGCCTCGACGAGGACCGGCCGCCACTCTCGATGCATCACAAGGGCAAGCCGGACGCTGGGTTCGACGTGCTGCTGGCGCAGGCGATCGCGGAACGGATGGGACGGCCGCTCAAGATCCAGTGGTTCGAGAGCAAGCTGGACGAGGATTCGAGCCCTCAGCTCGAGGCCAACGCCTTGCTCTCCGACGGTCGCTGTTCGCTCGTCGGCGGCTATGCGCTGACAACGGACTCGCTGGCCGCCCCCGGCATGAAGACGGCGCGCTTGCCGGACTTCAGTGGGGCCACGCGCGACGACCGGCGCCGCCGCGTCGCGCTCAGCGTGCTCGCGCCGAGCCAGCCTTACGTCTATTCGCCCATGACGGTCGTGCTCGGGCCGAAGGCGCAGGGTCGCAAGATCGGCGACATCGGCGATCTCGCAGGCCTTCGCCTCGCGATCGAGAGCGGCTCGCTCGGAGATGCCGTCCTGATGACGTTCGACAAGGGACGCCTGATCGACAACATCACCCATCTCGTCCCCGGTCGCGACGACCTCCTCGGCGCACTTCAGCGCGGCGACTATGACGCGACGCTGATGGACCTCGCCCGTCTCGACGCCCATCGCGCCGCGCATCCCGACACGGCGATCACCGCCTCCGGCTACTATTATCCGATCGGCGCCAATCGCGGCTATGTCGGGCTTGCGAGCGATGGCGCGCTGATCGATGCCGCCAACAAGGCGCTGACGGAGCTTGCCGCGGAAGGCAAGATCGCCGCATTCGGCAAGAAGGCCGGCCTCACCTACCTGCCGCCGCGCGAGCCCGCGATCCTCGGCGATGTCTGGATGAAGATCATTCAGCGGTGAGGTAGACCGTCATTCCGGGGCGCCCGCAGGGCGAACCCGGAATCCATTCCCCAACACCACACGCGGCCCGATGGATTCCGGGCCTGCGTGCTGCGCACGCATCCCCTAATGACGGTGGGTGTGGCAGGCGGTCGGGCGCAACGGCATCGACGCGCGTTGATCGTCGTCCGCCCGATGGCCGCCGCCTATTTCATCGGGCATCCAACCAAAGCCTAGTGTCGGAGACGAATTTGCCGGCTATGATCGTGCGCCGCGACAGGAAGCCCTCATCGGGGCGGACGAGAAAGGCCTATCGCATGACACCGGATGCCATCGCCATAGCTGTCATGATTATTCTGCTCTTTCCGATGGGCTATTTCACGCTGGCGTCGCCGGCCTTCCTGCTGGTGAAGCTCGACATCCAGCCCGTCGCCCAGCTCTTGCGCGGAATGTTCAACATCCACTTCCTGGTGATGAGCGTTGCCGGCGTCGCCGGGACGCTGGCGCTCATCGTCGCCGGTCGGTTTGTCTTTGCGGCCGGTGTCGGTCTGATTGCCGCTCTCGCAATCTGCGGGCACCGCTGGTTCATGCCGCGGATGGACGAACAGCTCAGCGCGAGGGACGCAGGCGACACCGAAGCTCCGCGTCGGCTGCGGCGGTTGCATTGGAGCGGAATGCTCTGCAACGCGGTGCTGCTCGTCGCTCTCGTGGCCAGCATTCCCTATATAGCCATGTCGGCCTGAGCGACATCGCAATTGCGGCGGCTGCCGTCACTGCGCTAGGCCTTCGTCCTGGCAAATCCGGCGCCCCGCCTTCACGCCAATTCCTTGAACGACGAAGCACGGAATGCCCGGCAAAAGGGCTGCGCCCCTGTCTGCCTAGTGCTCGTCCGCGGCTAAAGCACCGTGCTGCGCCTTGTGGATCGAGGACGGCACTACGCCAAAATATTTCCGGAACACGCGGCTGAAATGCGATGAGCTGGAGAAGCCCCAGGAGAACGCGACGTCGGTGATGGTCTTGCCGGCGTGTGCCTCGAGCTCCTGGCGGCAGTTCTGCAGGCGCGCCTGCCAGATGTAGTCGCTCACCGTGGTGCCGCGCTCGCTGAACAGCATGTGAAGGTAGCGCTTGGAGCAGCCGAGCTCGGCGGAGATCTGGTCGATGCACAGATCCGGATCGCGCAGATGCTCGCGGATGAAGAACTGCGCGCGCACATACATCGCCTCGGGCCCGACGCGATCGAACATCGTGTCGGCTTCGCGCAGCGGCAGCAGCAAGAGGTCGATCAGCGAATCGGCAACACCGACCGCACTGTTCGCCGACAGCTTCGCCGCCTCGTCGAAGGTGGCATGGACGAAATCATGGGCGATCCGACCCGTACCTGTCTTCGCCGACAATTTGCACGCCGGCATCCGCTGCGAGGGGAATCCGCGGTCGCGCAGCAGAGCCTTCGGCACGATCACCACGTCGTGGCGCGTGAAGGCGGGGCTGATGATCAGATGCGGACATGAAACGTCATAGGCGAGGATGTCGCCCGGGTTCAGCTCGATGTGGCGGCCTTCCTGCTCGAAATAGGACACGCCGTAGGTCTGGAAGTGGATTTTTATGTACGGGTGTTCATTGCCCTTGGCGCGCGCCAGCGTGTGCGCGATGCGATGCTGGCTCACCTCGATCTGGCAGAGCTTCAGGCGCGAGACGGTGGTGTAGTCGATGCGGCCTTCGAGCGAGGATGCCTCCAGCGGATCGACGTCGAAGTGTCCGCACAGGCTCGTCAGCCCGTCGACCCAGCTCTGGATCTGCCGCTTCGGCGTCAGTCCGGTCGTCGAGAGCGTGTGAATTGTGTCGGGCATTAATCCAGCCACTGGTTTTCATCCGGAGATTCGACACGAGTCGGGACCAGCGCTGCCGGAGCCCTCAGCCATGATTGCGCGACGTTTACCTCAAATTTGGGCGATCTTTTGGAACGTGCGCCACCCTTGAAAGTTAATCCTCCGCCTTAGTCGCAGCGCCGTCAAGGGGAACATGAGCGTTGAGCGCCGCACCACTCGGCGCCGAAGCTGCTGAATTCGCTACCGCAAAATCAAAAACTTCGCCTCCGTGCGCTGTCGAGCAAACCAGCTTCGCTCTTGGGCAAGTTTCCCGATGGTGAAGTCGTTAGGGATTGCGACAGGAACAACAAGAACGGGCCGCCCCTGCACGTGGACCCGTGGCTCTCATCAGGAGGAGGGAAACAGCACAGCATCGTTTCTGGTCCCCAACGTGACCGCCCTGCAAACGTGACCGCCCTGCACGAGCAGACGCCGGACGAGAAGCCCGGTGATTAAACAATGCTTCGGAAACAATAAACGAGACCAACGGAGGAATGACTATGCGCAAGGTGCTATTGGCGACCTTTCTTGGCTCCGCGGCGGCTCTCGCCGTCGGGAGCGCGTCAGCCAATGACGAGCTGATCAAGATGTCGCAGAACCCGAAAGACTGGGTGATGCCGACCGGCGACTATGCCAACACCCGCTACTCGAAGCTGAACCAGATCAACGCGCAGAACGTCGGCAAGCTCCAAGTCGCCTGGACCTTCTCGACCGGCGTGCTGCGCGGCCACGAGGGCGGCCCGCTGATCATCGGCAACATCATGTACGTCCACACGCCGTTCCCGAACAAGGTCTACGCCATTGACCTTTCGCAGGAGAACAAGATCGTCTGGAAGTACGAGCCGAAGCAGGATCCGAACGTCATCCCGGTGATGTGCTGCGACACGGTTAACCGCGGCCTCGCCTACGGCGACGGCAAGATCTTCCTGCATCAAGCCGATACCACCCTTGTCGCACTCGACGCCAAGACCGGCCAGGTTGCCTGGACCGCCAAGAATGGCGACCCGAGCAAGGGCGAGACCGGCACGTCGGCGCCCATGGTCATCAAGGACAAGGTGCTCATCGGCATCTCCGGCGGCGAATTCGGTGTCCAGGCTCATATGACTGCCTACGACATCAAGACCGGCAAGGAGGTCTGGCGCGGGTATTCGGAAGGGCCGGATAACCAGCTTCTGGTCGACGACAAGACCACCGCGCTCGGCAAGCCGATCGGCAAGGATTCCAGCCTGAAGACCTGGCAAGGCGATCAGTGGAAGATCGGCGGCGGTGCCACATGGGGCTGGATCTCCTACGATCCCGAGCTGAACCTGATCTATTACGGATCGGGCAACCCATCGACCTGGAACCCGAAGCAGCGTCCCGGCGACAACAAGTGGTCGATGACGATCTGGGCGCGTAACCCGGATACCGGCGTTGCCAAGTGGGTCTATCAGATGACGCCCCACGACGAGTGGGACTATGACGGCGTCAACGAGATGATCCTCTCGGATCAGCAGATCAACGGCCAGCCGCGCAAGCTGCTGACCCATTTCGATCGTAACGGCCTCGGCTATACGCTCGATCGCGCCACTGGCGAACTGCTGGTCGCCGAAAAGTACGATCCGAAGGTGAACTGGACCTCCGGCGTCGACATGGACAAGAACTCGCCGACCTATGGCCGTCCGAAGGTGCTCGACGCAGCTTCGACCGACAAAGCGGGCGAGGACCACAACGTGAAGGGCATCTGCCCGGCCGCGCTCGGCACCAAGGACGAGCAGCCGGCGGCCTATTCGCCGGACACGCAGCTGTTCTACGTTCCGACCAACCACGTCTGCATGGACTACGAACCGTTCAAGGTGAGCTACACCGCGGGCCAGCCCTATGTGGGCGCAACGCTCTCGATGTATCCGCCGCAGGGTGAAAGCCACATGGGCAACTTCATCGCCTGGGACGGCAAGACCGGCAAGATCGTCTGGTCGAACAAGGAGCAGTTCTCGGTCTGGTCGGGTGCGCTCGCAACCGCCGGCAACGTAGTCTTCTACGGCACGCTCGAAGGCTACCTGAAGGCTGTCGACGCCAAGACCGGAAAGGAGCTCTACAAGTTCAAGACTCCGTCCGGCATCATCGGCAATGTCACCACCTATGAGAACGGCGGCAAGCAGTACGTCGCCGTACTCTCCGGCGTGGGTGGCTGGGCCGGCATCGGTCTGGCAGCGGGGCTGACCGATCCGACCGCCGGTCTCGGCGCAGTCGGCGGCTACGCAGCTCTCAGCAACTACACGGCGCTCGGCGGTACGCTGACCGTGTTCGCGCTGCCGGCGGCGAACTAGCCTCAACTCCGTATCGCTCCGGCGCGTGGATCAACTCCGCGCGCCGGCTCGTCTCCACC
The DNA here is from genome assembly GCF_001908185.1 of Bradyrhizobium sp. AS23.2. Classification (GTDB taxonomy): domain Bacteria; phylum Pseudomonadota; class Alphaproteobacteria; order Rhizobiales; family Xanthobacteraceae; genus Bradyrhizobium. The sequence continues at coordinate 20,289 of NZ_LGHM01000118.1, forward strand.
GAACGCCTTCGAGGAAGCCCTCTTGCATAAAATCTGCTCTGTCATTGCTGCGATGATCTTCGTTGCGTCCGGGGGAATTGCTGTCGCGGACGGCTCGGGCGACCCGACTGCCGTCAAGCAGAACGAAACGGGCGAATGGCTCGATAAGGATGGAAATCCGACCTACAAGGTCTCCGACGGGACCGTGGACTGGTACACCTATTCCGGATACCGCCGTTATCACTCGGACTGCCATGTGTGCCATGGCCCGGATGGAATGGGCTCGACCTATGCGCCGGCGCTGAAGGATTCGCTCAAGACCATGAGCTATGCCGATTTCATCGGCGTCGTCGCCTCCGGCCGCAAGAACATCTCGACCGCCTCGGAGAACGTGATGCCGGCCTTCGGCGATAACCCGAACGTCGCCTGCTACATGGACGATCTCTACGTCTATCTGCGCGCCCGCTCCAACGAGTCCTGGGGTCGCGCCCGACCAAGTAAGCACGAGGATAAAAACGAAGCCTATACCAACAATGAAGACTCGTGCATGGGCAAGAAGTGAACGTTTGGAGCTTGGCCGAGACTTAGTTCTTGGCATCTCCAGAAGAATTTGAGGAGTTTACGATGAAGACACGTGCCGCCGTTGCTTTCGAAGCCAAGAAGCCGCTCGAGATCGTCGAAGTCGATCTGGAAGGACCGAAGGCCGGCGAAGTCCTGGTCGAGATCAAGGCGACGGGCATCTGCCATACCGACGCCTACACGCTCGACGGCTTCGACAGCGAGGGAATCTTCCCGTCGATCCTGGGCCATGAGGGCGCCGGCATCATCCGCGAGATCGGCGCAGGCGTGAGCTCGGTGAAGCCGGGCGACCACGTCATTCCGCTCTACACGCCGGAATGCCGGCAGTGCAAAAGCTGCCTGAGCCAGAAGACCAATCTCTGCACCGCGATCCGCGCGACGCAGGGCAAGGGCGTGATGCCCGACGGAACCAGCCGCTTCTCCTACAAGGGCAAGCCGATCTACCACTACATGGGCTGCTCGACCTTCTCGAACTTCACGGTGCTGCCGGAGATCGCGGTGGCGAAGATCCGCGAGGACGCACCCTTCGACAAGAGCTGCTACATCGGCTGCGGCGTCACCACCGGCGTCGGCGCCGTCGTCAACACCGCGAAAGTCGAGCCGGGCTCGAATGTGGTCGTGTTCGGCCTCGGCGGCATCGGCCTCAACGTGATCCAGGGCGCCAAGATGGCCGGCGCCGACAAGATCATCGGCGTCGACATCAACGACTCCAAGGAAGATTGGGGCAAGCGGTTCGGCATGACCCACTTCGTCAACCCGAAGAAGGTCACCGGCGACATCGTCCAGCATCTGGTCGGCCTCACCGACGGCGGCGCCGACTACACCTTCGACTGCACCGGCAACACCACGGTGATGCGCCAGGCGCTGGAGGCCTGCCATCGCGGCTGGGGCACCTCGATCATCATCGGCGTCGCCGAAGCCGGCAAGGAGATCGCCACCCGCCCGTTCCAGCTCGTCACCGGGCGCAACTGGCGCGGCACGGCCTTCGGCGGCGCGCGCGGCCGCACCGACGTGCCGAAGATCGTCGACTGGTACATGAACGGAAAGATCCAGATCGATCCGATGATCACCCACGTGCTCAAGCTCGAAGAGATCAACAAGGGCTTCGAGCTGATGCATGAGGGCAAATCCATCCGTTCAGTCGTCGTGTTCTAGTTCAATAGCGTCACCCCCAAAGGAGGATCGACCATGACTGTTGCACTCCATCCCTCGATCGATAACGGCGTCAAACAGGGCAGCGGCAGCTTTGCCGGCGGCACGCTGGTCTGCAAATGCACGGACCACCCGATCAAGGTCGGCATCAAGGGCGATGTCGCCCACAACCACGCCTGTGGCTGCACCAAGTGCTGGAAGCCGGAGGGCGCGACCTTCTCGGTCGTCGCGGTGGTGCCGCGGCAGAACGTCACCGTGCTCGAGAACGGCGACAAGCTCCAGATCGTCGATCCCTCCGCGGTGATCCAGCGTCACGCCTGCAAGGCCTGCGGCACGCACATGTACGGCCGCATCGAGAACAAGAATCATCCGTTCTATGGCCTCGACTTCATCCATCCCGAGCTGTTCCAGGAGCAGGGCTCGCAGGCGCCGCAATTCGCCGCCTTCGTCTCCTCCGTGATCGAATCGGGCGTGAAGCCGGAGCAGATGGCAGGCATCCGTGCGCGGCTGAAGGAAATCGGGCTCGAGCCCTATGACTGTCTGTCGCCGGCGCTGATGGACGCGATCGCGACCCACGTGGCGAAAGCCAAGGCCGCCTGAGCAAAGCGGCTTGAACAAGGCCGTCTGAGCAAGACGCCAGACCGTTCGCCACGCCCCCCCCGGCTCGCCGGTCCCAATCAACGCCAGCGAGCCGGATGGGCATGGCTCCTAGATCATCGCGGCTATGCGCCGCCTGTGCACTCAGCCTATGTCGCGTATGTGAGGGTCCTGAGCTCCCTCAGTCCTGGTCTCTGAATGACTGCGCAGTGCCGCCCGCTTCCTGCTTGAAGTCCGCGTCCCTGCGTTTCTCCCTCCCTCGACTGAGGCATACTGCTTCGTCCGCGCAGTGATCCTGGCGGACGAAGCTTTTTTGTTGCGCCGACTTCACAGGCGCGCTGCGTGGTGCCGCGCCCTGCTTTTGACAAACCATCGATGCAATCTTTGCCAAGTGAGAACACTTGGCTGTGAACGCCGGGCCGGTGCGATCTCTGCTACGATCGTGCGATCACGATGCCGTGCGAAAATACAATCAATCAAGAACAAGTGCAGCCGCGGGTAAAGTTGGTCCCCTATAAGTACGTCCCCTAATCGGGGTAAAGTACGTCCCCTAGTCTGAAGCGCGGAAAGCCCCGCCAGCCACGGCGGGGCTTTTTAGTTTGGACGTAGACGTATCAGAGAATGCAATTTGAGCTGTCCGCTCTAAGCCGACGAGCAGCCATCCGAAGCTATTCGTCCGCGCCCCTCTTACCCCCCAAACTCGCAAGCGCACCCAGCTTAAAGCACGAAATGAAGAATGTAATTCTCGCCGCGTTTCGATCTTTCGTGTTTCGACACAGCCAGGGCCAGAAGCGGACGCGACTGCCTCAGATTGGATAGCGCCATTTCAACGCGCGTCGCACAAGCAAAAGCGCTGCAAGGACACCGACCAGTACCGCTAGATACACGGCGACCGCCCAACGTTCATGAGGCAGGTAGCCAGGAGCACACATCAGCGCAAATAACGCGCATAGGAGTGCTGTCTGCGTACAAAATAGCGGGGACCGGAGTATCCCTGTTGGCTTGAGCTCTGCGAGCCTGTCGCCCGCGCGTGTCGCGCGTCGATAGAAGAACACCAAGGCCGCGACTGCCACAATCCATGCCATGCGGCAAAGTTGGCACGGAAGTGCTCAATATGCCTGAACGAATTATGGAAAATGCGACACGATTGATTTCATGGCTGCTTTGGGTCAAGGCCGAAGAACTCACAATGAGCACAACCGGCCCGCTACGGCACTCAGAGCAGACAAAACAGCGGACATCAGGATTCGTCGGTTTGGGCCACAACCAGACCTCGGGTAATGGGTCAACCTGCTGGCAACCATACGGAAATTAGACGCGAGCGGTTAAAATTAGACAAGCACAACTTGCAGAGGCTTCGTCTTGCGATAGGCTTGCTCGTTTTCTGGGAAGGCGCAAAACATGTTACCCGCAGATTACGTTTTTGGTCTGGCTGTTGCGTTGGTTGTCACCTTCAACCTCTATTTTGGGCCCCGTATCGGGCGCGAACTGATCGCAATGCAGTGGGGACGCAACGGGGAGCCAACATGGTACGCCCCAAAATGGTTCGCGATGTGGGGAATGGTTGTCTTCATGGGAGCTGTTCGGCTCTTTATTTGGCTGGCTTCGAGTTATGCGCCGCAAAGTGTGCACGGTGTTGAATTAGGAATAGTCATTTTCTCGGTAATCACCGCAGGCTCCCATCTGTTCGTTTTGATGAAGGCGAGAGCGGCACACTGAAGAGGTCGGCTGTGGGGCAGACTGAGAAGAACTCATGGTGAGCAAAACGAGTCCGCTGTTGCCTTGATTGCCGACGTGCGAGCGGACATGGACTTCGGTCGCTGAGGGCCAGAAGCAGACCTCTATTCCGACGTCGAGAGCGGAGTGATCTCTCTTCCCCTCTCCCACAAGAGGAGAAGGAAGGTGGCGTCACCCGAACTGCGCGACCACGGCCGACCACAGACGCCAGATTTCGGGGGACTTTTCATCGACGGCGGTCTGTACCATGACCAGCTTCGAGGGCGGATCAACGAGGATGCGCTGCCCGAGGTGCCCCAAGAGTGCGAATTGCCGTCTGCCGCCGGGAAACAGGTAGACCTGATAGCCGTACCCGAACCCTCCCTCGGCTTTTGCCAGATACGTCTCGGAGGCGCGCACCGTGGTCGCATCAATCATCCACTGTGCAGGTATGATCTGTATGCCCTCCCACGCTCCGTCGTGGGCCAGCAGACGGGCGAGCCGCGCGTAGTCGCGCAGCACCGCATTGAAGAACCCGTGCGCCACCTCACGGCCTTCCGCATCAATCAGCCATTTGGCATCCGCTTCCGTGCCGATCGGCTGCCAGACTTTTTCCTGGAGATAGCCGCACATTGATTGACCGGTCGCGTAACGCAGCACGAGACCAAGCACGTCCGTCTCGATGCTGGCGTAATGGAATCGCGTCCCCGGCGGCGCGACCCGTTGGTTGAATTGCGCGATGCTGGCAACGGTGCCTTTTTGGGAAAACCAGTGCTTGCGCACCATGTCGCCCCACAGGCGATCGAGGTCGTCTCCGCTGCCTTTCGCTTCGTCGTTCTCTTCACCGAACTTCACGCCAGACGACATGTGCAGCAGCGCGCGGATCGGCGTTGCACCGTATTCCGTGCCTTTCAAGCCGGGAACATAGGTCTCCGCAGCATCGTCGATCGACTTGATCGCGCCTTCCGCGGTCGCGATCCCTATCAGCATGCCAGTGATCGATTTTGCCATCGACTGCGACATCAGCCGGTCTCGATCGGTGCGGCCGTACTGATAGCGCTCAACCAGAATCCGGTCGTCCTTGGCGATCAACAGGCCCGTCACCGGATTGCGCGCCAGATAATCCGCAAGCGAAGCGCGGTTTCCCTTGTACTGGTAGCTGACATCCGCCGGCGTTCGCTTGAATGGCCAGGCCGTGGCCGCGCGATCGACGTGACGCGTCGGGAATATCTCATCGTAATGACTGAATGCGCCGACGCGGTATTTTGGCGAGGCCGGATTGCCGGGCTGAAAGATCCGCCACCGGTCCTTGATCGGGTAGTTCTCGGCCGCGCCGTAAAGTTCGGCGTCCGGGCCATCAGCGAAAAAGGACGGACCACCACCGATTTCGGCAGCCCAACTCCATTTCGCCGACGCCGCAACGCAGGTTGCCGCAAGTCCGGTCAGGACAGAGCGTCGCGAGAGTGCTTTCCCGGCGCTGGTATCAGGCTTTGAAGGACTTCTCATCGCTCATTGTTCGTAGCGAAAACTATTATTCGCCAAACTAGAACACTCCCAGATTCAACTTAACACTCGTCCGCGCCACTGCCGTGCGCCCATCTAGTCTGACGGTGCCTGCTACCGTTCAATGTCTGCTCCTCCCCGAAAGCGACCTACTTACTGCGCGGCAACGAAATGACGCAAAGGGCCACGACCGGAAGGCCCCTTTTAAAAGCTTGGCTCTAATTCGCGCCGGCCTCGCCGTCGACCGTGACCTCGCGGCCGCCCCTGGCTCTGCCGCGCAGCACGACCTTGTTGTCGCCGCTGAACGAGAGCGAGAACTTCTGCTGCTCGCCCAAGCCCACATACTGCACATCGATCGCGAAGGTATCGCCGCTCACCCACGCGCCCTTGACCGCGCGCAATCCGAAGGACGTCGGCTCGCTCTTGCGATAGAGGCCGTCGAGGCCAATCGGGCCGCGCTCCTGGATCACGGGATTGGCGGGATTGTGCGAATCGATCTCCACGGCGTAGCCAGGCCTATCCGTGAACGACAGCGAAAGGGATCTGACATCGAGCGCATTGGTGGCGAACCGGTAGGTCTTGCCTGAAATCACCGACGCGATCCGGGGCGTCGGGCCGACCTCTGTCGGCTTCTCGGTCGAGACGTCGCTGACCGCATCGGCGAGCAGGCGCGCCGCGTCAGAATTGGCCGGCAGCGGCGCTTCAGATTTGACCGCGCCAGAGATACCCTCAGCCATCCTGCGGAACGAACAGAAATCCCTCGCAGTCATAGCCGCCACGATGTCGAGATCGGGAAACACCATGATCACCTGGCAGTGATAGCCGACCGCCATGAAGACATGCCGGTCGGGCAGCGCCCAGAACTGGTTGTGATAGGTCAGGCCGGGGTCGAACGTCGCGTTCATGCGGATGGTGGCATGATTGACACTGTCGACCCATTCCGCGGGAAGGAGTTGTTGGCCGGCCCACTCGCCATGGCGCAGATAGAGAAAGCCTATCTTCGCCATGTCGTGCGGCCGCAGCGACAGGCCGAATCCACCGATCGCGATGCCTTGCGGATCCCTGCGCCAGAACGGCGGTGCGATCCCGAGCGGACCGAGCAGCTTCGCATTCGCATAGGTAGCCGTAGCCGTCCCCGTGAGCTTGGTGACGATCGCCGAAAGCAGATGCGAATTGCCGCTGTTATAGTAGAGCAGTTCTCCGGGCGCATGCGATGACATCGGGCGATCGAGGATGAACTTGACCCAGTCGGGGCTGCGCCGCATGTCGATCATGGACTGCTCCCGGCCGCCTTCGAACCCCTCATCCCATTCGAGGCCTGAGGTCATGTCGAGGAGATGCTGCACCGTGACCGCCTTCTTGCGCTCGTCGACATTGGCGACATCGCGGTCGGCAAAGAGGTCGAGCACCGGGTGCTCGAAACTGGCGAGCAGACCGTCCTTGCGCAGCATGGCGACGAGGCTGCTAACCACCGACTTGGTGGCAGAGTTGAGGTTGTGTGGGATGTCCCCGGTGTAGGGTGCGTAGTAGGCGTCGAGCACGATGCGCCCGTGGCGCGTGACCAAGAGGCTGTCGAAGCTCTTGGTCTTGCCATAGGCGATGATCTTCGCAAGTTCGGCAGAGTCCATTCCTTGTCCTTCGGGCGTGGACATCTGCCAGTCCGGAATCGGCCAGACCGACTCGGCGGCACGCAACTCCCCGGTGCCGAAGCAAGCCGCCATCAACAATATGACGGCGCCGCGTACGAGATCGGCAAAAGCAGGTCTCTTGTTGGGCATGGACCCCTCCAGGCACGTTTGAGAGTATGGGTCGGCCAGCGGGAATGTTTGGATCATACCAATCTCCGCGAGTGTGACAAGGTCATGGTGCTCTGTATAGGACCGCTTGGGACAAGGCGGCAGGGCGACGATTTGGTCTACCGCTTCAAATCGGCAGAAGCGATGTCTGCTCTTCTCCGAACCCGACAAGCTTACTGCGCGGCAACAAAATGACGCGAAGTGCCACTAACGGACATGACGGCTCGCAACCTGAGCCAACCGCCTACCAAGGTATTCTGCCGTGTTCAGATCACTTTGAGGCAAGGTGCCATCAATCAAGTGCGTGGCGAGTCCGAGCTGGCTCCCAAGACGATTGCGACCACCCGGATCCTCTCCTCCCGGAACGTCCAGCCCGCACCACAACATACCGTGTTGAGCTGCGAGGATCGTAAAGTAGGTCAACGTGTGGAGTTGATCGCCACTTGGACAGGTGCCCGTGGTAAAGCCTGCTGCAATCTTGTTTGCCCAATTCTGTTTGCTCCATCTGTCGCTGGAAGCATCAGCAAACGCCTTGAATTGGGCGGAAGGTCCGCCCATGTAGGTCGGGCTGCCGAATGCCACGCCGTTCGCGGCGTCAATTGTCCGGAGCACCGTCTCGTTCTGAAAGCGACCTGAGACGATGTCATCACTACCGATCCGGCAAAGGGTTACATCGGCAATTGCAGCCGCCCCGCGCTCTACGGCCTGCGCTAACTTCTCAGTAGTTCCGGTTACGGAAAAGTAGATGATCGCGAGCTGGGTCATTGCGGAAGCCAGTTGCAAATGGTCGCATATCTTCGATGCCATCATCGATTGGCACAAGTGCATCCGTGACGTTTTTGAGTTCGGCTTCGGGTCATTCGCAACGAACCCCACCGATCATGACCGACATCCGATGTCCGCTTCGTCCCGCTTGCGACCGAAACGGCGTGGCACCGCAATATGTCGCGAAGGGCCAAATTCCGATTC
>NZ_LGHM01000119.1 GCF_001908185.1 Bradyrhizobium sp. AS23.2
CCGCTTCTGAGGCTGCGAAGAGGATACAGAGCTTCGGTGCCGCGTGATCTGAGAAGTAGATTCTCCGCCATCCGCCGGAGTTCGCGTTTTTACACAGCCAGGGCCAACAGCGGAATTGCTGGGTCCACGAAAAGTCGCCGCCGGCTGAGGCGGCCTACTTCAGGAATAGGGCCGCGACTACGATGAGAACCGGCAAGACCCCGAAGGCTATGACAAACGCTGTGTAAGCCCAATCCTGAGGAGCCTTCACTTGGGCTCCGCGTGGAGCGCAACCTTCTCGGCCTCTAGTTCAGCAAGGCCCTCTCTCAGCCGCTCCTCTGTGAGCTCATCAAAATGATGAGCCAGAACGCGCTGGAATTTATTGATGCGACCCTGAAGTTCTTGGCACTTCTCACACATGGCTCGCCACTCAAACTAGGCGGGAGCCTGAAGCACTCTCAGTCACCGTCGCCCGGGTTATGGACGGTGATGGAGATAAACTACCATAGATTAGTTTTGTTGCTAGTCAGTCCACAGCGATCATTTCGGGGGCTGTAGACCCGCGGACCGCAGCCATTCGCTAATATGCGAGCCCGTTTCGGCTTGGCGAGCCCTGCGCAGGGCCTCATCACGTACTGGCCCATGAGGGAGCAATTCGGCTGCGTGGTGGAGGCGTCTGGCTTCTTCGGCAAGGCGCTCTTCAAGGGAGACCGTTTGTTTTAATCGTCGGCGTTTCTGCATGACGCCACCTCGGGTCCTGACCGTGGGGTTCGAGTTCCGATTCCTAATATGCCGAATAGCGTCCGTCGGTTCCGAAGTGAACATTACAAATTAGGCCACTCGGAAGCAGGCCGCGCCCAAAAGGGCATGGAAACCTACCGGCAACAGAAGAACGCATCCGCTGCGTCGGCTGTGGGTCTTGGTTGTGTGGAAACGGATAGCTCGGAAGCGGCCGTGGTCGAAGATCGGCAGGCCGCCAATGCTTTTGTGTCGGACAGTCCAATAGCTGGCCAAGATGGTTATAGCGACGCGCTTCCCGTGCTTTTGGACGTACTTTCCGGCTCAGGCTCGGTTTGCCGACGATGTCCATCACCGCGTGAGGTTAGGGACGCGCCCGACGACTAGGCGCGTCCCAAGGATTTATGCCGTAGGAGAAAAGGTGAAGGAAGGTTGCGAACCGAGGCGAACTTAGTTCGGCGGGCTGCCTTGGCACTTAACGGCCTTTTTGTCGGCCTCTAGTAATTCGATGATGCATCGGATCATTGATAAACTGAGCGTGTCCATCCCCGGCGATACCAGCCTACGGAACTGTGCAATCTCAAAGTCGATCTGGTCGCACTTGTTGCACATGCGCGTCCCGCTGTTTGGAGGCGGGAGCAACAAGCTCTCAGTCACCTAATAGCCCATGGTTCGAAAGGTGATTGCGTTCAAAGCGGCTACTTCAGCGATCGTTCCTAGTTGAGCCGCCTAAAAACCAGGTTAAGGCAGCTTGGCAGCAGTAGCCTTAGCTGGAGGTCTCCATTCCAAGGAAAAACGCCGCCCGCTTAAATAAAGCGCAGGCGGCGGCTTACCAGCCCCGGGAGGGTGAGAGTAAATCCCGATAAGAATTAGTCTTCAGGCAGCATGCCGAAGTTCATCGCTTTGGCGAACGAAAAGGCTTAAGTTGGGGGTTGTAGTCCCGGCGAGGTCAGCCACTTGTTAACCTCTCCGGCAACATCGATCTGCCGAGCCTTTCGCAAAAGCTCAGTGCGGCGGATGCCAGGGGGCATCCCTCTGGCCTGTTGGCGCAAATTAATCGCCTCTTGCGCGAGACGGTACTCGAAAGTCGATGCTTGTTCCAGGAATCGTCGGGCCGGCATGTTTGGTGCTCCGCTGTGGGTTGAGCGGGAGCGCAAACTTGCGTTCTCACCACCGATAGATGCTACGGGCCGCTCGATGGCGATGGGACAGTGCGCCTTTATCCGCTGGATAGCGAGCGCTTTGCTTCGTTTCCGCGCAGGAACTATCTGCAAAATGCCCGGGGTTAGCCGCTCGCTGGATCACTCATCATGGTTCGAAGTCTTGTTTGAACGATCAACGCGGACCGTTCGAAATTCCGCAGGCCCTTCAAGCAGGCGTTGCTTTCTTCTCCGTTGTTCCTTTGAGCTCGCGGATCCGTCCGCGCTGTCATCTAATACCGTTCCAGCCAGACGAAGAGCACGCTTACGTTGGCGCCCCACTCGGCGACTTTCAGCATCCTCTTTCATCATTTTACTAGCCCTCTCAGTTAGAGCGCACATGTTCGGACTACCCGCGCGCGGTCGGTGAACCTTAGCAACCGCGGCAAATATTCTTTAGCTTTGCAGCGGTTCGGGCTTCTTCTGCAAGGAACGGGTCCTTGTAGCCTGACGATGAATCGATACCGGTCTCGGCTGGCTTCCTCGTTTTGGGAGGAAAGGCCGCGTCGTAGCAGGAAAGGCGCGCGCTGGTGCTTTCGATCGCACGGCAATTCGGCTCCGCGGCGAAAGCGGCTGGCGTAGCTGCGCCGAGGGCCGATGCCAGGAAAAGCGCCGCCGTCCATGTGCCTGTTCGGGCCATCTTCATACTGAACATCCCCATCTCTATTTACTTTTTAGTTGCCCAAGAGGGACGCCCGCCGGTCCAGGCCGGAAGAGCATCCCATTCCGACGAACGCATCCGACGCTCCTCGTCTCCGACCCTGACGAAAACAAAGGGCGCGTCGTCCCGTCCTGTTTTCGAACCAACAAAAATTGCCGGGATCCCATAGGCATCCCTGATGATTGCTGTGTTTGCCATTTCCGACTCCTGTCTTGGCTTGAGCCTTGGCTCGAGCGCCCCGCCTGAGTTTTGGCGCGCAGCGATTGAGAGGGACCTGCGGCTATAGAACGGCCACAAGCGCAACCAGCAGTAAAAGAAAGGTCGGCACCAACAACGGTGGAACGAGCCACTCACGAAAGTCGAATTTTCTGGGATCAAACATCTGACCGCCTCCTTTCAGGTTGAGGCGGGAGCGCAATGCTCTCAGTCACCGATAACAGCCAGGGAGCGCGCGGTGATGTAAACTGTGTAGCAGTCTTCTCACCAACTAGCGAGATCAATCTCGATCGATTTGCGCGCAATTGCCCAGGGCGAGCACCTTACACAAGTTCATCGGTCCACGTCTTGAAGCTGATGAGCTTGTTTGGTCTGAAAGTTTGAGTGATAAGAACATCGCATCTCGGCCATGAGCGTTCAGGACGCGACCGATCCGCGCGGAACGTTGTTGCGTGCATCGAAGGTGTGCCAGCGGCCACCTAGATTGGCCTCGAACCAGCCTGCAAAGTCGCGGGGGCGTGGGGCGGCGGAATGCCGATGTCGCCAAGGTAGCCGGTGCAATAGCGCGCTGGAACGTTCATGCAGAGGCAGAACGCGATGGCAAGATGCGCATAGTCGCGGCAGACGCCATTTCCCTCGTTGAACACCTCCCACGCCGTCATCCTCGCCCGCGCGTGCTCGTAACCAAACGCGATGTGACTGTGAACGAAATCGCAGATCGCCTGGACCCGCGGCCAACCGGGCGCCGTTCTCTCGAACAGCTTCCATGCGATGTCGGAAAGCCGATCGGTTTCGCAGTAACGGCTTCCGAGTAGATAGACGATGGTGTCCGGTGGAAGATCTTCCGCCGCATGTTGCGCGGCTGAGGCCACGACCACGTCCGGCATACCGTTGTCGCGCACCGTCCCGTCGGTGTAGAGGCGCAAGCGGCCGGCGGGCGCAACGAGCCGGCTGCACCAGTTTCCGAAAGTGTCGCGGTAGGGCTTGATTGGCACTGACGGGGCGGTTGCGAGGTGATCCGGCACAACGATGTCGGATGCCCGGGTGAAATGCGTGCCGACCACGGCGATCAGAGGTGTAACTTGCTGAAAGTCGTAGATCATTTCGAAGCCAACACGGATTTTCATGCTTAGGACCTGACTCCAACTGCACTGACTCGAGCTGGCGGCGCGGACGAGTCGTGTCGGCAACGGCGGCCGGATGTTACTTTAAAGGAGACGCGTCCTTGATGATGGCGAGATCGAACAGCCAGACTTGCGAACGACGTTGGTAAACTGCTCATCCGAAAGCTTGAGCCGCTTGCGCAGGATCTTGACCTGCACGTTATCGCTCAATCGCTCAGATTCAACGAATTGCGGAAAAGGGTCGGCTTGTGCCTATTCATGCGACTCTCTCGCGATGAAGAGATAAGCCAGATCGCGACCAGGCGGGCGTTACGCCGCTCCGGCCGCGATGGTGACTGTCCCGCTCCTCGCGAAGATTTTCTCGCCGTGAAGGCAACATTCCCTATGGCCCGGCGTTCCGCCTTTTCTAAAATATCTCGGTATCAGTGGCAAAGGGGAGTCGGCCCCAGGTTCGCTATGGGTCCACAAGCGCTGCTTGGGCTTCACAGCGGGTGGTTTCCCGGTCGGCTCCGATCTCCGGACAGATCCCGCACGGCGCCGACTGCCGCGATGGGCCAAAAGAAGGCACTAGCTACAAAGAGGTGGCCAACTGAGGCGGACTCACTCTGGTGCGAGCCTGTAAACTTCGCCCGGATTGCGGTCGAGTTCCTCAAACATCCTTTGCTGCTTTTCCGTGAGAACCGCGGGTACAACTTCTGCCGTCCAGCCTTCGGGAACAGCCGCGAGGACCAGCGTCAACGCCTGATTGGGCTTGGCCAAGGCTAGCCATATCTGCTTGGCTGGCTGCGGCGCGTCGTCCGAGGTCACCTCAACGATAGTGAATGAATTGCCGAACGACTCTGCCATCAATCGCTAATCCGGCGACGTGCTGAGAGTTGCAATAACTAGCTAGGGCGAGGAAGTCGAACGGGGCCGGCAATCAACCTATAGGTGGGGACCCAAGCGGAGTTCCACGATTCCATGGTCACGCCGCAAACCGAGCACTCGAAGCTAGCGATCTGCCGACCGGAGGCCATCGCCTCGGTTCGGCTGTAGACCGCGCCACATCGACAGGATCGGTGATGAGAATCTGGCATCCCCGTTTATGCGCCCGAAAGGCACAACTGGCCATTGCGAAAATCGAACTCGGCGCTGAGGCCGGAAACAGGCCAGTGCCGGTGAAGCTGAAGGTACAGACCAGCAACCGGAACGTCTGAGCGCTAAGCTGCCGTCCGCTTCGGGTCATGAGCGCCGTTTGGGCGGCCCAGGCGTCACTTCCGGTCTACCCTGAGCAGCAGACGTTGCGACCGGCTGTTCGCAGGTCTCTGAGGGGCCAAATGCGGACTCGGTATGCCGATCTTCTTTCGAATCGCCTCGTCGGCGCTTGTGCCGCTAAGGAACGGCGTGAGGGCAGCAAGCGTTCCTTATGATGATGTTCCGTATGCCATTGCTTGCGATCATACTGCTACTTGGGTTCTGCATTGAGGCCAACGCGCAGGGGCTGTGCCCAGAACTGATGCGGTTGCGCGGCGAGGCCCAAGAGCTCCAAAAAGAATCGAGGACCGGTTCCGCGTCGGAGCGCTGCTATATGTACAATCGTGTATCAGCGGCATGGGGCGCAGTAGCGCAATACGCAATTGACAATCGCGATTCGTGTCACATTTCTATCCCGTCGTTGAATGACTTCGAGCGGTATCACCGCGAGGCACTAAAGGCTCGCGACAATGTTTGTGCCGGCCGTCCGATTCGCCCATATCCTCCAGACATTATTCAACGTTGAGCCCATCGAACCTCGGGCTACTTCTCACAAGATGTCTGCGTTGGGTCAAGCGGCGGTCGAAGCCCTGCCGACAGCCGAAGTGACGAACGGCTGTAGCTTTGGTCGGCTCAGGGCCACAAGGCGACTTATGGAGAGTGTCCCTTGGGATTGCGCTCGCGTGCGGCCGCCACCGCTTCTGCGCGTTGCTCGCAACGCGCGCGCAACTCTTCGAGTTCATCGGCGGTTAGGTGCTCGATCCCTACGAACGAGTTTTGGACGGTACTCGTTCGGATCAGTTCGTCCAACTTAACCTGAATAGCTGCGCTGTCTCGGTTCTGAGAATTTTGAATCAGAAAGACCATCAGGAACGTCACGATGGTGGTGCCGGTATTGATCACGAGCTGCCAAGTATCCGAAAATCGGAATATTGGCCCTGTGATGGCCCAGATGACTATCAGCGCGCAGGCAAGGACAAACGTTGATGCTCGCCCCGCCCTTTGCGATGCTTTGTTTGCCAGCGCAGCGAACACCTTGGCGGCCGGGTGCCGGTCGCTCTCACCATGGCTTTGGTGCATGCATTCCTCCAGCACTCTCTCTTTGTGATCGGATCGGCCTTGCTCTTCCTCCTTGGGGAAACGCTCTTGCGTCTTGCGACGTTTGCATGGGTGACCGAGGGCGCCGGAATCGGTGGACCGACTGACCCGCGATCATGATGAGCGACACGATCACGCTCGGCCCGGTCTCTTGTCTCGGGAAGCGGTCCATCACGGTCAGGGCTCTTTTATGCTCCCCTCGTGACAATTTTCGCGGTAGCGGCCGCAGTTATTGTGGCCTTCGATGCCGAGTTCTTCCCGGTACATGCAGGCATCGCGCAACCACTCGCAATTGACATGCGGTGTCGATGGCGAGCACGATTTGCGAAACTTAACGCAATTCTCGTCGCCTTCGCCAAGTTCGTCTTTCATTTCGCACGCGCGCCGCAAGTCACGGCAATCGCCGCCTTGCGGCGTCGTCGCATTTGCGGTGAGCTGACCGTCATGGGCCGCCAACAGCGCGAGTGTTATTGCGATCATGAACCCCATGATCATCCGCCTGTTCGGCTTCTCACTCATGTTAATTTTTGCTCCTTCCAAATGAGCGCACACGGCACTGTTGCCGCCAAGCCTTTATTGGTGCTCTCGCATTTCCCTTTAGGAACGGTCTCCGAACGCGACCGTTCCTGTTGGCTCGGAGCTACCAGCTACACCCTGCCTGCTCGAACTATTTTTTCGAGGAATCGAATTGCGCGCGGCGCCACCTTCCCTGCGATCGCTCAGGGTCACAAGCGGCAGTCAGCCCAACCATCCTGTGGTGTCCGGTTTCCCGCAACCAGCCGACATGGCAGCGGCTGTTGCGTTGTTCAGCTCAGGGCCCACGAGGTGACATTCCGTCCAGGCACAATCTTCGGTGCCGACGTCGCGTTTGATCACGATCGCGTTCCTTGGCGACAAAAGTATGTGTCTGCGCAACGCAGATAGTTGGTCAGTACTGCGGTCACGTTCCACATGCAGGGCGCGGTGACTGGAACGCTCCTGCTTTCCGACCTGCGATTCTCGGTAGCGATCAAAAAAAAGCCTCGCGGGAAGAGGAACTGGATGCCTTACATCGCATTCTTGGCGAAGACGTACACTTGCTACGCCTAGTTGTCCCTCTCAACTTGCGAAGGACGAGACCATGCAACGGGTAAATCAAACTGCGAAGCGGAGGTACGCAGCCAAGGCCACCGCCGTGACGGCGCTGGCGGGACTGGGTCTTCCGCTGGCGGGGAGCGCATCCGCAACCACGATACCCGCGGCTGATAGCCCGCAATCTTATGACATCTCGCCCAGTCAGCGCTTCGTTCTTGGCGAAGAGGAAATGGCCGACGTCAGTCTCGCCACGTTCCATCTCTTCGATAGGGAACACGTTGGCAGCGGCGTGCAGCTAGCCGCCGTCGTTGTTCGGGGCTGCCGGGGTTGTCGGGGTTGTCGAGGTTGCGGTGGTTGCCGTGGCTGCGGAGCTTGGCGTGGCTGCGGTGGGTGCGCGGCGTGCGGCGGATGCTGTGCGCGCTGGGGACGGTGTCGCTGGTGCTAAGTGCCACGATCGAGCAAGAGCAATCCGTTGAAAAGCCGTGCGGGTGGCTGCGCTCGCAAAAGGGCCTTGACCTCTCCGCGTCGCTGACCGGAACTGCGTTTGATCCTTCAAGCGGGTGAGGGCGGCCTTAATCCATGCTGCGGCATTGGCTTGGAGCTGCTGTTCGAAATCGCGTTCGTTCATGCACCCCTCCCCGTCGCGCGGCCGCGCCGATGGCTGCGAGGATAGTGCCTTTCTTCTGCGGCAGTAGACCTCGGCTGCTGTTCATGCATTGCCGCAATCTGCCGCCGCTTCTCTTACGATCTGGCCTTTCAGCTTCTCGATGATCGAGACGAATGTCGGCTGCGCCTTGGTGGCCGGGTCGATCGAAAGACCTCCGCCGGCTTCGAATGCGCGTTCTGCGATCTCGTAACCGAGCATGCGGTAGCTCTCGAATTGCGATTCCGAGAAGAATTGATTCAGCGTCGTCTCGTGCGGAAAGGTCGCGTGGGCAATCGCATAGCTCAATACGCCCATGGGCTCCGTGCCGTGCAGGCCCGACTTGAAGTACAGGAGCAGTCCGTCTTGCGACTGACCGCCATCGGCATCGCTATAGAGGATATCGCCAATCGCCCAATAGGGTTCTTCCGTTGCCGGGCTCGGACGTTCCTTGAAGCGCTTCTTGAGGCGGTCCAGGCCGTGCAAGTCGATGCGCACGCCGAGATCGATCCATATCTTGCGAAGGGCGTTGCCGAGATCCTCGAAAGAATAATCGGGGTCGCAGCCGGCGTCACTGACGACGATCACGCGGCAACGCCGGCGAACCATCTCGTAGAGGCCGAGGTTCTCGAAATGCCCGCCGTCGGTCAGGTAGACCCAGCGCTCGGTCTCGCTGGTCAGGCCGAACATCTCCATGAAAAACGGCCGGAGTGCATTTGTCGGCTTGACCTTGGCGTATTTGGGATTGTCGCCGCGCGGGTTGGCGAGCCACCAGCCGAGGCGCACATTGAACAGCGCCATCAGGAAGGCGACGCCCGGCGATGAATTGTAGCCCATGCTCGGGCTCACGGCAGCGCCGGAAATCGCCATGGCGGTCCCGAGGGTCAGCATTCCGCCGTAAGGCTTCGGCTGCGTGGTCGTGGCATAGGTCGTCCGGTAAGCGCCATCCGAAAATATCGCGCTGCCGCTGCCGCAATGGAGCGGCGAGAACGTGAAGGGCGCCGCCATCCGTTCTTGCCATGCCAGGTTCTTGGACGACACGAGGTTGAGCGCCGCGCTGATGACGTGGAACGGCTTCCAGTCGGTCCCTCGCGGTTCAACGCCATGCTCCCAGAGTTCGTACAGATACGGGCTGTCGCTGCTGTCGAAATCGGTAAAGGCATTCTTGGTCTTGTCACGGTCGTTCTCGTGACGTGACGCGCCGAGGAAGGTACGAACCAGACGGTTCCGGTAAAGGCTGTGGAGCGAGTAGCGGTTGATGCTGAGGACATGCGAGGCTGCGTAGATCAGCGCGACAAGCAGGCCGCCTGCCACGAGCACGATGGTCCAGGGCAGATGATGGTCGCCAGACCCGAAGGATTGGAACGCCCTGTCCCAGGCGATGGACAGCAGGGCAACCACGGTTGCCGCGAAAATTGCCGCTGCGATCGCAGCGATCGTGTTGAGTGAGAGGTACTGGCGAAAGCCTGAAGCCTGCTCGGCGGCGGGCCCAGTCTTCGAGCTCGCTCCCAGGACGACGGACAGCAGGCCTGAAAGTCCTCCCAGCGAGGGGACGAACGCACTGCCAAGGTGGCTCGCGACCCATTCTGCGGCCGGCGGCGCGCCAAGCACGAGTCCGAACCACAGCAGCCAGCCGATATACGCCAGTGTGAAAATTCCGCTCGACCGCGCCTGGAATTCGAGGCCCACGTCCACCTCGGACAGGAATTCGGCAAACGAGATATAGATCACGTCGGCGACGATGCGCGCCATCACGATCCAGGGCAGCCCGAGCACGCAGGCAAAGGCCGCTGCCGCGGCAGTGAAGGCGGCGCCGGATGGGCTGTAATGCCAAAGCAAAACCAGTCCCGTGGCGCTCAGCAGGCCGAAGGCCGCGCCGGCGACGCACCAGGCGCCAAGATCGATCCATGGATGCTTGGGACGATCCGCTAGCTGTGGCTGGGCCGATGCTCCGAAAATGACGGTCCATACCGGCGCCAGCAGCCAGGAAAGGAGAAAGAACAATACGCCAAGGATGCCGCCGCGAAAGATCACGACGGCGTCCGGGTGAGTTGCATAGAGGCGCTGGACGAATGCGAACCCGCTGGCATTGGTCACGTCCGTGAGCACCGACAGACCGTATTGGCTGTGCAAGACGAAAACCAGGAGTGCCGCTCCTGCAAGGAAGGGCATCAGATCGCAAACCAGAAACCGGGGTTGCGAGACATTGATCCATCCGCGGGCGGGACGGTTTGCGGCGGAGAACGACAAGGAAGCCAGGAAACAGAGGGTTGGTACGACCATCACACCCAGGAACCACCCCGACGTGTTCTCGCGTGTGATGTTGTGGGCATCGATGACGGCAAAGTAGAGTGCCTTGGTGATGAGCACCGCAAGGATCATCGGGGGGGACCAGCAGGATCCAGTTCAGGAACAGATTGCGCAGGACGCTGGCAACGTCACTCCACAGGTCGGGAGAAATCGACGAAAAGCTTGGAGCGAGAAAGTGCGAGTTGCGCCGGAGGTTGGAAACCGGCTCCGCTTCTTCGTGATCCCTGAATTGACCGAGGCTGTATCGGCGGTTGAGTGCCGAAATCACGGGGGCCGGAGTGGAGCCCTGGCTGCCCTTGCTTGCGCTCGCGGCTGCTCCCTGGGCACGCAGCTTGCGCTCCTGACAGAGCCAGGCCGATAGCCAGCTTCCGATATAGCCGCCTCCTGATACGGTCGACAGATACTCGAACTGCGTCATAGCCGGGCCGGCCGTCTCGCCCTCGCGCTTCGAGGTGACCTCGAGGGCCGCAATCCTTTGCAGGATGCCGAGCGCAAACGCCGCGCTGCGGATTCCGCCGCCGGAAAGGCACAGGGCCCACCGGTCGTCCGCGTTGAGCGCCTGGTAGATGTCGAGGAGGTTTCCAGGGAGCGGCGCCGCCGGCAGCGGCGATGATTGCTGCGATTGCGCAGGTTGAGGCGATGTTGCCGCCGGCGGCGAGGATGGCGCTGGCGGCGTACCGGATGCCGGCTGCGTTGGTGTCGGCGAGGGGCCAGGTGCCGGATGTATCGGTGCGAATTCCAGAGCGGCGCCCGCGAGCGCCCGTCGCTCCTCCCAAAGAATCTGCGAAAGGTTCAATGCCCCCATGACACCTGCCCCCCTGTTTCACCGAGATGGGCCCAGGCGGTCCGTTCAGCGTCCCCGCTAGGGGGCGTACTGGCCGGCGGGCCAAGCACAGCCTTGACGAGCACAAGCTAGCGATACCGGCGACAGCGAGCGTGTGAAGTACTTCACAATGGCGGGGCAAATTGTCGGGGCAAGGTCGTAGAATGGGGAGGGCGAAGCGAAATCCATCAATTCGTTAGATACGTATATTTGTTGCGCCGTGGCCGGACGCGAGTGCGCCGTCCGCTGCCCAATGACTCCTCGCAGCTGTGAATGTGGTGAAGTGCGGTGACGTCCATTATTGGCCGCACAAGCGGCCGTTTCGGCGAGGTCGCCCTTGAACTGAAGCCGAAGTGCATAATCGCCGCGAGAAAGTCAGCTCTTAAGATCACCCCACCAAAGTCCGGCCGATTGAAACACGGCTATGGCGAGCGCTCGTGGATTTCCAATGCTAGGCGACGCCCGTCCACGGAAGCCACCAGCGCACGCTGGTGATGAGCCGGCGGCGGATCGCATTGTTAGACTTCGACATTGCGACGCACTCTGATCTCGCGGCTGCGAACGGTGGCGGCTGATGTCTCTGCAAAAGCCGTCGCTTGCAGCTTTTTCCTTGTCAAACACCCCTCGTCGGATCAAATTTGAATCGCACCGGCGTACAAAGTGTCGGTTCAAATAATCTGGGGCGGAAACATGAATAGATCATCTTCTATTGCATTCGCCACTTTTTTCGGCCTGGGCTGCTTGCTCGCAGCACCCGGCAACGCTCAGCAAGAAGTCAAGCAGGAATACGTGCCTGTATCGCGCGAGGCGAAGGTGTCTCCGGTTACGCAGGCCCAGCTCACCGCGGCCGACAAGAACGCGACCAACTTTCTGCTGACCAACGTCAACTATGCGCAGACTCGCTTTCACCCTGCGAAGCAGATCAATCGCGACAATGTGAAGGGCCTGCACGTCGCGTGGATTTTTCAGACCGACGTCAGGGAATCCCTGGAGACTTCACCGATCGTGGTCGACGGCGTCATGTTTGTGACGACGTCGTTCAGCCACGTCTATGCGCTCGACGCCAAGACAGGCGAACAGTTCTGGCACTACAATCACAAGATGGGACCCATAACGACCTACTGCTGCGGTCCCAACAATCGCGGCGTCCAGGTTCTTGGCGATCTCGTCTATCTCGCCACACTGGACGCCAAGCTGGTCGCGCTGAATGCAAAGACGGGCGATGTGGTCTGGAAGACCGACATTGCGGATCCCGAGCTCGGCTACAGCGAGACGATGGCTCCGACCGTCGTCAAGGACAAGGTCTTGATCGGAACGAACGGCGGTGAATACGGCATCCGCGGCTTCGTCAGGGCCTACGATGCGAAGACCGGCAAACTGGTCTGGAATTTCGATACGATTCCGGAAAACTCGGTCGGCGTCTGGGCGACAAAGGACGCCACCGGACGGGACATGCACCGCGACATCCAGGCCGAGAAGGACCAGCTTGCCAAGCTCGGCGATCCCTACAAGCGGCTGGGCGGCGGCGTCTGGCAAAATCCGGCCGTCGATCTCGCCACCAACCGGATCTATTTCGTGGTCGGCAATCCCTCGCCCGATCTCGACGGTTCACCGCGCCCCGGCGACAATCTCTATACCGACTCGCTGGTTGCCCTTGATCTCGATACCGGCAAATACATCTGCCACTTCCAGTACATCGCCCACGACGTCTGGGATCTCGATGCGGTTAGCCCACCGGTGCTGCTCGATGTGAAGGACAAGAGCGGCAAGACCATCCCGGGCGTGATCCATGCCGGCAAGACCGGTCACGTCTATGTTCACGACCGGAAGGATTGCAGCTTGATCCGCTTCTCCGAGGCCATGGTCCCGCAGGAGAACATGTGGGTTCTGCCGACCAAGGAGGGGGCCCGCATGCTTCCGGGTGCGAATGGCGGTGTCGAATGGTCGCCGATCGCCACCGACCCGGCACAGGAGCTTGCCTACGCCATCAACCTCCATCAGCCGATGCACTACCGGGTCGAAAACTCGCCCTACCCGAACGGTAAGTTGTGGCTTGGCGGTGCCTTCACGGCAATCCCGGGTGAACAGCAGTCGGGCAACATCACGGCCGTCAACTACAACACCGGTAAGATCAAATGGCAGGTGAAGACGCCGGAGCCGATGATCGGCGGCATCCTCGCCACCGCCGGCGGTCTTGTGTTCACCGGTGAAGGCAATGGCAAGTTCGCAGCCTACAACTCCTCCAACGGCAAGGAATTGTGGAGCTTCCGCGCCGGGGCGGGCGTCAATGCGCCACCCTCCAGCTACATGCTGGGCAACAAGCAGTACATCGTGGTCGGCGCGGGCGGCAACACCCAGGTCAGCTTCAAGCGCGGCAACAACATTATTGCCTTCACGCTCGATTGACCGAGCGGCGAAAGAGCCTGATCAACAATGCGAAGCGGGGCCTACTGCGGCCCCGCTTCTGTTAGGCCTCACGGGAATGAAAATCGATGAGCAGCAAGTTGCGTTGGTTGATTCCTTGCGGAGTCACGCTCGGAGAATTATTGAGCGCAAGCCCGCGGCCGGCACTTGCGCAAAGCATCGCCGAGAGGGTCGAAGTGTGCGCCGGCTGCCATGGCCAGGACGGCAAGCCGATCGACAAAACGATACCCGTTATCTGGGGGCAGCCATCCGGCTACACCTACATCCAACTCCGCGATTTCAAACGAGGCGACCGCAAGAGCGAGATCATGCAGCCGATCGCCTCATCGTTCGAGAAGGAAGACATGCTTGCGATTGCGGAATATTTCTCGAACAAACCGTGGCCCGACCTAGGCCAGCCGCGGTCGCCAAAGGATGTTGCGGATCGGGCTCTCCGCGCAGAGCGCTCGGTCGGCTGCACCGGCTGCCATCTTGATCAATTTCAGGGTACTGGCACCGTACCGCGATTGGCTGGGCAGAGCCGCGAATACCTGACCAAAACAATTGCCGATTTCCGCACCCGGGCGCGCGGCAATAACCCCGGGATGTCCGATCTGATGCTCGCCACACCTCCCGACGACCTCGCGGCACTGGCGGAATACTTGGCTGGTCTCTGAGATCTACTCAGATCGGGCTGAGGGTGCCGCCAGGCGTTCACGTAGCGACGACAAAGCGGTCAGATCTGCTGCCCGCTTGCCGGCCTTGTCCTCGAGTGAAGGATCGGCTCCGCGCGCAAGCAGCAGAGCGGCGACCTCCGCACGGCCGCCTTCCGCAGCTGTCATGAGAGCGGTGCGGCCGCGGGCATCTCGGTCATCGATATGCGCGCCGGCGTCCAGCAGATATGCAACGACCTTGATCGCCTCAGTTTCCGGGACCTTGTCATCCGCGCCCGAAGCCCACATCAGCAGAGTGAGATCATGTGGGTAGCGGGCGTTGATATCGATATTCCGCGCCAGCAACCGCTTCACAATATCGAGCCGGGCGCGGGCTGCCGCATAGACAATCGGCGGCTTGCCGGTGTCGTCGGGCGCTCGCTCGTCCGCCCCATGCGCTAGCAACGCTTCAACGATCGCATCGCTGCCGGCATACGCGGCAGCGGTAACCGGAGAAATTCCACTGCGTCCGGTTAGTTTGACGTCGGCACCGCGATCCATAAGCCGCTGCGCAACCGACACATGGCCGCCTTCAGCGGCAAAGTATAGCGCGGTGGCACCGGCCAGATTGCGTGCATCGATTGGAGCGCCGTGCTCCAGCAAGAGATCGACCATATCCAGGTGGCCAAACCTGGCGGCGTGGCTAAGTGGTCGGGCACCAAACCGGTCACGCGCGTCGACCGATGCGCCATAGTCCAGCAATTCAGTTGCCAGGCCAATGCAATTCCCGTCTGCTGCCGAGAATAGAGCCAATGACACCTCGATTGCAGTGATCTGTGGTTTCGCGGTTCGAAATCTAGGTCCGAGCTGTTGGCACCGTTCGGAGTCGGCAGCGAACGCTGCCGACGCGCCGCTCAAGACGGCGATTACGACCGAGCACAGCAAAACGATATGGCGGTACAAAACGGCTGCTCCCCCGCACATCTGACCTACAGAATGACACGTCGGCCAGACCAAGCCAAGCGGCCCGGGGCCCATGCCAAGGTAAAGGGCTCTTCCAACGACAGACGGCCTCGGCGCCTCGACAGTGTGCCCCGTGTCGTCTGCCAGGGATAAACCGGACCTCGTCTGCGCTGGCCGCCAATTCCGTGTCTGACCTCCGAGGAAGGGGTAAGGTGCCCCAGGGTCACATCCGCGGAGCAACAACATGACCCTATAGATCCCCGAGATAGTTCCCACCAGGATCGGCCGGCGTGTCTTCGCGATCATGGGCAACATGATGCCGCCCCGAGATCCTGATGACGACGAAGAGGACGAAGAGCAAGACGACGAAGAGAGCCGAACCGACGAACCGCCGGTCGCGCGCGAGCCGGACGAAGACTAAGCAGGATGCTTCGGATGGCATAGCCTGAGCTTCGGAGAGCGTGATCGCCAACCTACATGCGGCGCGCGGGCACGTCCGGTGGCCTTTAAGGTCGTTCTAATCCCGAGAGCAGCAGGCAGACGGCGAGTAGACGACGGTTCGCGGTGGAGAACGCACCACGTCCACTCAGTTTGTCACTCAGTTGCTCGGTTCGGCGTGAAGACGATGCAATCGATGCAGCTCCTTCTCGGCTTCCCTCATCAGGTCGTGCGCCGCCTCGCATTCCTTTCCGACGATGAAACCTGAAGCGAAAGCCAGGGCGCGCCGGTTCGCGGGAGGCGCGGCCAATGCCGTTTCCGTCGCCAGCTCGCGATGCGTGATGAAGTCGTTGAGTGATTCCAGCGCGGACTGGATCTGCTTCAACCGGTCCGAGAGCTGCGAGAGTTGCGACAATGTCGCCAGCCGGATGATCGTAAGTCCTCTCGCGACCAGTCTGAGCCCCGATCGAGAGGATTATTCCAACTCTTGCAGCAGTCGTCGCGTCTCCTTCAACATTCCACGAATCATTCTTCGTTCCAGGATCGCCTTTGCCGAAAACAGTCCGTGTTTCCGCGCATTTCGATTTCCCCGAGGCGCGCCCGATCCCGACGTCCCGCCATGCATGCGGCAACGCAACTTGCCTTGTACTGCCGGCGCGCGGCAGCTGCCGCCATTGCGGGTCCTGGCGCCGCAGCGTAGGCTCGTCAGCATGGCGCCGGTGTTGCTGTTGTCGTTGCCGATAGCGCGTTGGCACCTTGCCCGGCGTCGGCGTGCTGCGGCGCACGTCCGTGGGCCTCGGGCTCTAGGACCATCCGCACATCCACCGCTGCGTCCACTGAACTCCGCTCTGTCATGCCAGCATAAGACGTGGCATTCCCCGCGATCGCCTCACCCCCGTCCTGCGCCGGCAAGCTCTGCACCGTGATCGCCCGCTCGCCATTGTTGCGGTAGCGGCCGAGCGCCTCCACTTGGGCCGGGAAGATGCGCGCGAGCTTGCCAAGGGCGCGCGAGGCGCTGTCCTGGCTGGCGAGGTCGCCGGCGCAGGCGAGATGATGGGCGCATCGCATCGCGGTGACGTGAACGCACACCATCTGCGCCGCCAGCATGGCCTCGATGGAATCCCTGGGCGCGATGCTCTGCATCATCGAGATCATGAAGGCGAGGTTGGCTTCATCGGGCTTTTGCCCGATCGCGCTCGCCTTCACCAATTGCTTCAGGATGCCATGCAGTGCGTCGCGGTCGACGGCGCCGAGTGCGTCGGCCAGCAGCCGTTCGCCGGCTTGCGGGTCGGGATGGTCGATCGCAATTCGCCGCTTGTAGAGCTTGATGCGTGGGCTCGCGGCGGGGCCGCTGCGGTCGTTTGTCGCAATCGGCGAGCTGCGGTGGTGTTTCGGAGATGCCGTCATGTCGGTGTGTCCTTTGCTGGCGCAGGCGTGGGTTCGCTGTGCGCGAGGCAGTTCGCTCGCTGCGCGCAGTTACGATTTTTGAGATGTCGATGAGGGACTTACGCGCAACCGTGTCGAGGCGGCCTCGGTTCGGGCACTTCTGGGCAGAAGCGGACATCGACCTGCCGACACCCACCGCTGAATCCGTCGAAAATGACCCTCAACAGACATTCCGGTCGGCATTTGTTTGGTTCAGGAACATGCGCGGCGGGCTTCTTCTGAAGAGGATGCCCCAAGTCTGAGCCGTCGCATTTGGATGACGTCCTCGCAGGAACCTTGCCCTAACTGGGATGTTGGAAAACGATGCAATAACTCGGGAGGAAACTCTTATGAGAACACTGTTATTGGCTGGCGTACTGGCGGTTGCTGGTTTCGCTATCGCCACGCCGATCTCAATTGCGCCCGCGTCAGCTCAAGTTGCGGTTGAGACTCCGCTCGGCGGCGTAAGAG
>NZ_LGHM01000012.1 GCF_001908185.1 Bradyrhizobium sp. AS23.2
AGATCATCTCGGGGGCGAACTTGCCTTCGTCCATCAGGCGGCCGACGCGCAATGAACCCTGCAGGCCCAGCGCGATCTCGGTCTCCATGTCGGCGAGCTTCTTCTGCACGAGCTGGGTCGCGGCGAGCGGCTTGCCGAACTGCTTGCGGTCGAGCGTGTACTGGCGGGCGCGGTGCATGCAGTCTTCGGCCGCGCCAAGGGCGCCCCAGGAGATGCCGTAGCGGGCGCGGTTGAGGCAGCCGAACGGGCCCTTGAGGCCGGAGACGTTGGGCAGCAGGGCGTCTTCCGGAACCACGACGCCGTCCATCACGACCTCGCCGGTGATGGAGGCGCGAAGCGACAGCTTGCCGCCGATCTTCGGCGCGGACAGGCCCTTCATGCCCTTCTCCAGCACGAAGCCGCGGATCTGGTTGTCGTGCGCGGCCGACTTGGCCCAGACCACGAATACGTCCGCGATCGGCGCGTTCGAGATCCACATCTTGCTGCCGGTCAGGCGATAGCCGTCGGAGACCTTCTCGG
The DNA here is from genome assembly GCF_001908185.1 of Bradyrhizobium sp. AS23.2. Classification (GTDB taxonomy): domain Bacteria; phylum Pseudomonadota; class Alphaproteobacteria; order Rhizobiales; family Xanthobacteraceae; genus Bradyrhizobium. Next base: position 520 of record NZ_LGHM01000012.1, read on the forward strand.
CGCGGGTCTTCATGCCGGCCGGATCGGAGCCGGCGTCGGGCTCGGTCAGGCCGAAGCAGCCGACCCACTCGCCGCTCGCGAGCTTGGGCAGGTACTTCTTGCGCTGGTTCTCGTCGCCATAGGCGTAGATCGGGTACATCACCAGCGAGGACTGCACCGAGTTCATGGAGCGGTAGCCGGAATCGACCCGCTCGATCTCGCGCGCGACGAGGCCATAGGCGACGTAGCTCGCATTGGCGCAGCCATACTCCTCGGGCAGCGTGATGCCGATCAGGCCGAGCTCGCCCATCTCGTTGAAGATCTCGCGATCGGTCTTCTCTTCGAGATAGGCCTTGGAGACGCGCGGTAGCAGCTTGTCCTGGGCGTAGGCCCGGGCGGTGTCGCGCACCATGCGCTCGTCTTCGGTGAGCTGCTCGTCGAGCAGGAACGGATCGTCCCACTGGAAAGAAGCCGCAGTCGGCTTGTCCTTGGCCTGCGCAGATGCTGTCATGGCGATGAATTACCTGGTCTTCTTGCGGTCATGATCGAGGGGGCGGACGAGCATGGCGTTGGCGCGCCGCCCCAGCTTCGCCGTCACCGGAGTTCAATGGCCTTCCATCAGTTCACGACCGATGAGCATCTTGCGGATTTCGGTCGTACCTGCGCCGATCTCGTACAGTTTGGCATCGCGCAGCAGGCGACCTGTGGCAAAATCGTTGATGTATCCGTTGCCGCCGAGAAGCTGGATCGCATCGAGCGCCACCTGGGTCGCGCGCTCCGACGCGAACATGATGGCGCTGGCGGCTTCCTTCCTGAGCGGCATTCCCCGGTCTGCAGCCGCAGCAACTGTATACAAATAAGCTCGTGCGGCATTGAGCGAGGTCATCATGTCCGCAAGCCTGCCCTGGACCAGCTGGAATTCCCCGATCGGGCGGCCGAACTGCTTACGCTCGCGGACATAGGGCAGGGCGATATCCAGCGCCGCCTGCATCAACCCGATGGAGGCGGACGAGGCAACGATGCGTTCGTAGTCGAGCCCCTTCATCAGCACCTGGACGCCGCCGTCGAGCTTTCCCAGAACATTCTCTTCCGGAACCTCACAGTCCTCGAATATCAGCTCGCATGTGCCGGAGCCGCGCATGCCGAGTTTGTCGAGCTTCTGGCCCTGGCTGAACCCGGGTGAGTTCCGCTCCACGATGAACGCGGTGATGCCGCGCTTGCCGGCATCTGGCGTGGTCTTGGCGTAGATGATGTAGACGTCGGCATGGTGTCCATTGGTGGTCCACATCTTGGTGCCGTTGAGGACAAATCTATCGCCGCGCCGGGTAGCCTTGAGCGACATGCTCACGACGTCCGATCCGGAGCCTGCTTCGCTCATGGCGAGCGCCCCGACGTACTCTCCCGAGATCAGCTTCGGCAAGAAGCGCTTTCTCTGTGCGGCGCTGCCGTTGAGGCGGATCTGATTGACGCACAGGTTGGAGTGGGCAATGTAGGAAATTCCGATCGAGCCGGACGCGCGCGAGACCTGCTCCGAAGCGACGACATGGGCAAGATAGCCGAGGCCCGCTCCGCCGTCGGCCTCGTCAGCGGTGATGCCGAGAATGCCGAGCGCGCCGAGTTCGGGCCACAGTTCGCGCGGGAACACGTCGGTCCGGTCCACCCTGTCGGCCAGGGGCGCAATTCGCTCCGCGGCAAACGCCGCAACCGTGTCACGGATTTGGCTCGTGGTTTCGTCAAGCAGGTAGAGATCAGTCATCTCAGCGTCCCTTGAACTGAGGGGCTCGTTTTGCGGCGAATGCGGCGAAGCCTTCCGCGGCGTCCGCGGACGATAGCAGATCGCGGAGGCCGGCTCGCTCGATGTCGAAGCTTTCGGCGAGACTGAGCGAACGCGACTTTCGGATGAGGTCGAGGGTCTTTGCGATGGCCAGCGGGGCGTTGGCGGCAATACGACCGGCGATCTTCAATGCAGTGTCGAGAAGCGCATCGACCTCGACCACGCGGCTGACGAGCCCGATACGAAGTGCTGTTGCGGCGTCGATCGGGTCACCCGTCAACAACATTTCCGCTGCCACGGCCGGCGCGACGAAGCGGGGCAGGCGGCTTGCTCCTCCGGCGCCGGCCAGGACACCGATCTGAACCTCCGGCAAGCCGAATCTGGCTTTGGTGTTGGCAATGCGGATATCGGACGCCAGAGCGAGTTCGAGGCCGCCGCCGAAGGCAAGACCATTGACCGCCGCAATGATCGGCTTTCTCGTCGGATAGACGCGGGTCAACCCGCAGAAGGTCCCGTCATCGTCATTCAACTGACTGCGGTCACGAATATCGGGGAGGAGCCGCTCGATATCGCCGCCGGCGCAGAACGAACCGTTCGTGCCAGTCAGCACGATGCAGCGCACGTCCTCTCTCTGCTCGGCCCAGGCCCATGCTTTGCGCATCAGGGCGTCCGTTGCGGGATCGATGCAATTGAATTTTTCCGGCCGGTTGATGGTGATCAGCGCTACGCCGGGACGGATCAACTCGCGAAGGACAGTCATGAATTGACCTTGCTGCAAGGTTCGCGCCGGATCATGTCCTTCGATCGATCGTAGGTATGCTTCGGGAAAGCATTGTGCATCTTCGCCGGATTGTCGGCGGCTGGCGAGCCTTTGGTTCGGTGCCGAGTATTCTGCGACATTTAATCGCCCCTCGCTTGTCGTGACCGTTCTTTCCGGTGGACGGCGTATCAAATCCAATCTAGGAATGCAACGGTCAACCGTTTGTTTATTGTCGGAAGCCGTCATGAAACAGGAATCGTCGGTGATCTCACAGCCGGGCGTCGTGACGTGTCAGGTCGACGCGCGGGGCGTTGCGCGGATTGCGCTTAATCGCCCTGAACTGCACAACGCCTGGAATCCCGAGCTGGTTGTTGCATTGAACGATGCGGTCGTGCGCGTGTCGCAAGAGCGAGATGTCCGCGCGGTTGTTCTCGCGGGAGAGGGCAGGAGTTTCAGCGCTGGAGGCGATCTGCGGTGGATGCGTGGCATTCTGGATCTCTCCTCTGAGCAGCGCCGTCAGGATGCGCTTCGGATCGGCGCGTTGCTTGTGGCTGTGGACGCATGTCCGAAGCCGGTCATCGCCCGCGTCCATGGTGCGGCGATCGGCGGGGGATTTGGTCTGGTTTGCTGCAGCGACATTGCGATTGCAGGCACGCAGGCGTCGTTCGGCTTGTCGGAGGTCAGACTCGGCATTGTCCCGGCGATGATTTCGCCTTTCGTCGTTGCTCGGCTCGGCGAAGCGTTGGCGCGGGCGCGCTTCTTGACTGGTCGTGATCCGGTGTCCGCTGCCGATGCGCTCGCATTCGGTATCGTGCATCGCGTAGTCGAGCAGGACGAACTGGATGCGGCTGTAGAGGAGGAGGTCGGCGCGATCCTGAGGTCGGCGCCGGGTGCGATCGCCGAAACCAAGCGGCTATTTCACAGGGCGGGCGGACTATCCAAGGGTGAGATGATCGCCGAAGCGGCGGATGCTCTGGTCAAGAGGTGGGAGACGGCAGAGGCGCGCGAAGGCTTGCAGGCGTTTCTGGAGAAGCGAAAGCCTGCCTGGCGATAAAACGGACAGGCAACCGTTTTTTTATTGCAGCGCTTGCGGAGCCTTGCTAACGGTAGCGGCGGCGAGGCCCGTTCAAGAGGTCGGCGCGAGGGGGCGAGATGCTCGAGGTCGAAAATCTCCAGGTCGTCTACAACAACGCCATTGAGGCCGTTCGTAATGCCTCGCTGACGGTCGGTGTCGGCGGCATGACGGCGCTGCTCGGCGCAAACGGCGCCGGCAAGACGACGCTGCTGAAAGCCATATCCGGCGTTCTCTATCCAGAAGACGGCTCAATTCGCGACGGGCTGATCAAGTTTGAAGGGCACGATCTGACGTCGCTTGCGCCTGATGAGATCGTGCGGCTCGGCATCGCGCATGTGCCGGAAGGGCGCAGGCTGTTCATCGAATTGACTGTGGAAGAAAACCTCGTTGTGGGAGGTCACATCGCCGAACGGGCCGACGTCGCGCGCAGGCTTGAGGAGATCTACGCTTTATTTCCGCGGATCAAGGATAAGCGCGCGGTTCTCTCCGGATACTTGTCCGGCGGCGAGCAGCAGATGGTGGCCATCGGGCGAGCGCTGATGACGAATCCTCGCCTCTTGATGCTGGACGAGCCGTCCCTCGGCATTGCGCCTCTGATGGCGCAGGCGATCTACGCGGCGGTCGAGCGTCTGTGTCGCGACAACGGTCTGACAGTGCTGTTGGTTGAGCAGAACGCTCAACTCGCGCTCGATGCTTCGCGTCAGGCCTACGTTCTCGAAAACGGTCGCGTCGTGCTCGATGGGACTTCGGACGAGCTCAAACGCAATGAAGACGTTTGCGAATTCTATCTGGGCCTTGGTGCCAAGGGGGATCGGCGCAGCATGCGCGAGGTGAAACATTATAAGCGCCGGAAGCGGTGGCTGTCGTGAGTTCGATTCTGGATGTCGAAGGGCTGGGCAAGGCGTTCGGCGGCGTGCAGGCCGTGCAGGACGTCTCGTTTTCGGTCGAGCAGGGTACGATTTGCAGCTTGATCGGTCCCAACGGGGCCGGCAAGACCACTGTCCTCAACATGATCAGCGGTCTCGTGCCGCCGACGACCGGGCGCGTGAGTTTCGAGCGGCGCGACATCACGAACTCTCCTGCCTATCGCATGGCGAGTCGCGGCCTGGGTCGCACGTTCCAGAATCTGGCGGTCTTCGCCCACGCCTCCGTGGTGGACAACATTCTGGTCGGGATGCACGCGCGGCTTTCGGCCGATCCGCTCACGGCGGCGGTCTATTGGGGACGTGTCCGCAACGAGGAGATCAAGGCCCGGCGCAGGGTCGAGGAAATCATCGACTTTCTTGAGATCCAGAATGTGCGGGATCTGCCGGTGGGTACGTTGTCGTACGGCTTGCAGAAGCGGGTGGAGCTCGGTCGAGCGCTGGCCATCGAGCCGCGGCTCCTTCTCCTTGATGAAATGGTGTCGGGCATGAACCAGGAGGAAACCGAGGACATCGCGCGTTTCATTCTCGATATCAAGGAGCAGCTCAACGTCACGGTGCTGATGGTTGAGCATGACATGGGCATCGTGATGGATATATCGGATCAGGTCGTCGTCCTGGAGTTTGGGCGGAAGATTGGCGACGGCACTCCAACGCAGGTCTCGCAGGATCCGCGGGTGATGGCGGCCTATCTCGGCGGCGCGGGCGAAGCGGCATGAGCAATCCGATCCGCGATCTGGCTCGTGCCGGAAATCTACCACTGCCGCAACTCGTTCGGCTCTGGAGCGAGATCCAGCCGGATCGACTCGCTTTCCGGGAAAAAGAGCTCGGCATCTGGAAGCGCGTAACTTGGGGCGAGTACGCCCGCAACATGGATCTCGTTGCGCTCGGGCTATCGGAGCTTGGATATGGGCCAGGCGATCGGATGGCGATCGCCGGCGAGGGGGTTCCGGAATGGATGTACGCCGACCTCGCGTCGCAGTCGCTCGGCGGGGTTTGTGTCGGTCTGTATCCGACCAGCCCCTGGCCGGAACTGGCCTACATCCTCCAGAACTCCGGCGCGCGGGTTGTCGTGTGCGGCGACCAGGAGCAGGTCGACAAGATCCTCGAAGCACGCCGGCGCACAGATCTGCCCAATCTGTCCTGGATCGTCTACGTCGATGACAAAGGCATGCGAGGCTATCAGGAGGATGGCCTGATCAGCTTCGCCGACCTGATCGAGCGCGGCCGGCGTCGGCTGGAGCAGGAGCCTGCGGCGCTGGTCGCTCACAAGAAGCAGATGGCGGAGCGCTCGCCGGACGAACCCGCGATCATTGTCTACACCTCGGGCACAACCGGCGCGCCCAAAGGTGCGATGCTGTCGCATCGAAACATGCTGGTAGCCGCCTGCAGCGTCGTCGATACCTTCGGCTACGACGGAAATAATCACGAGGTCCTCTGCTATCTTCCGCTCTGTCACGTCGCTGAGCGATCATTCTCGACGGTGATGCAGCTCTGTTGCGGCTCCGTGGTGAATTTCGCGGAGTCGGTCGACACCGTTTCTGCAGACCTGCGCGAAATCGGGCCGACCCTGTTCCTCGGCGTTCCGCGCATCTGGGAAAAGCTACAGCAGACCATTGATATCAAGATCAGGGAATCCTATCCGCTGCACCGCTGGGCGTATCAGTTTGCGCTATCGCGGGCATTACCTATCGCGCGGCGCGAGATTGCGGCCGGCGGCCAGCGGAGGACCCTGCGCGACAGGATCATGGCGTGGTTGCTCTATGTGCTGATGTTCCGCAACATTCAGCGGTTCCTGGGTCTCTATCGTGCTGCTGCCTGCTTCTGCGGAGCGGCGTCAGTGTCGCCCGAGACGCTTCTGTTCTTCCGCTGCATCGGGCTTCCAATCTACCAGGTCTACGGGATGACGGAAACGGCCGCCGTCGCCTTTCAGCAGCAGCCCGGACGAACTGCCTTCGGATGTGTCGGGGTTCCGATCCCCTCGCTTCAGTATCGTCTCGGTGAGGACGGCGAGCTGCTGATGAAAGGGCCGACCGTATTTCTGGGCTATCTCGATGCTCCCGAAGCGACGGCAGCGGTGATGAATGACGGCTGGATCGCGTCCGGGGATATCGCGGCGGTCGTCGACGGCGAGGTGCAGATCATCGACCGCAAGAAGGATCTCATCATCACGTCCGGAGGCAAGAACATTTCGCCTTCGGAAATCGAGCATGCGCTGAAGGAGAGTGCCTATGTCCGGGAGGCGATCGTGGTCGGGGATGGCCGCAACTTCGTCTCGGCGCTGATCCAGATCGACTACGACACCGTGGGCAAGTGGGCGCAGGAGCGTCAGCTCTCGTTCACGACGTTTCGTAGCCTGACATTGGTCGCCGACGTGCGTGAACTGATCGGGCAGGACGTGCAGAAGGCCAATTCCCGCTTCGCACGGGTGGCGCAGGTGCGCAAGTTCGCTCTGTTGAGCAAGGAGCTTGACCATGACGACGGTGAGTTGACCGCTACCATGAAGGTTCGGCGCAAATCGATCGAACAGAAATTCGCGCAAGAAATCTCCGAGCTTTATGGAGCACGAGCTTGAACTATTTTTTTTGCTCTTCTTGGGTCGGGGCTGGCGGTCGGCGCAATCTACGGTCTCGTCGCGATCGGGTTCGCTATCATCTACCGGGCGACCCGGGTCATCAACTTCGCCCTGGGCGAGATGATGATGCTGAACGCATACATCGCCCACACCATCGGCGTTCACACCGGGCTCGGCTTCTGGGGCCTGGTGCCCGTCGTCATTGCGGTGTCGCTGTTGCTCGGTCTCCTCATCGAATTTGTCCTGATCCGTCCGATGATCGGGGAGCCTACGATATCGATCGTGATGATGACGGTCGGCCTTGCAGTCTTCATCAGGTCACTGGTCGTTCTGGTCTGGGGCGCAGCGCCGCTGGAATTTTCTGCTTCGCCGGGAGACATCGTTTTGTCGCTCGGCCCCGTTCGTCTCTATCTGGCGCAGGCCATCGCGATCGGATTGTTGCTCGCGATCATGGCGGGATTCGCGGTGTTCTACCGCTACACGCGATCCGGCATTGCCATGCGCGCCGCCGCCAACGACGAGACCGTCGCGCTATTGATGGGCATCGATGTGCGACGGATCTATGCGCTGGCCTGGGTGCTCGCCGCGAGTACGGCCGGACTCGCCGGGCTCCTGATCTCGACAATCTATGAACTCGGCCCGGATATGTCGGCTTTCGGCCTGCGGGGATTTCCGGCGACGATCCTCGGTGGGCTCGACGCGGTAGGCGGCTCGGCCGCGGGCGGCTTCATCATTGGCATCCTTGAGAACCTCGGCGAGGGCTACGTAGGGCGCGGCCTCAAGGAGATCATCGGCTTTGTGATCATTCTGGTGGTTCTGATGATTCGACCCTTCGGTCTGTTTGGCACGCGCAACGTGGAGCGAGTCTGATGCGGGCGGGACATTTCAAGCAGAGCTACCCCGAGCTGGTCGCGCTGACCGACTCCGGCGCGGTCAAGGCATGGACAGTGACGTTGCTGGTCGCCTGCATGGCCTTGCCGTGGGTTGCCAGCTCCTATGTACTGGCGCTGGCGACCACTATTCTCATCACCGGGATAGGCGTTGTGGGCCTCAACCTGCTGACAGGAGTGTGTGGCCTGATCTCGCTCGGTCATGCCGGTTTTCTGGCGATCGGCGCCTACACTGCGGCCGTCCTCGCCGTCGACTATGCGGTGCCTGTCGTTCCAGGCATCATCTGCGGCGGTCTTTTGGCGGCGGCATTATCCCTGCTGGTCGGCATTCCCTCGCTGCGGCTGAAGGGACTCTATCTGGCGATCACGACTCTCGCGTTCACGATCATCGTGACGCACTCGATCCTGAACCTGGATTGGCTGACGCGCGGATCGGCCGGCCTGTCGCTTCCGGCAGCCGATCTGCTCGGCGTTTCGCTCGCCGGCAAGGTGTCGTTCTATTATTTTAGCCTGGCGGTCTGTGTGCTGTTCGTTGCCGCGGCGACGAACCTGATGCGTAGCCGGATCGGACGCGCCTTTGTCGCCATCCGGGATCACGACATCGCGGCCGAGATGATGGGTATCAATCTGGTTGCCTACAAGCTGATGGCCTTTGCTCTCTCCGCGTTCTTCACCGGTGCGGCCGGGGCGCTCGCCGCCTACCAGGTGCGTTACATCAATGTCGATAGCTTTGCCGTACTCGTGAGCATCGAAGCTCTGGCGATGATCATCGTCGGGGGGCTGGGGTCGATCGCAGGCGCCATTCTCGGCACCATTTTCATGTCGCTGCTGCCCGAGTTCACCAGGTGGTTGTTCGATGCGCTTGGCAGCGGGTTGACGGAGACCTTTTCGACACGCGCGCTCGAAGTGCGAGGTCTGATCTATGGCGTCGTGATCATGACCGTACTGCGGGTACAGCCCGACGGACTGATCGGGCTGTGGCGCGATGCGAAGCGACTTTGGAGCAACTGGCCGTTCCGTTACTGAAATCCATAGAAACGACAGGGAGAAAGTGATGCATTTGATGAGAAGAGTCGCGGGCGTTCTGATGCTGGGGGCACTTGCCGGTACTGCGCATGCAGCTGACCCCGGAATCACCGACAGAGAGATCAAGATTGGCGAGGTGCTGCCGCTCACTGGACCCGTGAGCTTTGCCGGCGAAGCGCACTATCTCGGCACCAAGGTCGCGCTTGCGGAAGCCAATGCTACCGGCGGAGTGGCGGGGCGCAAAGTTGTTGCGGTGACCGAGGACGACGGTTATGTCCCGGCGCGCGCGTTCCAGGCGGCCCAGAAGCTCTTGGCCGAAGGCGTGTTCGCCGTTACCGGAACTTCCGGCACCAGTCATCTGAACGCGATGATGCCGCTGTTCATCGAACAGAAGGTCCTCACCATCGTTTCGATTAATCCGGCCGAGCAGGCCTACAATCCGGTCAAGAAGAACATCTTTGTCATCGGGACCGACTATGGCAACGCCCTTTATGCGGTGGTCAAGTACGCGGTCGAAAAGTTGGGCAAGAAGGACGCCCGTTTCGGCGTGATCTACCAGGACGACGACTTCGGTGCGAACAACCTGCTCGGCTACCAGCGCGCGGTTAAGGACTTTGGTTTGAAGAACGTGCTGGAGATTCCGTATAAGCGCGGCCAGAAGGACTTCTCGGCCGAAATGCTGCGCGTCCAGAATGAGAATGTGGGGTTCATCGCGTCGGGCGGCATCATTGCGGAGAACGTCGCGATTTTCAAGGAAGCCAAGAAGCTCGGCTTGAAGGATTTGCGTGTTGGGACGGTGTGGACCGCCCACCTCCCCATCGTGCAGCAGCTCTCAGGCGAGGCGGGTGACGGCTACTACACGGCCGATTACATGTCCGACCTTTCCGACGCCGACGCCGCGCCGTTCGTGGAAGTCGCCAAGAAGTATCTCTCCGCCGACGAGATGAAGAAGGTGAACCGCTACACCATGGCGTCCTACAGTGGCGCCAGCATCCTGATCCAGTCGATGCGTGCCTGCGAAAAGGATCTCACACGCGATTGCGTCATCGGCCAACTCGAGAGCGGCAAGAAGTTTTCCGTGAACGGCGCCACGGCTCCGTTCGGCTTTTCGCCCAGCAAGCACTTCTCTGACTCGCCGGTGCGCGTCTTGCAGAACGATTTCAAGAATGCGCGCTTTGTCCGCGTCCCAGAGTAGGGCTGCATAAGCCCATGCTTTCACGCCCGTTTTCTGCGTTCGAAATGCTATATGTAGGATCGCAGAATCGGCACGAAGGGACGAATTGATGGCAAGGACCACAGGCTCGACCGGGGTTAAGACCAAGGAGACCATCCGGAAGGCCGCCATCAAACGCATCTATCAGCATGGTTTCGAGGCGATGAAGCTTCGCGACCTTGCTGATGATGTCGGAATCCAGGCCGGGTCGCTCTATAACTACATAAAATACAAGGAAGATTTCCTTTACTCGCTGCTCAAGGAGGTTCTGCTCGAACTGCTTGACGGTCTGGCGAAGGATCTGAACGGCCCCGAGACGCCGCTTGCGGCCCTCGAGGCGTTCGTTGCATTCCACCTGCGCTGGCACACGGCTCGGCGGGAGGAGGTCTTCATCGGCAACATGGAGCTCCGCAGCCTATCCGGGCCTCATCTGAACGAGATCGTGCGGCTTCGCGAAACGTACGAACGGAAGCTGCGCGATATCCTCGAGTGGGGAAACAAGGAAAAGATCTGGCGGGTGCGTGATCCCAAAGTGACGACTTACGCAGTGATCGCCATGCTCACCGGCGTGTGCAACTGGTATCGCCCCCGAGGGAGATTGTCTCAGGACGAGATCATCGAAATCTACCGCGAATTGGTGCTGCAAGGTATCGGCCTGATCAAGAAGTAGCGCGCCCCGGCTGGTCCGAGCCGCGTCGCTGCTGTGACTAATAAAAAAACGGTCAACCGCTTGTTTTTTTGCGCGAGGCCATCTAACAATTGAGTGTCTCGACCGGGCATCATTGTTCGATGTGGACCGCAAAAGACGGAGAGTGAGATGCGATTTCGTAAGCCGTTGGCATTTTCCCATGCGATTGCCGCGACCTTCAGCGGGGTGGAGACAGCGTCCCCGTCGGCGATCCGCGATCTTCAGGAACATCGTCTCAGGGTGCAGCTCGATTATCTCGCGGCGCGATCGGCCTTTTATCGGCGCCGCTTCCGCGCGGCGAATATCGACGTGTCGCGTATCCGTACGATCGAGGATCTGGCGCGCGTGCCGTTCACGACCAAGCAGGACTTGCGCGACAGCCTTGCCGCAATGCCCCCGCTCGGCGAACATCTTGCAGCGTCGCTCGAAGACGTGGTGCAGATCCAGGCGTCCTCTGGCACGACGGGCAGTCCGTCCTATGTCGGTTTGACTGAGGCAGATGTGCTTGCCTGGCAGGAAATGACTGCGCGCGCACTGTTCGCGTGCGGGATGAGGCCGGGAGATCTCGTGCTGCACGGCTTCTCCATGAGCAAGGGATTTGTTGGCGGCATTCCGATTTTCCAGGCGATCCAGTATCTGGGTGCGCGCGATATTCCGATCGGCGCGGACGGCGGTTTCGACCGGCTGCTGATCGCCTGCCGCGATCTTCGTCCGCGTTGCATCGTCGGCACTCCGAACTTTCTGCTCTTCCTCGCAGAGAAGGCAAAGGAGCTCGCTGGTGTCGAAGCGGCCGACCTCGGGGTCGAATGCCTGATCGTGGGCGGGGAGCCCGGCGGCGGCATTCCGGCCGTGCGTCAGGCCATCGAGCAGCGCTGGAATGCGACCTGCCGCGAGCTGATGGGTGGCACCGATCTGGGGTGCACTTATTGGGCCGAGAGCAACGCCGACGGCGGCATGTACATGGTCGCGCCCGATCATATCCTGGTTGAGCTGATCGATCCGGAAAGCGGCGACGTTCGGCCTTTCGATGTCGGCGCGACGGGCGAGCTTGTCTATACTGCGCTTGGCCGCGAGGCGTCGCCGGTGTTGCGGTTCCGAAGTGGCGACCATGTCATCGTGACGAGCGACGGGCGCTCGGGCGGGGTGCGGACAACGCCCGCCGTCCGGTGTTTCGGTCGCACCGACGACATGCTGATCGTGCGTGGGGTCAATCTGTTTCCGTCGGCGGTCCAGGACGTCGTTGCCGCGACGCCGGGGACAAATCGCGTCATGCGCGTTGTCGCCGACTTCCCCGGTCACACGACCCAAGACAATCTGAAGGTTCTCGTCGAGCGCGCCGAGGGAGCGGATCCGAAAGGCGATGCGGTTCTCAAGAGCAATATTGAGGGACGCATTCGAAACGCGCTGTCGGTCAAGGCCGACGTCACGATCATCGACGCGAATTTCTTCGAAAAGCCCGGCGCGCGAAAGGTGTCGTTGACGCTGCGAAAGATGCCTGAATTGAGGGGGATGTGAGGGTATGACTGGCGGACTGGTCGAGAACCTCGAGACGGCATCAGTTGCTTCAGAAGCGGATCTGAACCGAGAAGCCTATCGGAAGCTGCTGGATGATCTGTTTGAGCGACGCCGAGCGGCGAGAGTCGGGGGGCCCGACGCCGCACGGCGAAAGCATCGCGAGCGCGGCAAGCTCCTGGCGCGCGAGCGCATCGATGCCTTGATTGATCCAGGCTCGCCCTTTCTCGAACTGGCCGATCTTGCCGGCGAGGGACTCTACGAAGGTGTTCCCCCAGGCGCGGGCCTGATCACAGGCGTCGGCACGATTGCCGGGCGTTCATGCATGATCATCGCCAACGACGCCACGGTGAAGGGTGGCACGTATTTTGGAATGACCTGCCGGAAGCACGTGCGCGCGCAGCGCTTCGCCTGGGACAACCGCCTGCCTTGCATCACGCTGGTGGACTCCGGCGGTGCATTCCTGCCCGATCAGGCCAACATCTTTCCCGATGAGGGGCTGTTCGGCTCGATCTTCCATAACCAGGTTGGAATGTCCGCGGACGGCGTTCCGCAGATCGCTGTTGTGCTGGGCGCTTGTACGGCCGGCGGTGCCTACATTCCAGCGCTGTGCGACGAGGTCGTGATCGTGCGGGGGCAGGGGTTTATGTACCTTGGCGGACCGCAGCTCGTTCAGGCCGCGACGGGCGAACAGACCGATGCCGAGGCCTTGGGTGGTGCGACGATGCACAGCCGCGTGAGCGGAGTGACCGATCATCTGGCCGAGAACGATGCCCATGCATTGTCCATCACGCGCCGGCTTGTCGCGGAATTGCCGGCTTCCGCCAGCCCGCGCCGGACGCAAGCTGCTCCGGCGCCTGCGCTGCATCCGGCCGAGCGGATTTACGAGATCGTGAGCCGTGATGCTCGCAAGCCGACCGATACCCGGGCCATCCTCAAGTGCCTGCTGGATGCGGGCGAGTTGCAGGAGTTCAAGGCCGAGTACGGCAACACGCTGATCACGGGATTTGGTCGCATCAACGGCCACCAAGTTGGAATTCTGGCGAATGCCGGCGTCCTGTTCACCGAGTCCGCGCTGAAGGCAACCCACTTCATCAATCTGTGTTGCCAGCGCGATGTTCCGCTGTTGTTTCTGGCCGACGTTTCGGGCTTCATGGTCGGGCGCGAAGCAGAGGCTGGCGGCATCGCGAAGGCCGGCGCGAAGTTCATCACGGCGATGAGCTCCGCATCCGTGCCGAAGTACACGATCATCGTCGGCGGATCATACGGCGCGGGATATCTCGCGATGTGTGGGCGGGCCTTTCGCCCCACGGCCATGTTCATGTGGCCGAACGGGCGTGCTGCGATCATGGGGCCTGAGCAGGCGGCGACGACGCTTGCGCTGGTGCGGCGGCAAATCGCCGAGCGCAATGGTCAGGAGTGGACCGCGGAGGTGGAGAAAGCGTTCAAGGACCCGATCCGGCGCGAGTACGAAACCTTCGCCAACGCCTACAATTTTGCCCGGCATCTGTGGGTCGACGGGGTGATCGAGCCGGCGGAAACGCGGGATGTGATGACGTTGTTGCTCGATATTGCAAGCCGGACTCCGCGTCGCGAGACGCGATTCGGCGTGTTTCGCATGTGAGGCGGAGTAGTCGCGTGTTTCGCAAGATTCTTGTCGCCAATCGTGGTGAAATCGCCTGCCGGATTGCCCGGACTTGTCGTCGTCTCGGAATCGAGGTCGCAACGGTACATTCGGCCGCCGACCGCACCGCGCTCCACGTGCGCGAGATAGGTGAATCGGTAGAGATCGGGGCCGCGGCCGCAGGCGACAGTTACCTCGTTATCGAGCGTATCATCGAGGCCGCCCGGCGCGTCGGCGCCGACGCGGTTCATCCCGGCTACGGCTTTCTCGCCGAGAACGGCGACTTCGCGGAGGCTCTGAAAGAACACGGGATAGCCTTCATCGGACCGTCGCCGCAGGTGCTCAGAGACTTCGGCAACAAGGCCTCCGCCAAGCAGGTGGCGCGGCGCGCAGGCGTTCCCGTGGTTCCCGGGACGGATGAGCCCAGCGCTTCCGTCGAGGACATCGCGGCCGCCGTCGCAACCATGCGTCTTCCGGTTCTGCTCAAGGCGGCCGCCGGCGGCGGCGGCAAGGGGATGCGCGTCGTGACGAATGCCGCGACAGTGCGGGCCGACATCGCGGCCGCGATGCGCGAAGGCAAGAGTTCGTTCGGTGATCCACGTCTGATCGTCGAACAATTTCTGCCCGATGCCCGTCACATCGAGGTCCAGATCCTCGGCGACGGACAAGGTAACGTCATTCATCTGTTCGATCGTGAGTGCAGCCTGCAGAGGCGGCACCAGAAGGTGATCGAAGAAGCCCCGGTCCTCAGCCTTGAACCGGCTCTGCGCGCCGAAATCCTGGCGCATGCAGTTCGGCTTGGCGCCAAGGTTCGCTATGCTGGCCTTGGCACGGTGGAGTTCATCGTGAAGGATGGAGCCGCCTTCTTCCTCGAGGTGAATCCGCGCATTCAGGTCGAGCACCCGACGACCGAATTGATTACCGATCTCGACCTGGTCGAACTGCAGATCCGCGCCGTCGCGACCGGCCGGTTGCCGCTCTCGCAGGCCGACGTATCGGCTTCCGGTGTAGCGGTCGAGGCGCGGCTTTATGCCGAGGATGCCGACAAGGGCTTTTTGCCGTCTACGGGGACGATCGAGAAACTGCATCTGACGGATATGGTTCGGGTCGATGCGGGCGTTGCTGCGGGAATGCCGATCACGCCCTATTATGACCCTATGATCGCCAAGCTGATCGCGATCGGGGCGACGCGTGAGGAGGCCTATTCAAGGCTGGCGATGGCACTGCGCGACTGCAGCGTCGGTGGCGTGACGACCAATTTGGGCTTTCTTCACCGCATCGTTGCCGAGCCCGCCGTGCTGTCGAACGAAGTGCATACCGGGACCATCGACGCGATGACGGCCGCGAGCGGGGAAGCGGTCAGGCACCCGCTAGAAGTGCACATCGCCGCAGGCCTGTGGCTATGGGCACGAAAGGATCGGACATGGTGCGGTTGTGAAGGATTGACCGCATGGCGGCTGGGCGTGGGCAAGTCCGAGCCTGCAACGGTGCCGACGCTGCGGCTTGTCGCGTCGGGCCGGAACCACGAGGTGACGTTTGGCTATGCCGGCGGACGGGATCGTCTTGTGGTCGGCGTCGATGGAAATGTTCGGACGCTCGATTTCCATGCACACGACAATGGTACGACTATGGTTTCGTGCGATGGACTCGCGATAACGGTCACGCCGGTGCTGTCGGATACGTTCGCCGGTTTCGCGTCCGCCATTGCGAGCTCCAGCTTCGAGGTGCATCCTTATCTGTCGGGCTCGCTGCTCGCGCAGGCCGGCGCCGGTGATGGGCAGGTTCGTGCGCCCATGATGGGCCGCATCGTGTCGGTTCATGCGGAGCAGGGGCAGCTGATCGCCGCCGGCGACGTGCTTGCGGTGATGGAGTCGATGAAAATGGAGCTGTCCATCGTTGCGCCGTTTGCAGGTCGGGTCACTGCCATCGAGTGTCCGGTGGGAGGCACCGTCGAGCGCGATCAGGTGGTGTTCGTCGTGACGCCGGAATCGGAGTAAGTTTCCATGAGCGATCTGCCGTCGCATATCGAGATCCACGAGGAGGGACCCCGAGAGGGGTTCCAGTTCGAGAAGACGATATACCCTTTGGCGGATCGGGTCGCCCTGGTTGACGCGCTGTCGCGAACAGGACTGAAGCAGATCCAGGTGGCATCGTTCGTCAATCCGAAACGCGTGCCGCAGATGGCGGATGCCGCCGAACTCTTCGCGCACATCGAGAAAGTTCCCGGTGTCGCGCATACCGCATTGTGGCTGAACGAGAATGGGTTCAGGCAAGCGGCGGGCGCGCGAAACGTTGATCTCAAGGGGATATTGCTGTTCTACGCCTCCAACGCGTTCGCGTTGCAAAACAACGGGCGTACTGCCGAGGCCATGCTGCAGCAACAGGATGACTGGATTCGGCTCTACGATGAGGCGGGTGTATCTGTTCAGGCCGCTTACATCATGACGGCATTCGGCTGCAACCTGCAGGGCGATGTTCCGGTCTCGGCCGTCACTGACCAGGTGCGGTGGATTGTGGATCGCTGCGGGAGGGATCGTCGCCCGCTTCCGGCGATCTACCTTGCCGACACGGTGGGGTGGGCCGTGCCGACCGAGATCGAACGTCGCGTCGGAGCCGTTCGCGAAGTCGCACCCGATGCGCGGATCGGATTGCACCTCCACGATACGCGCGGTAGCGGGCCCGCCAGCTTTTACGCTGCCCTGCGCATGGGGGTCGATCTGTTCGACAGCTCCGTCGCCGGATTGGGCGGCTGTCCGTTTGCCGGACACGATAACGGGGCGGCAGCCGGGAATGTTTGTACCGAAGACATGGTCTTCATGGCGCATGAAATGGGAATCGCAACCGGCGTCGACCTCGATGCGCTGATCGAGGCCGCGCGGCTGGCTGAGCGGATCATTGGCCGTCCTCTTGGCGGACGGGTCATGCACAGTGGCTCGCTGAGCCGGTTCCGGACCCGGCATGAGTGAGAAGATCATCAGGTCGTAGGTCGACCTGAGCGCTGGAAGTGCTCGGCAATGGAGATGACGATCTGAACGCCCAAGAGGCTCGCAGGTGGGCGTCGCCAACCGCAGGAATATCAAGAGGGAGAACATCCATGTCGACTCGTTACGCCGCCTATACGAAGTTGAAAATCGACTATCCGTCAAAGCGAGTCTTGCGGCTGACGTTCGACCGCCCCGAATCCTACAATTCGGTCGATGCGGAAACCCACACCCAGCTCACGCATATCTGGCGCGACATCAATGACGATCCGGAGATCAGCGCCGTCATCGTTACGGGAGCCGGGAAGGCTTTTTCGGCCGGTGGCGATTTCGAGCTGATCAAGAGCCTCCTCGACAATCCGGTGGCGCGTATGGCCACCTGGAAGGAAGCGAAGGATCTCGTCTACAACGTTATCAACTGCAACAAGCCGATCATTTCGGCCATCAATGGCGTCGCGGTCGGCGCCGGTCTGGTCGTCGGTATCCTTGCGGATGTATCGATCTGCGGAAAGTCGGCACGCATTGTCGACGGTCACACCCGGCTTGGCGTCGCGGCGGGCGACGTCGCCTGCATCATTTGGCCGCTGCTGTGTGGCTTGGCCAAGGCCAAATACTATCTGATGACCTGCAAGCCGCTATCCGGCGAGGAGGCTGAGCGCATCGGGCTGGTCTCGCTCTGCGTCGAGGATGCCGACCTGCAGAAGGTCGCGCTCGAAACTGCCGAGGACTTAGCAAACGGCGCGCAAAGCGCCATCCGTTGGACAAAATACTCGTTGAACAACTGGCTTCGGGTCAATGGTCCGCTGTTCGATACATCGACAGCGCTGGAAATCCTCGGCTTTAGCGGGCTGGAGGCTCGTGAAGGCCTGGCGTCCCACATTGAGAAGCGTAAGCCAGTGTTTCCGCCGGAGTGCCCGATTTGATTTCGTGAGGCAACCTATGACGATCGGATTCAATAGCGAGATCGGTGCGGCATGTGCGGTTGGGACCGTTGGCGACCTGTTTGAAACATGCGCCGAGGTCAACGCCCAGCGAGTCGCGATCGAATATCGCGATCGATGCATCTCTTATGGAGAGCTTCTCGATCGTGTCCGACGGCTGAGTGCCGTGCTCACCGCGCGTGGGCTGAAGCGCGGTGATCGGCTTGGCTTGCTCTCGCGAAACCGCCCTGAATATCTTGAGGTCGAACTCGCGGCTGCTCATCTCGGGGTCATTACGGCATGCCTCAACTGGCGATTGGCAGGTCGCGAGCTCGCTCATTGCATTGAGCTTATCGCGCCGGCACTTCTGATCGTGGAAGCCGATCTCGTGAGCAGCCTCCCGCCTGTCGTTGGATCGCCATCCGTTCTCGAGATCGGGCCGCATTACGAGAGTGAACTCGCACAGCAGGCAGGGAGCTCTCCTCCGTCTGTGGCACGCTCGGAGGACGGCCTTATTATACTGTACACGAGTGGGACGACCGGCCTTCCGAAGGGAGCTGTGATCTCGCACCGGGCCATGATCATGCGTGCCCTGACATTCTCCTCGGAGCTCGGCATAGCGCCGCATGATGCGTTCGTTGCTTGGGCTCCCCTGTTCCATATGGCTTCGAACGATCACGCACTCGCCACGCTTATGCGTGGCGGGATGGTGCTCGTCATCGACGGATTTCAGTTGGAGCCGCTTCTGACCGCCGTGTCCCGGCATAACATCGGCTGGTTGCTCTTGATACCGGGCATGATCGAAGCCTTTGTCGAGGGCTTAAAAGCTCACCAGGAACCTGTGAAGAAGGTGCGGGTTTGCGGGGCCATGGCGGACCTCGTGCCTCCGCACCTGATCGCAGAGGTGACCGCGCTGCTGGGCGCGCCATACCTGAATAGCTTCGGGTCAACCGAGACTGGCCTTCCTCCCGCGACGCGAGCGTTGATTTCGCCGGGAGAGGTTCCGACAAGACTATCCAAGCGGCAAAACGGGTTTTGCGAGATCAAATTGGTCGACCCTGAAGACGAAGAGGTCGCACCAGGCGAGCCCGGAGAGCTGGCCGTGCGCGGCTCTACATTGTTCTCTGGCTACTGGCAGGCCGACGAGGAGAACGCGCAGGCATTCCGCGGCGGCTGGTACCACATGGGTGACGTCTTCAGGCGCAACGCCGACGGGTCCCTCGATTTCGTGGACCGAGCCAAATATCTGATCAAGTCCGGCGGCGAAAATATCTATCCTGCTGAGATTGAGCGCGTCCTGTTGCGCGACAAGCGCGTGACGGAAGTCGCGGTTGTGCGCGCCGCGGATCCCAGATGGGGGGAAGTCCCGGTCGCCTTCGTCGCGTGCGGCGGGGACGAGCCGCCGACCGAGGCTGAACTCGTCGACTTGTGCGCCCGCGAGCTCGCCGGTTACAAAAGGCCGCGCGCATTCCACTTCGTCAGCCTCGCCGAGTTCCCGCGATCCACGAGCGGCAAAGTCCAGCGCCAGGAACTCGAGCGCAGGCTCAAGCCCTAACGGCTGGTGCGCAAGGCGTGCCCCGCGTTGTGGTCGGAATCGATGGTACGCATCGATGTCGGCGGTACGAACTCACCCAACGATCAGGGCTGTAAACTTGCTCCAATCTCGGCGGCGGCATCGATCAGGCTGTCGAGATAGCGCGGACTGCCGTCCTCGCGGACCAGTCGCGACGTTAGGGTCGTGATGCTGAGGCTGGCCACGAAAGCGCCATTGCGATCGAAGATCGGCACACCGAGACCAGCGAGCCCCACGACATAATCGTCAACGGCCAACACCCATCCACGCGCTCGAATGGCAGCGGAATCGGCACGCAAGGCCGCCGGATCGATCTGAGTGAACGGTGTCATGGGCGTGAGCGGCCCGGCCAGCACACGCTCGCGTTCGGCTGCATCGATGTACGCGAGCAAGGTTCGGGCTCCGCCAGCATAATTCAGCCCAATGCGGCCACCGATGGTGGCCCACGGCGTGTCGATGTGGAGGGAGCGCGCGCGGACGCGATCGATGCACAGCGCCTCGCCCTGATGGTAAACCCACAGGAAGGCCGTGGCGCCGGTCGTCTCTGCAATCCGCGTCAGGAACGGTGCGGCAATTTCTCTCAGATCGCCGCCGACACTAACGGCCGGCGCCAACATCAGGACAGCGGCGCCGAGTGCGTAAGTCTGCGATTGCTGATCGATGTGGATGAAATCCACCGCGGCCAGCGTGTGAAGCAGCCGTCGTGCAGTGCCCTTGTCGAGGGCGGTTGCGCGCGCGAGTTCGGCGAGAGTCAATCGTGAATGTTCGGGCGAGAAGGCTTTGAGCAGCGCGGCAGCGCGCTCGACGGCTCGCACAACTGGCAAGCTCGACTTGCGAGGCGAATCTGATGCGTGAGTTGCGACAGGCGGGGTCAACGGTATCTCGCTCAAAAAACAATGAAACAGCCTGACGGTGAGCCGTCAGGGCACAGCAGTCGTGATTGGGCCTGCAGAGTCACCCCTGGCGCGATCGTCATGTCTCACCGCCTCCGGTCTCAATCAAATTAGCAGCAAGCCTCCTGCTTGAAGCGCCGAGGCGTGTGTTATCAGGTGACACATTATGTCATGCCTTGACACGATTGGAAAGGGCCGACACTATCCTGCGGCCTCTGCTCCGGGTGACGAGCATTGCTCCAAAGGGACGCATCACGACCCTGACGCGCGCTTCATCGCGGGTGGATGGGCTTGAAGCGACCGACGTCGAACAGGCCGGCAATCAGAAACGGTCGATGGTTAGAGGAAGACTAAGGAAGGGTTTGGAATGAGAAGCCGCATATTCGCATACGCTCTTGGCGCCACTCTCGGCGTGACGCTCGCTACGACCGCGCCGGCTGCCGAAATCGCTATTGGCGTGATCGGCCCGCTGAGCGGACCAGCCGCCCAGTCGGGAATATCGATGCGTCAGGCCTATGAGGCCGCGGCGGCCCAGGTCAACAAGGACGGCGGGATCAAGGTCGACGGCGCGCAGAAGACGATCAAGCTCATCTTCGAAGACAGCGCCTCGCGGCCCGAAGTTGGCGTCAGCGCCGCACAGAAGCTGCTAAGCCGCGACAAGGTCGATATTCTCGTCGGCGACAGCATCGCCAGCTCCGTCACGCTCGCCATCATGGAGGTCGTGCCAAGCTTCGGCAAGTTCGCCATGAGCGGCCAGCCGGTCTCGATCGAGATCGCCAAGAAGATCCAATCGGACCCGAAGCGTTTCGCTAATTTCTGGAAATCAAGCTTCAATAGCGACGCCTATGCGCAGGCCGTTTTCGCATCCACCAAGGAACTGATCGACGCCGGAAGCTTCAAGCCCAAGAGCAAGAAGATTGCCTTCGTGGTGGAAGACACGGACTACGGCAAGTCAAACGCCGAGTACACGATTCCGCTGTTCGAAAAGGATGGCTGGAAGGTCTCGTCAAAGGAAGTCGTAGCTCTGGGGCACGCTGATTTCTATCCGCAGCTTTCGAAGTTGCGGGCCGATGAGCCGGACATGATCGTCTCGATCTTCACCTCCGTGAATTCCGGCATCGCGCTGGTCAAGCAGATTCAGGAGCAAGGTCTCAAGTCGCTGCACATGGCCGTCTACTACCCGATCCGCCCCGAATTCCTGGCGGGCGCGGGGAGTGCGGCCAATGGTCTGCTTTGGACGCCGTTCTTCTTCGATCCGGTGAACAGCGCCCAACACAAGGCCTTCGCCGCGGAATTCAAGAACCTGGCCAAGGTGGCAGGCAATGGCGATCATGCGCAGGGCTACTGCGAGATGATGCTGCTGCTGAACAATCTCAAGGCTGCCGGCACGGTCGAACCGGCCAAGCTGTCGGAGGCGTTCGCCAAGAGCGACACGAAGTGCGCCATCGGCCGCTATGTCTATGACACCGAGCTGCACACGCCGCGCATCGGGGCCGACTACATCCCCATCCCGATCGCCCAGATCCAGAACGGGACCAGCTTCGCGATCTGGCCATCGACGGTTGCAACCGCAAAGTTCAAGCCGGTCCAGTGAAACCTGGCGGGACCCGGTGGGCATTCCAGCCGGGTCCCGTCGATCCCTTGATCACTTATGCGGACGGACGACTGTTCAATGTCGAACATGCCCTCGAAGACTCTGCTCAGGGTCGACGACATCACCATGGCTTTTGGTGGCATCGTTGCCGTCGCCAATCTGTCTCTGACGGTCGAAACCGGCGAGATCCTGGCGCTGATCGGGCCTAACGGCGCCGGCAAGACCACGACCTTCCACGTCATTGCCGGAGTCCACAAGCCGACTGCGGGTCGCATCTTCTTCGACGGCCAGGACATCACCTTCTACAGGCCTGACGGGCGCTGTCGCTCCGGGGTGGCACGTACATTCCAAATCACGCAACCTTTTCAGGAATTGACGGTGGAAGAGAACGTGATGGTGGGATCGCTCGCCCAACATCGCAGCATTGCGGATGCTCGCAAGGACGCGCGCCGCTACGTGGAAATGGTGGGGCTGAGCGACCGGGCCAACGTGCTCGCCAAGGGCCTCAGCACCGGCCAGCGCAAGCGCCTCGAGATGGCGCGCGCGATGGCGACGCGCCCCAAGCTTCTCCTGCTCGACGAGGTGACCGGCGGTGTCGACCAGAAGAGCATCCCGGGCCTGATCGAACTCGTGAAGCAACTTCGTCGCGAGGGACTGACCCTTGTCATCATCGAGCACAACATGCGCGTCATCAACGAGCTCGCTGATCGCGCGATCTTCATGAACCGCGGCCAGAAGATGGCCGAGGGCACGCCGGAAGATGTCATGCAGCGGCCGGAGGTCGTCGAACTCTATCTGGGGGAGGAGCTCCAACATGGCTGAAGCTCCCATGCTGCGGGTCGAAAACCTCAACGTTCTCTACGGCGACTTTCAGATTCTCTGGGACGTCTCCATGACGGTCGGCGCGAAGGAGGTCGTCGCCGTGCTCGGGCCCAACGGTTCCGGCAAGAGCACGGTGCTCAAGGCCATCATGGGGCTCACCCCGGTCCGCTCCGGCAAGATCATTTTCGAGGGCGAGGATCTGACGAAGGTGCCAACCCATGAAATGGTCGCTCGTGGTATCTCAATGGTGCTGGAACGACGTCGCCTGTTCGGCGCCATGACCGTGCGCGAGAACATCCTGCTTGGCGCCTATCACCGCAGCGTCAACAAGAACACCGCCTCGCGTCTCGAATGGGTTGAAAGCCTCTTCCCGATTCTTGCCGAACGTCGGGACCAGATCGCAGGGCGGATGAGTGGTGGCGAGCAGCAGATGGTGGCCATTGCGCGCAGCCTGATGTCGCGCCCGCGGCTGCTGCTGATGGACGAACCCTATCTCGGATTGGCCCCACGGATCGTCAGCCAGATCGCCAGCATCATCCAGCGGATCAACCAGGAGGGAATCTCGGTGGTCTTCAACGAGCAGAACGTCCATCTTTCATTCGGCGTGTCCCATCGCGGTTACCTGTTGGAGAGCGGGCGGATGATGTTGACGGGGACCGGCGAAGAGATGATCCATTCGGACGTTATCCGTCGCGTTTATCTGGGCGTCTAGGCGCGAGGAAGCCTCCGATGACCTTCTCTCTCTTCATCGAGCAAATCATCAACGGGTTGATCATCGGATCAATGTACGCGCTGGTCGGTAGCGGTATTGCGTTGATCTACGGCACCATGCGCGTGCTCAACCTGGCGCATGGCGAATTCTACATGCTGGGCGGCTACCTCGTCTTCTTTCTGGTCGTCACCTGCGGGGTTCCTGCCTATCTCGCGATTCCGATAGCGCTGCTGGCTGCCTTCCTCCTCGGCGCTCTCATTCAGCGACTTACGATCCACTATCTGTTGCAACGGGAGGGATGGGCTTTCTCCACCATCGCCGTCACGCTTGGCCTGTCGATCTTTCTTCAGAATTCCGCCCTGCTGCTGTTCGGCGAGAATGTGCAGAGCGTACCTTATTATGTGACCGGCATCGTCGAATTCGCAGGTGTCCGCATTCCCATGCAGCGCCTGCTCATACTGGGCGTCGCGATTCTGACTATTGCGGTCATGACCTACGTGCTGAAAGCCACCCGGCTTGGCTGGGCGATCCGCGCCACCTCGCAGGACCGGGATGCCGCTGCTGTCGTTGGTATCCCTGCGTCGCGGATCTATCTCATCACCTTCGGCATTGCCGCTGCGTTGGGTGCCATCGCCGCGGCGATGATGGCGCCGATCTACGCCATCACGCCATGGAGCGGCCTTCCCATCCTGTTCAAGGGCTTCGTCGTGGTCATTCTCGGTGGTCTGGGTAGCTTTCCCGGAGCGATCGTCGGCGGTCTTCTTCTCGGCGTGGTCGAGGCAGTCGGTGTGCAGCTGACATCCACGGAATGGAGAGATGTCATTGCCTTCGCTCTCATGATCGCGGTGATCTGGGTTCGGCCTTGGGGCCTGTTCGGCAGCAAAAGCTGACGATGCCACTCCTCGCGATGTCATCTGCTTGTATATGGTTGGGTAGAACGCATGTTTGAGCCGCTTAGGCCATGGCAATGGCTTCTCGTCGCGATCACACTGGCCGCGCTGGCTGCTTTGCCGCTGCTTTCGAGCAACTCCTACGTGCTCCACGTGTTGATCTTGTCGATGATCTTCGGGATATTCGCCTCGGCGTGGAATCTGGTGACCGGGTTTGCAGGCCTCAAGACATTCGGTCACCATGCCTTCTTCGGCATTGGCGCATATTCCTCCGCGCTGGTCGCCCTGCATTCGGGCCTTAGTCCCTGGCTTACGATCTGGATCGCTGCCTTGATCGCCACCGTGGCTGGCCTGTTCATCGGACTGCCGATCCTGCGCATCAGATCGATGCCGCATGTGGCCATCGTGACACTTGGCTTTGCCGAGATTGTGCGCATCACCATCTCCAATCTGCAATCGATCACTCGCGGCGAACTCGGACTTTGGGGCATTCCACCGTTCGAGAGCTTCACGCTGCCGGTGCTCGGCGAGATGAAGTTCACGCCGGCGGACAAGGCTGGATACTACTATCTTATCCTGGTTCTATTGGTGTTCTCGACAGGCCTGATCACGCTTCTCATGCGGTCCAAGTCGGGACTCGCCCTCGTTGCCATGCGAGACGCTGAAGATGCTGCCGAGAGCCTCGGCGTGAACTTGACCCGTCACAAGTTGTTGGTGTTCGGCGTCAGTGCTTTCCTGGTCGGGCTCGCCGGTGCGTTCTTCGGTCACTACATCGGGATCCTCACACCGAGCGCGGCTGTCGGGCCCGATCTCATGATTCTCGTCATCGCGATGGCGCTCGTCGGTGGTCTCGGCACACTGAGCGGACCGCTCGTCGGTGCGCTGGTTCTCACATGTGTCGTCGAGCTGCTGCGCGATCTCAACGACCTGCGGCTGCTGATCTACGGCGCGATCATCATCACCGTTGTGATGTTCCTGCCCAAAGGGCTTGCAACGCTCGGACCACTCGTGCGGCGGCGCATTACCTACCTTAGGGCTCCCACCACGTCACCGGCCAAACACCTCTAGCCTCTGTGCCGCCGGACTGCGCACAGACCAATCATAAACAGGGAATAGATCATGTTGGACCAGGACGTCGCGTCCGCGATCATCGAGGCTGTCGATCGAAGCTTCGACAGGCAGCTTCGTTTCACCCAGGATTTCGTTCGCATCCCTTCCTTGCGCGGCCAGGAACACACGGTTCAGGATTTCATGGCCAGCGCGATGGCCGAGCGCGACCTGTCCGTCGACCAATGGCGCATCGACGTTGACGACATCAAGCATCTGCCGGGATTCGCCCCTGTAACGATATCCTACGAAAATTCCTTCAACGTCGTCGGTACCTACCGGCCGGCGACACGCAAAGGACGATCGCTGATCTTCAATGGTCATGTCGACGTGGTGCCGACTGGAGATGCAGCGCGATGGACAACCCCGCCCTTCGAACCACGCATCGACGGACACTGGATGTACGGTCGCGGCGCGGGCGACATGAAATCAGGCCTCGCCGCAACGCTCTTCGCCTTTGACGCGGTGCGTGCGGCCGGCTTCCAGCCCACCGCGCCGATTCATTTCCAGTCGGTCGTCGAAGAGGAATGCACCGGCAACGGAACGCTCGCCTGCCTGCAGCGAGGGTACAAGGCGGATTGCGCCTTCGTGCCCGAACCGTTGCAGCCAAAGTTGCTGCGCGCCGAGATCGGGCTGATCTGGTTTCGCGTCCATGTTGCCGGCGACCCGCAGCACGCATCCGGCTTCACCTCGACCGGTGCCAACGCGATCGAGAAGGCGCTTGCCCTGTGGCCCCATATCAAGGCGCTGGAGGATCTATGGAACGCGCGCAAGTGTGATCACCCGGTTTACAAAAACCATCCGCATCCGATCCGATTCAACATCGGCGAGATCACCGGCGGCGAATGGACGTCGAGCGTGCCATCGACGGCAACGCTCCATGTACGCTGCAGCGTCCTGCCGGGTTGGAGCCTCTCCGAGGCGTGTGCGGAGATCGAAGCCTGCGTGCGCAACGCCGCGCTGACGGACCCATATCTGTCCAACAATCCTCCTCGGATCGAATATCACGGGCACATGGCGGAGGGCTACGTGCTCGAGAACGGTGCGGCCCAGGAGGCGGTCCTGGCAGACAGCCATCGGATGGTGTTCGGCACGGCGCTGGAAGAGGAGGTGACGTCGGCGGCAACGGACGCGCGTTTCTTCGGGCTTTATCAGGGAACGCCGGCCATCGTGTACGGACCAATTTGCGAGAGCGCTCATGGTTTCGACGAGCGGGTCGATCTCAATAGTCTGCGCGCTGTGACCAAGACCATGGCGCTATTCCTCGCGGATTGGTGTGGAATCGAGCGGGTGAAAGCATGAGCACATTCAGGGTTGACGGCGAGCGGCTCTGGTCCTCGCTGATGGAAATGGGAACCTTCGGCCAGACGCCAGGCGGTGGTTGTCGGCGGCTGGCGCTGACGGACGAGGACAAGCAGGCGCGCGACCGGTTCTGCAGCTGGGCGAAGGCATTGGGTTGCAGCGTCACCGTCGATCGTATCGGCAACATCTTTGCCCGACGCGAGGGCACGGACTCGCGCGCGGCGCCGGTCATGATCGGGAGTCATCTCGACACGGTGCCGACCGGCGGCAAGTTCGACGGTGTGCTCGGGGTGGTCAGCGGAATCGAGGTGCTTCGCCGCCTCGATGAGCTCTCGATCAAGACCAAAGCGCCCGTGGAAGTCGCCGTCTGGACCAACGAAGAGGGGGCACGCTTTTCGCCAATGACGCTGGGATCATCGGTATTCTCCGGTGACTATAGCCTCGGAGCGGCCCTCGGCCGCACCGACGGCGACGGGGTCACTGTGGCTGAGGCGCTTGCACGCATCGGCTATGCCGGTAATGCTCCCGTAGGCGGTCGCAAGATTTCGGCCTATCTCGAACTTCACATCGAGCAGGGGCCGTTGATGAAGGAAGGCGGCGAGCAGATCGGCGTCGTGAACGGATCCTTCAACGCTCGCTACTTCGTGGCTACTGTGACAGGCGAGCCCGCTCATGTGGGGCCGACGCCCATGGACATGCGTCGCGACGCGCTGGTCGCCGCGGCCGCGTTGACCCTGGAGGTCGACCGCATCGGTCGATCACGAGGTCGCGAAGGCCGGTCGAATGCGCCGCATCTTTCGCTCTATCCCAATGTGCGCGGGGTCATTCCCGGCGAGGTCCGGTTGAGCTGCGATGTTCGGCATAGCGATCAATCGGAAATGCTGGCGATGGAGCAGGAGCTGCGTGACGCCTGCGTCAAGGTGGCGTCGGAGCGCGGCGTCGAGATATCGCTCGAGCAGTACTTCGAATTCGGCCCCATCGAGTTCGATCCTGGCGTGACGGCGATGGTCCGGGAGACGGCAAAGGCGCTCAAGCTTTCGCACCGGGACATTCTTACGGTTGCCGGCCATGACGCGGTGCCGATGAACACAATCTGCCCAACCGCGATGATATTCGTACCGAGCGAGAGCGGGATCAGCCACAACGAGGCCGAATACAGCACACCCCAACAATGTGCAGATGGAGCCGATGTGTTGCTGAATATGGTGTCGAAGCTTGCGGGTTAATTGACCGATTATGGCGCGACAAATAGCGGCTCAGAAACGAAATGCTGTCTCGTTACGTCGACATGCCGAATAGCCTGCGCACTGCTGGCAGCCACTCGCCGGTCATCGTGAACTCGAGCCCGAGTCGGGCTCCGCAGGCGATCGCCAGCATGGTGATCGGCGCCGAGAGAGCAAGCGTCGAGAATGCGGTCAATCCCTGGCCGATGGTGCATCCCATCGACATGACCCCTCCGATGCCCATCAGAAGCGCGCCGGTCATGTGACGCTTCAATTCGCGAGCGTCGTCGCAGGCTTCCCAGCGGAAGCCACGTGCGAGCAGTGCCGCGGCAAAAGAGCCCGCTACAACGCCGGCAACGGAGCCGATACCGAAATTCAGCCGCGCGCCTGAGAAGGTGGCGATGTATAGGATCGCGTCGCCGAGCGGAGCGACAAAAGTGAGCGAGGAAACTCGGGCGGGATCAAATTCGTCATCCGCGAGCCACCCCGTCGCGAACCAGCCGAACGCGATGGCGGCGCCGACGGCAAGGCCGGAGAGCAATAGTCTCCGCGATCGGATCAGTTTTCCGTCCGCGAGCGCCCAGAAGGCCAGCGTGGCTGCAACCGATGCGACGAGAACTGCATGCGTCGAGGTGCCCACAGCGAGCAGCGATGTCATCGTCTGATTGGTGCCCTCGGGCAGCCGGATGGCCAAGGGCTCGATCAACGCCAGGCGCAGCATCCCCGTAATGCCGCGCATGGTCGCGAGCGCCGAGAGACCGAGCACAAGAAAGACCACGATGGCGCGCAAATCGCCGCCGCCGACACGGACGAGCGTGCCGAAGCCGCAGGTGCCGACCAGCGCCATGCCGACGCCGAACATCAGCCCGCCGATGATCGCGCCACCGAAGCCGATCGACGACGTCAGGTAGATCGACCGCGACAGATCGACGACGCTGAATTCAGCCAGTGCCTGCGTCGCAAGCATCGCGACGGCGGCTGCAAGGGCAAAGGACTTCAACCGGCGGAAATCCGATCCGAAGAACGCGTCCTCAAGCATCGCAAGCGTGCAGAAACGACCCGCCCGGCCGGCAACACCGAGCACCGCGCCGGCGCCAAGCCCGCACGCGAACGCTATGATCGAAGGACTCAGCATGCCTACCGGACGTCTTTGTTCTGCTTGCTTGGCAGTCTGCGCTAGGAAGGTCCGAAAATCCAGAGCGGAAAATCACCGGCGGCGCCGACGCACCGGCTCGCAGAACACGTCGTATATGGCGGTGAGAATCTTGCGGACGTCTTCGTTGGCGAGACTGTAGTAGATCGCCTTGCCGTCCCGGCGGGTCGTGACCAGCCGGTCCAGCCTGAGGCGCGCGAGCTGTTGCGAGACGGTCGACTGCCGCTCGCCGAGGAACTGCTCGAGTTCGGTCACCGATTTCTCGCCTTCGGCGAGGATGCAAAGCAGGAGCAATCGAGACTCGTGCGACAGGGCCTTCAGCATGTCGCTGGCCTCGCGCGCCTTCTCGATCATCTGCTCGAGCTCGGCCGAACCCTCGATCTCCTTCAGCTTTGGCAATGGCATCGCGTCAAATTCCCCTGGCTCAAAATCTCGGAGAGCGGTCACGACCTTTCCGGCCCCGATCCCGTCCCGGCGAGGATCCGGTCCAACAGGCCGAAGAAGAAGGCATCCCCCGGATAACCTCGAATGCGCCCGATCTCGCGGCCCTCTTTTACCACGACGAAAGTCGGCGTGAAGGCGCCCGGATCGATTCCGGCGAGGTCGGCGGGACGGGGGCCGTTCAGGTCGACGCGACGCAGCGGCGCGATCTGGCCTTCCTCGGTCTTGCCGTAGATCGGCGCGATCTCGGCGTCAAAGCGCGCGCACCAGGCGCAGCCCGCCCGCTCGAACATGACGAGCTCGGCGGCACGCGAACCCGTCGCCGGGAGCGCGAAGGCGCCAATGGCCAGGAGGATTGCGATGATTCGGCTCATGCCTTCTAAACGATCTCTGGACTTCCTCGGCGCTTTATATCATTACATTCGTATATGTTCTAGGGATGAGACGCAATGACCTTGGACGTCACGCTCGGTGCAGCCTTCGTCGCGGGCCTGTTGTCGTTTCTGTCGCCCTGCATCCTGCCCCTTGTCCCGCCCTTCCTTTGCTACATGGCGGGCGTTTCGGTCACGGATCTCTCCGACGGCCGTTCCGATCTGCGCCCCCGCATCCTGATTTCCGCGCTGGCCTTCGTGGCGGGCTTCTCCCTCGTGTTCGTTGCGCTCGGCTCGACCGCATCGATTGCCGGACGCTTTGTTTCCGCCCATTTGTCCACGCTCGGCCTCGTCGCCGGCGTCCTGATCATCGTCATGGGCCTGCATTTTCTCGGCGTGCTCAGGATTCCACTGCTCTATCGCAGCGCGACGGTGCAGGTCGACAACCGGCCGGCCGGCGTGGCGGGCGCCTTCGTCATGGGCTTGGCGTTTGCGTTTGGCTGGACACCCTGCGCAGGGCCCATTCTCGCCGCTGTGCTGATGATGGCAGGGGCCGAGGACACTACGGGCCGAGGAGCGCTCTTGCTGCTCGCCTATTCGGTCGGGACCGGCATTCCTTTCCTGATTGCCGCGGCCTTCACCGGCCGCTTCATCGCGGCGCTGGGCCGCGCGCGCCGGCATCTTGGCGCAGTTGAGAAAGCAATGGGGGCCTTTCTGGTCGTAACCGGATTGATGTTCCTGACCGGCTTGATGCCCGCGGTCTCCGAATGGCTGCTCGAGCATTTCCCTGGACTGACCAGCATCGGCTGACCTAGAGCGTTTTCGAGCGAAGTGGATACCGGTTCGCGTCAAGAAAACGCGTCAGAATAAGAGTCTAGAGCTCCGTTCCGATTCCATCGGAACGGAAATGGCTCTAGCCGTAGCGGAAATCGAGGAGCTGCGCATAGGATTGCAGCTCTATCAGATAGCGATGCACGAGCGGTCCGTCGCCCGCCATTGCCGCATGGGCGATCTCGCCGCTGCTTGCGACCGCGCCATCGATCAAACGGCGGAATTCACTCTTTTCCGCGACGTCCGCGCTCGCCCAATCGTTGCAGCGCTGTAGGCGATCGCGCAACGCGCTCGCGGTGGCGACCGTATCCTCGGCACGCGCAGGTGCGGGCTGCTCGCCGAACCGCGTGGCCGCAACGCGCAGCTTCTCCATGGCCGGCGCGATCTCGAAGACGCAGTCGCCGAGATCGTAAAGGCCCGAACTTCGCCTGAGTTCGTGAAAGGATTGGCGAAGCGAAAGCAGCTCGCGGCCGGCGCCGCCATTGTCCCCGCTGTCTAGCGCGCGCGTCGCCGCCGTGAGCTGTTCGCTGCCTTTGGTGAGAAATTCGGCCAGCGCGGCCGGCACGTAAGGGGGCAGGGGACCGGCCGCCGTGGTCTCCTGAAGCCGCTTCCACGCCGCCATGGCTTCATCGGACTCCATTTGCGCCAGCGCGGTGTTGCCGGTGCGGGCATAGCTCGCGGCCGTGCGCAGATTGGCCATGATCGGCTCGATCGCCGATGCGAAATCTCTGGGCTTGCCGACGTCGGCACCGAGAACAAGCCCGCACGAGACCAGCCATGCCAGCAGGATGATGGTGCAGCGCAAGACAGTAAATCCTTGTTACATTCGAGTATTTGAATATCATAATGGAAATGATCGATGTGCAAGAGGACAAATTCCAGATGTCGCCCAGCAGGCCGACGCGGCGCAACGTTCTCGCATGGGCGCCCTGTGCCGCCCTTGTTGCGGGCTTGAGCGCGGCGCGTGCCGAGCCGTCGCCCGGAGATGACGGGCTCTATCACGAGCCGTGGTTTCTGCAGAGCTTCCTTGACCTGCGTGACGACCTCGACAGCGCGGTCGCCGGCGGCAAACGCCTCGCCATCATGTGGGAGTTGCGTGGTTGTCCCTATTGCCGCGAGACGCATCTGGTGAACTTCGCCGACGCCGACATCACGAAATACATCCGCGACAATTTCGAGGTGTTGCAGCTCAATCTGATCGGCTCTCGCAAGGTTACGGATTTTGACCGCCAGGAATTGTCCGAGAAGGATCTCGCCCAGAAATACGGGATCAGGTTTACTCCGACGTTCCAGTTCTTTCCGCCATCGTCCGGCGGCATCGAAGTAAAGGAGCCGATGGCCCGCGAGGTCGCGCGGGCGCCGGGTTATCTCAAGCCGCAGCATTTCCTGGCGATGTTTCGCTTCGTACGGGAGCGGGCCTATGAGCGCGGTTCGTTCCGGGATTTTCTCGCTACCAACGGCTAGCTGAGAGCGCTTCGCGAATTTCGCTTGACGTCGTCGTTCATATCAACATATCGTAATAATTGAATTTGATGGACTGTCAGTCCATCGTCGTCAAAGGCGGGCGTCACCTCGCCATAAGGGTAGGAAACATGCGGCGCTCGCTTGCGGCTGCGTTTGCACTGTGTCTGTCGGTTGGGGGCGCCTGCGCCCAGGAGCCGATCAAGGAGCCGATCAAGCTCGACATCGTCAACGACTCCCTGCCGAAATCCCTGACCGGCACGCCCGGCAATGCCGAGGCCGGCAAGAAGGTGTTTTTGACGCGGACGCTCGGCAACTGCCTGGCCTGCCATCAGGTCACCAGCCTGAAATCCGAGGAATTCCACGGCGAGTTCGGTCCATCGCTCGACGGCGTGGCCGGCCGCTACACCGAGGCGCAATTGCGCCTCATCGTCGCCGACCCCAAGCGCATCTTCACCGACACGGTCATGCCGGCGTTCTTCAAGAACGACGGCTTGAGCCGCGTGCGCCCGGAATTCGTCGGCAAGTCGATTCTGACGGCCGCGCAGGTCGAGGACGTCATCGCATTTCTCAAGACGCTGAACTGACGGCGAGGAGGATCAGGAATGAAAGCCATCAATCGACGGCAGGCATTTGCGCTCGGGGGCGGCTTCGTCATGCTGACCCTGATGCCCATGGCGGCCGATGCCGAAGTGACGAACGACGCGGCAAAGTGGATCGAGAAGTTCACCGGCGGCAAGACGCCCGCCAAGGGCAAGATTTCACTCGACCTGCCGGAGATCGCGGAGAACGGCAACACGGTGCCGCTCTCGATCAACATCGAGAGCCCGATGACCGCGGACTCCTACGTCAAGGACGTCATGATCCTCGCGGATGGCAACCCCAATGCGGGCGTTGCAACGCTGTCCTTCACGCCGTTGTCGGGCAAGGCGGAAGCCTCGATCCGGATCCGGCTCGCGACCACGCAGAACGTGGTTGCGATCGCGAAGATGAGCGACGGTTCGCTGTTCACGGAGCAGAAGACCGTGAAGGTCACGATCGGCGGCTGCGGCGGCTAAAGGCTTAGGAGAAGGAAGATGGCAGACAAACCGCGCATCAAGCTTCCGAAGGAAGCGGCCAAGGGCGAGGTCATCCAGATCAAGACCCTGGTCTCGCACGTCATGGAATCGGGCCAGCGCAAGGACGCGCAGGGTAAGACCGTGCCGCGCAAGATCATCAACAAGTTCGCCTGCGAGTTCAATGGCAAGCCGGTGTTCTCCTGCGCGCTGGAGCCGGCGATCTCGGCCAATCCCTACATCCAGTTCGATGCGAAGGTGGACGAGGCCGGAACGTTCAAGTTCTCCTGGACGGACGACGACGGCACGGTGATCACGGCTGAAGAGAAGGTCGCGCTGAAGGCGTAAGGCGCCTGAAGCTTCAAGGGAGGGCACGGATGCCAGTGCGATATCTCGGTCTCGCGGCTGTGGTCGCCGCCGGCGTATCGGTTGCGACCAGCGCGTTCGCGCAGGACGCCGAGCGCAAGGGCGTCCCCGCGCCACCCGGCCACGTCTTCAAGACCATCATCTCCGGCTACGAGTTTCGCAGCAAGGAGACCCGTGCGCTGCAGGACGACGATCTCGAGAATCCGGGCTTTCTCGCCGTGGAGCGTGCTGCGGACGTCTGGAAGAAGGTCGAGGGTTCCGAGGGCAAGTCCTGCATGAGCTGCCACGGCGAGGCCGAGACCAGCATGAAGGGTGTCGGCGCCGCCATGCCGAAATGGGACGACAAGCTGAAGAAGCCGGTCAATCTCGAGCAGCGCATCAACATCTGCCGCACGGAGCACATGAAGGCCGAGCCCTGGAAATTCAAATCCCAGGAGCTGACCGACATGACGACGTTCGTGCGATACCAGTCGCACGGCATGCCGGTGGCGGTGAAGACCGACGGTCCGATATCGCCCTGGTTCGACCGCGGCAAGCAGATCTATTACACGCGCTACGGCCAGCTCGATCTCGCCTGCGAATCCTGTCACGAGCGCAACAACGGCAAGTTCATGCGGGCCGATTTCCTGAGCCAGGGCCAGACCAACGGCTTTCCGACCTATCGGCTGCGCGACCAGCGTCTGGTGCCGCTGCATGAGCGTTTCGAAGGCTGCATGTTCGACGTGCGCGCCGAGCCGTTCAAGCCCTTGTCGGACGAGTTCGTCGCGCTCGAGCTCTATGTCGCCTGGCGCGGCATCGGCCTGCCGGTCGAGACGCCCTCGGTGCGCAATTGAAACGATGAGCATGCAGGAGCGTTGCGCATGATCTCTCGCCGCGAGTTCATTCAGGTTGCTGCGGCAACCGCGGCACTTTCGACCGGCGTCACTTCCGGTCTGACGCGGGCGGTGGCCCAGCAGCGCCTGACCGAGAAGGAGCTGCTGGCGTTCGAGCCGCTCGGCAACGTCACGCTGGTGCATGTGACCGACATTCACGGCCAGCTCATGCCGCTCTATTTCCGCGAGCCCTCGACCAATCTCGGCGTGGGCGAGGCGAAGGGGCTTCCGCCGCACGTCACCGGCAAGGAGTTCCTTACCCGCTTCGGGATCGCGCCCGGCTCGTCGGCGGCCTACGCACTGACGTCGGAGGATTTCGAGGCGCTGGCCAAGACCTATGGCCGGATCGGCGGTCTCGATCGCGCCGCGACCGTGATCAAGGCGATCCGCGCAGAGCGCGGCGACAAGGTCGCGCTGCTCGACGGTGGCGACACCTGGCAGGGGTCGTGGTCGTCGCTGAAGACGCGCGGCCAGGACATGATCGACTGCATGAAGCTGCTCAAGCCCGACGCCATGACCGGGCATTGGGAGTTCACCTACGGGACCGAACGGGTCAAGCAGGCGATCGAGGGGCTCGGCTTCCCGTTCCTCGGTCTCAACATCCGTGACACCGAATGGAACGAGGCCGCGTTTGACGCTTCGACCATGATCGAGCGCGGCGGCGTCAAGATTGCGGTGCTGGGCCAGGCGTTTCCCTACACGCCGGTGGCCAATCCGCGCTGGATGATTCCGAACTGGTCCTTCGGCGTACGCGAGGAGGATGTCCAGGCGCAGGTCGACAAGGCGCGCAAGGACGGCGCACAGCTCGTCGTGCTGCTCTCGCACAATGGCTTTGACGTCGACCGCAAGCTTGCGAGCCGCGTCAAGGGCATCGACGTCATCCTGACCGGACACACCCATGACGCGCTGCCCGAGGCCGTGAAGGTCGGAAAGACTCTGCTGATCGCATCGGGCTCGTCCGGCAAGTTCGTCTCGCGGCTCGATCTGGACGTCCGCGATGCTGAGGTCAAGGCCTACAGGTACAAGCTCATTCCGCTGTTTTCGGACGTCATCTCGGCCGATGCGGAGATGGCTGCGAAGATTGCCGAAGTGCGCAAGCCCTTCGCGTCCGAACTCGCCAAGGTGCTGGGCAGGACTGACTCGCTGCTCTAC
Source organism: Bradyrhizobium sp. AS23.2 (assembly GCF_001908185.1). Taxonomy (GTDB): domain Bacteria; phylum Pseudomonadota; class Alphaproteobacteria; order Rhizobiales; family Xanthobacteraceae; genus Bradyrhizobium. Next base: position 36,278 of record NZ_LGHM01000012.1, read on the forward strand.
CGGCGCGGCAATTTCAACGGCACGTTCGACGACCTGATCTGCCAGGCGTTACTGCAGGAGCGCGACGCCGAGATCGCGCTCTCCCCGGGCTTCCGCTGGGGCACCAGCGTGTTGCCCGGACAGGACATCACCTTCGAGGACGTCACCAATGCGACCGCGATCACCTATCCGGCTGTCTATCGCATGGGCATGACGGGCGCGCGTCTGAAGGAGATCATCGAGGACGTCGCCGACAATCTCTTCAACGTCGACCCCTACTATCAGCAGGGTGGCGACATGGTTCGCATCGGCGGACTTTCCTACGCGATCGATGTCGCAAAGCCGCAAGGCAGCCGCATCTCGGATATGCGGGTGCTCAAGACCGATACGCCGATCGATCCCAACAGGGAATATCAGGTCGCCGGCTGGGCCAGTGTCAACGAAGGCACTGAAGGACCGCCGATCTGGGAGGTCATCGCGAATTATCTGACCCGACAGAAGACGGTTCGCCTCGAACCCAACAGAGCTGTCAAAGTGACCGGAGCGTGAGAAGCGATGTCGCAGATGGATAGTCCCCGGCAGTCCCGACGCAATTTCCTGGCCGCTGGCGCCGGCGTTGCAGCATCGGTGCTCGCGAAGCCCGCCTTTGCCGGCGGCGGTAATCCGGCGAACCAGCCGCCCAACGTACCGGAATGGACGAAGTCGCTTGGTGAGGGCGTCGCTGTGCGCCCCTATGGCAAACCGTCGAAATTCGAGAAGGAGGTCATCCGGCGCGACGTCGAATGGCTGACCGCCTCGCGCGAGTCCTCGGTGAGCTTCACCCCGCTGCACGAGCTCGAAGGCATCATCACGCCGAACGGCCTTTGTTTCGAGCGCCACCACGGCGGGATTGCGGAGATTGATCCGGCCGATCATCGCCTGATGATCCATGGGCTGGTGGAGCGGCCACTGATCCTCACGCTGGACGAGCTGAAGCGTTATCCGCGTGTCAATCGCATTCACTTCATGGAGTGCGCTGCGAATTCAGGCATGGAGTGGCGCGGCGCCCAACTCAATGGCTGCCAGTTCACTCATGGCATGATCCATTGCGTGCAGTATACGGGCGTCTCGCTGCGCGCGCTGCTGGAGGAAGCCGGCGTCAAGAGCAACGGCAAGTGGCTGCTGGTCGAAGGTGCCGATGCCGCAGCAATGGATCGTAGCCTGCCGATCGAGAAGGCGCTGGACGATTGCATCATCGCCTACAAGATGAACGGCGAGGCGCTCTACCCCGAACAGGGCTATCCGATGCGGCTCGTGGTGCCCGGTTGGCAGGGCAATCTCTGGATCAAGTGGCTGCGTCGCATCAAGGTGGGTGATCAGCCCTGGCACACCCGCGAGGAGACCTCGAAATACACGGACCTCATGCCGAACGGCAAGGCGCGTCGCTTCACCTGGGCGATGGACGCCAAGTCGGTGATCACGAGCCCGAGCCCGCAGGCGCCGATCAAGCACGGCAAGGGTTTCACCGTCGTCTCAGGGCTTGCCTGGAGCGGCAACGGCAAGGTCAAGCGCGTGGACGTCTCGCTCGACGGCGGCCGCAACTGGTGGCCGGCGCGGCTCGACGGGCCCGTTCTCGACAAGGCGCTGACGCGCTTCTACTACGAGTTCGACTGGAATGGCGAGCCGCTGCTCTTGCAGTCGCGCGTGCAGGACGAGACCGGCTATGTGCAGCCGAGCAAGGCCGAGCTGCGCAAGATCCGCAGCGTCAACTCCATCTATCACAACAATGGCATCCAGACCTGGCATGTACAGGCCAATGGTGAGGTCGAGAATGTCGAAGTCGCTTAAGGTCATTGCAGCGGCGGTGCTCCTTTGCGCGGTGAGCGCACCGGCACTCGCGCAACAGAAAACGGACGCCAAGGGCGGCCCGCGCTATCACATCGGCCGCGCACCGACCCCCGACGAGATCCGCGGCTGGGATATCGACGTCCGGCCTGACGGCCAGGGCCTGCCGGAAGGCAAGGGTACGGTCGCCCAGGGCGAGAAGCTCTTCATGGACAATTGCTCGACCTGCCACGGCGAGTTCGGCGAGGGCAACGGCCGCTGGCCGGTGCTGGCCGGCGGCAAGGGCTCGCTGACCTCTGACAACCCGGTCAAGACGGTGGGCTCCTACTGGCCCTACGCTTCGACCGTATTCGACTATGTCCGTCACGCCATGCCTTACGGCAATGCGGAGTCGTTCTCCGTCGATGAATATTATGCGCTGGTCGCCTACGTCCTGTACCTGAACGACGTCGTCACCGACCAGAACTTCGAGCTGAACAACAAGAACCTTGCCACGATCAAGATGCCGAACGAGCAGGGTTTTGTGATGGACGATCGCGCCACCAGCGAGAAATCCTTCTGGCAGAAGGACCCCTGCATGAAGGATTGCATCGCGCCGGTGAAGATCACCGCGCGCGCCGCCGTCATCGACGTGACTCCTGAGGATACCAAGAACGGAAAGCCGCGGGGCGTGGAGTGAGCCGCGGCCGGGCCAGTCGCCGCGGATTGCTTCGCGGTCTCGTCGCGGCCGCCTTCATTGCGACAACTCCGGCCGTCCCGTCCCGAGCGGCCGCGCCGCACAAGCTTGCGCTTCAGATCAGCGACGACGATCCGGCCAAGATGCGCGCCGTTCTCGATGTTGCAGCCAATGTCTCGCGGCATTATTCGGGGCAGGGCGAGGATGTCGAGATCGTGATGGTCGCCTTCAACGGCGGCCTCGACATGCTGCTCGAAGACCGCTCGCCGGTGAAGGAGCGCCTGGCAAATTTCCTGAAATCGATGCCCAATGTAAGCTTCATCGGCTGCGGCAATACGCTGGAGACGCTTGCGGTGAAGGAGGGCAGGCGACCTCCGCTGATCGAGGGCGTCAGCGTCACCCAGGTCGGTGTTGCCGCCCTGATGGAACTTGCAGAAAAGAGCTGGACAATCGTCCGGCCGTGAGGAGACGGTCACCGATGCGATGGTTGATGGGACTGGTTGTCTTGCTCACGCTCGCGCGGCCTGCGGGCGCGGCCGAGCAGGAGCTCGAGCTGTCGATCGACGGCCGCACGACCCTGGCGACCCTGCGTGCGCCGGCCTCCATGGGGCCCGATACGCCACTCGTCGTGATGACTCATGGCACGCTCGCCCACAAGGACATGGAGGTCATTCAAGGCGTCGCGAAGGCGCTCGAGCAGCGCGGCATCGCCTCGCTCGCCCACACGCTGTCGCTGGGGCTGGATCGCCGCAAGGGCATGTATGACTGCGCCGTACGGCATGACTATTTGGTCGACGATGCGGTTGCGGAGATCGGCGCTTGGGTGAACCGCGTGAGGGGCCTGTCGAGCCAGGTCTACGTGTTCGGTCATTCGCGCGGCGGCAATCAGGTCGCGCGCTATCTGGCGGCGAGCCAAGCTCCGCCGGTGGCGGGTGCGGTCCTGCTGGCGCCGGTGACGGCGAAAGCTGAGGCCGATTTGCGCGCCTCATATGCCCAGACCTATGGCAAGCTCCTCGAACCGTTCCTGGAGCAGGCGACGAAGGAAGTCGCGGCGGGGCGCGGCGGAGAGTGGATGGACGTGCCGGGCTTCATCTATTGCCGCAACGCCGTGGTGACTGCGCGCGCCTTTGCGTCCTTCTATGCGGCCGATGCCGGCCAGGACACTGCGGCGCTGGTGGCGCGGCTCAAGCTGCCTGTGCTGGTGCTCGCCGCAACCAAGGATACGGTCGTGCCTGATGTGATAGCGTCCTTCGCGCCGTCAGCCGATTCGAGCGGCGGCAGGATAAAGCTCGAGAAAATCGAGGATGCTGATCATTTCTTCCGCGACCTGTTCGCGGAAGATGTGGCCGATCGGATCGCCGAGTTCATCAAGCAGACAAGATAGGGAGGGACCATGCAGCGTCGATCCATGCTTCGCGCGAGCCTTGCCGGGCTATTTGGCGCCTTCGCGGTGCGCGAAGCGGCCGCGGCGGCGGAAACGCCGGCGCGGCAGCGCGTCGTTTATCACCTCGCCGATGCCGATCGCGTCATCTTCGTTCTCGGCAATCTCCAGAACCACGTCGACGGCGTCGGCGGGCCCGGCAAGGCCGACATCAGGCTGGTCGTGCATGGGCCGGCGCTGCGCGCTTTCCACGCGCTCGCCGCCGAAGACCACACCATTGCGATGATGAAGAAGCTCGCCGATGCCGGCGTCGGATTTGACGCCTGCGCCAACACGATGAAGGCGCAAGGCGTGAAGCTTGACGATCTCATCCCCGGCTTTGTCGTTGCCGAGAAGGGCGGAGTGGTGCGGCTCGCCGAGCTGCAGCAGCAGGGATATGCCTATCTGCGTCCCTGACCGGGCGCGGCGATCTCCTACAGATTGGCCGGCCTTGATTTGGCTCATACAGCGAGGCCGTGCCGCGCAGTAGATTGCCAGACCTCAATGCAACACTGAGGCGGCCGTGCTGACCACCGTCATCGATTTCCTGGGGGAAGACCGGCTGTCATGGCTCGGCGCTCTCCTGGTTGGCGGCGTCTTCGGGTTCTTCGCCCAGCGCAGCCGCTTCTGCCTGCGCGCCGCGGCCGTCGAATTCTCCCGCGGTGAGGGCGGGCCGCGCCTGGCGGTCTGGCTCCTGACCTTCGCGGCGGCGCTGGTGGGCACGCAAGCGCTGGTCGCGCTTCAGTGGCTCGACGTGTCCGAGGCGCGCCAGCTCGCGCAGCAGGGCAGCATCTCCGGCGCGCTTGTGGGTGGCGCGATGTTCGGCTGCGGCATGATCCTCGCGCGGGGCTGCGCCAGCCGGCTGCTCGTGCTCTCGGCCAACGGCAATCTCCGAGCGCTGCTGTCGGGCCTGGTGTTTGCGGTCACCGCGCAGGCTTCCTATCGCGGCTTGCTATCGCCCGCGCGCGAATGGGTGACTAATCTGTGGCTGGTCGACGGCGGCCCCTCGCGCGACATCGTGGCCGTTTTCGGCGCCGGCACGCCCGAGAAGCTCGCATTCGGCGGATTGTGGTTGATTGCGGGGCTCGCCTTCGCCTTTCGCAGCCAGCTGCCGCGCCGCCTGATCCTGTCCGCGCTCGCAACCGGCGCGGCAGTGGTTGCCGGCTGGCTCTTCACCTACCAGCTCTCGCAGGCGTCCTTCGCGCCGGTGACGTTGAAGAGTCTCACCTTCAGCGGACCATCGGCCGAATTGTTGATGCTGGTGCTGAACAGCGCGCAGCTCCGGCTCGGTTTCGATCTCGGCATCATTCCCGGTGTGTTCCTCGGCTCGTTCGTCGCCGGAACGAGCGCGGATGAACTGAAGCTCGAGGGGTTCTCGGACGGGCTCGGCATGCGGCGCTATTTGCTCGGCGCGGTGCTGATGGGGTTCGGCGCGATGCTCGCCGGCGGCTGCGCGGTCGGCGCCGGAGTGACCGGCGCCTCGGTGTTCGCGCTCACAGCCTGGCTCGTTCTCGCCGGCATGTGGCTGGGCGCAGGGCTGACGGATTTGCTCGTCGACCGCGCCGGCATGCCGCGACCGCAGCAGGTGTCGCCGGGTCGACGTTGAAGCCGGCGCCAGGGATCGCCACATGGGCGGCGGCGAACCCGATGAGCAGCGCCAGGGTCGAGACGATCTCGAAGTAGAGAAGCGCCTGGTCACGCTCTGATGCTGTCGGAGATGCTCGAGCCAGGACGCGACCATGAACGTTTCCAGGAAGCGTCCGCTCTCGGCTGCATCCTCGAAGACGTCCCAGGCATAGGCGCCGTCACGCTGTCTCTGCCGTGAGGCCAAGTCTGTGCAGAAGACTTGAGTCACGATCATCGCCAGGATTGGCTGCCGTCAGCAACGTGTCGCCGATGAAGATCGAGTTCGCGCCTGCGTAAAAACAAAGCGCCTGCATTTCGTCCGACATGGAGCTGCGCCCAGCGGTCAGGCGAACATGCGATCGCGGCATAAGAACGCGGGCGAGGGCCACGATGCGAACAAACGCGATCGGATCGATCGGCGCGGCATCCGCGAGCTTGGAGCCTTTCATCGGGATGAGCATGTTGATGGGGACGCTTTCCGGAGGCGTCGGCAGATTCGCCAAGGTCATCAGCATGTCTATGCGATCATCCTCGCTTTCGCCGAGCCCAAGTATTCCCCCGCTGCAAACCTTCATGCCCGCTTCGCGAACATAGGCCAGTGTTTCCAGTCGTTCCTTGAAAGTGCGGGTCGTCGCGACCTCCGGGTAGAATCGCTCGGAAGTATCGATGTTGTGATTGTAGTAATCGAGGCCCGCGTCGGCAAAAGTCTGGGCCTGCTCGGGCGACAACATGCCGAGCGTCATACAGGTTTCGAGGCCAAGGGCTTTCACGCCCTTCACCATTGCGACAATTGTCGCCTCGTCGCGCGGCTTGGGACTGCGCCAGGCGGCTCCCATGCAATATCGCGTGGCGCCGCTTTCCTTCGCGTTGCGCGCCTCTTCGACGGCTTGCTCTGGGGTCATCAGCTTCGACGCCTTCACCCCCGAGAGATGATGAATGGACTGGCTGCAGTAGCCGCAATCCTCCGGGCAGCCACCGGTCTTGATGTTGAGCAGCTTGCTGAGCTGCACCCGATTGGGATCGAAGTTGGCCCGATGCAGTGTGTGCGCATGGAACAGATGATCGTTGAAGGGACGCTCATACAAGGAGCGCGCCTCCTCAAGTGTCCACCTCCGCAGCTTCCTGCTCTCCGCCGCTAGCGAATAGTCTTCCGGGTCCAGCATTCTCGCTTCTCCTTGCCCGTCGTGCTGATCACGAGCAAACTTCATAGATAATCTATTTATTTGCGCCGTACTTTTGTACTTGACCCGACAAGGGGAGCTGGTCAATTTGGAATTACATAGATTATCTATGAGATGCAGATGGCTGAAACAGTTGCTGAGCGGATTGCAAACGTGATCGGAGAACGCATTGTTTCCGGAGAGCTGGCTCCCGGAACACCTCTTCGGCAGGACCATGTGGCCGAGGAGTTCGACGCGAGCCATGTGCCCGCGCGTGAAGCGTTCCAACTGCTGCGATCCCGCGGGCTGGTTGTTAACGTGCCTCGCCGCGGTGTGCGTGTATCTCCGCTTGATCCTGCATCAGTGCAGGAAGTCGTCGAAATCCGTGCCGCTCTTGAGACACTAGCACTCACCTTGGCCGCTCCCAGAATGAACGCCGCGTGCTTCGATCGAGTCGAAAGAGCGCTCCTTGCGGGCGACCAAGCTCAATCGATAGTCGACTGGGAGCGAGCCAATCGCGCATTCCACAGGGAGATCGTGTCACCCTGCAAGATGCCCAGACTGCTGTCCATGCTCGACGATCTTCAACTGGCAAACTCTCGGATCATCTTTTCCGCAACGCGCTCCGCTGGCTGGAAACCCGGTTCAAGTCTTGCGCATCGCCAGATTGTAAACGCACTGAGGAAACGGGAGTTCGAGAGGGCCGTGTCGCTTCTTCGCGCGCACATCCGGAATCTCGAGCGAACCACCGGAGACACGGCGGGTTGATCGAGTAGGAACACGCAGCAGGTGGAGAGACGAAGCAAAGCTCGGGCGAGATCAGGCGCGGGAATGCGAAGGTGTGTCTGCGGGTTGAGAATTGCAATCGCGAGGTTGAATCACGCTCTCGTGCCCCCGATGCAGCGCTGCGGAGCCGGGGCCCAGGTTGCTGCGCTGTGTCGTGTTGTCTTCTGGGGCCCGGCTCTGCGCAACGGTTGCGCGCTGCAGCGCGTCCGGGACACGAGAGTGAATGGCGCTGCCGGCCTGTGCGATCTGCGCGATGCCGCTATGCTTGCCGGTTCCAGACAATGGTAATCCGTTGCCCTTCAGGCGAGCGCCTTATTATATTGTGTCGATGATTGCGACGGGAGCGGATATGCGAACAACGGTTCGCGAAAGGGAACGCGCGATGAATGAGACGATTGGCTTCCCCGACCCCGGCCTTGACCTGTCCGACGGCTTCAAGCCGCACACCTCGCACTGGGGCGTGTTTTCCGCGCGCCAAAGCGAAGCCGGGCTCGAGGTCAGGGCCTATGCGGGCGATCCCGATCCGAACGGCATCATCGACAATTTCCCCGGTGCGCTCCGCCACCAGGCGCGTATCGCGCAGCCGGCGATTCGTCGCGGTTGGCTTGAGCGCGGGCCCGGCCCCGATGATCGCCGCGGCCGCGACGAATTCGTTTCCGTAAGTTGGGAGAAGGCGCTTGATCTCTTAGGCGACGAGCTCTGCCGCATCCGCGACACGCGCGGTCCCGGCGCCGTGTTCGGTGGGTCCTATGGCTGGTCCAGCGCGGGCCGCTTCCATCACGCGCAGAGCCAGGTGCATCGCTTCCTCAACATCGCCTTGGGCGGCTATGTGCGCTCGGTGAACACCTATTCCTCGGGCGCGTCCTCGGTGCTGCTGCCGCAGATCCTGGCGGGCTATGAAGACATCACCAAGCGCAACGTCACTTGGGAGCAGATCGCAGCCGAGACCGAGATCGTGCTGGCGTTCGGCGGCATGGCGCTGAAGAACTCCATGGTGGCCGGTGGCTCGATCAGCAAGCATGTCGAGCGCAGCGCCATGGAAGCTGCGCGCCGGCGCGGTTGCGAGTTCATCCTGGTCAGTCCGCTGCGCGACGATCTGCCTGTCGAGGCCGGAGCCGAATGGATGACCTGCGTGCCGGGCACCGACACCGCGCTGATGCTCGGCATCGTCCACACGCTGGTTGCGGAAAACCTGCACGACCAGGCCTTCCTTGATCGCTACACCGAAGGCTGGCCGGTCTTCCTGCGCTATCTCACGGGCGAGAGCGATGGGCAAGCCAAGCACGCCGAATGGGCCGCCGCGATCTCAGGCGTCGATGCGGCCACGATCCACAAGCTCGCGCGTCGCCTTGCCGGAAAGCGCGCGCTGATCACCGTCTCCCATTCGCTGCAGCGCGCCGAACATGGCGAACAGCCGGTGTGGATGGGCATGGTGCTGGCGGCCGCGCTCGGCCAGATCGGCCTTCCCGGCGGCGGCTATGCCTATTCGCTCGGGGCGATCGGCTATTACGGTCGCCGCGTCAACGATGTGCCGGGGCCGACGCTGGGGCAGGGCCGCAATGGCGTCAGGGATTTCATTCCTGTGGCGCGCATCGCCGACATGCTGCTCAACCCTGGCAGTACCTATCGCTACAATGGCGAGACGCGCACCTATCCGGACATCCGGCTCGTCTACTGGGCCGGTGGCAATCCCTTCCATCACCACCAGGACATCAACCGTCTGCGCAAGGCCTTTGCGCAACTCGATACGTTCGTCGTGCACGAGCTCGCCTGGACCGCGACGGCGCGGCACGCCGACATCGTGCTGCCCTCGACGATGACGCTCGAGCGCGAGGATATCGGCTATTCCACCAACGATCCCCTCATGGTCGCCATGCACCGGATCGCCGAGCCGTTTGGCCTGGCGCGCGACGACTACGAGATCTTCGCCGATCTCGCCGAGCGTCTCGGCGCGCGCGAACCCTTCACCGAGGGACGCACGTCACGCCAGTGGCTGGAGCACCTCTACGAGCCGACCCGCGCCTCGCTCGAAGCGCGCGGACTGGAGGCGCCGAGTTTCGAGAAATTCTGGCAGCGCGGCAGTCTGGTCGTGCCGCAGCAGCCCGACGACGGCGGCCGCCTGCGCCGCTTCCGCGAAGATCCGGTCAATCATGCCTTGCCGACGCCGAGCGGCCGCATCGAGATTTTCTCCGAGAAGATTGCGGGCCATGGCGATGCGGATTGTCCGGGCCATCCGGTCTGGCTGAAGAAGACCGACATGCCGAAGCCTGGCGCCCCATGCTTCCTCGTCGCCAACCAGCCGGTGACGCGCCTGCACAGCCAGCTCGACTTCGGCGGACATTCGCTTGCCGCAAAACATCGCGGCCGCGAGGTCGCGCGCATGAACCCGCGCGACGCGGACGCCCGCGGCATCAAGGACGGCGACATCATCCGCCTGTTCAATGAGCGGGGCGCCTGCCTCGCGGCAGCGCATGTCACCGACGGCATTGCGCCCGGTGTGGTGCAGCTCCCGACCGGCGCTTGGTGCGACCCGATGGATCCCGAGGACGAGGCGCCGCTCTGCGTTCACGGCAATCCGAACGTGCTCACCCGCGACATCGGCACTTCGTCCTTCGCGCAAGGCTGCACGGGGCAGCTTACGACGGTGGAGGTGGAGAAGTTCACGGGCAACCTGCCGCCGATCCGGGCGTTCGATCCGGTGTAGCGAGCCCTCAGGACGTAGCCCGGATGGAGCGCAGCGAAATCCGGGGGGGCGTTCCTGGTGACCAGCCACCCGGATTGCGCTGCGCTCCATCCGGGCTACGAGCCGACCAGTCCTCGCGTTGCCCATCGGGCAAAACACCTAGTGGGTCGTCAACCCGCGTCCACAAAAACATTCCACTTTACCGAAATTCGGATTTGTCGTATGTGTCGCCCATCCCAGCTCTACCTTGAGGGGCGATCATGTGTCGTCACGTTTCGCGAGCCGGGTTGCGGTGGACGCGGCAGCGTCGGGCGCGAGAGGTGCGGGCAGGGCGGATTGCTCTCCGTGAGCCCGAGGCTTCGTGCTAGATGAGCGGCGCTGTCAGGTTCGTCTCGCCAGTATTTCGATGGCAACGTGCACAACGCTGTCGAACCCTGTGGCGCCAACGAACCGTGCGTACGGCAAAACCGTGTGGTCCTGGCCGTCGTTGCTACGGTCAAGCTTTTGCGGAGGTGAAAGCCGGCTCAACCGGGCGGACTTTCGCCGTCAATTCGTGGAGCGAGGGAGACCAAAGGAATTCGGCTCCCGGGAGAGCGCGGCATAAGCCGTAAAGCCACTGCGCAGGGAAGGCCGTGTGTTGGGCTTCACCTGTCTGCCGCTGTGCATTTTTTCCTGCGCTACATGCGCACAGCGGACTCATGGGTGCCGGCCGGCACCCGGCCTTCCCTGCGCCCTCTTGGTTCAAGAGAGGGCGGAGCGACGAAGCAAAGCTCGGGCGAAACAAGTCGCGAGAACGAGACGTTGT
>NZ_LGHM01000120.1 GCF_001908185.1 Bradyrhizobium sp. AS23.2
CCTTCTCAATGGCGCTGCTGTCTTATAGAAGGTGCGGCAAATCAGGTCGGTCGAGAGGTTTCATGGTTTCGCTCAAGCAGATCGTGTGTGCGACGGTTGCAATGCTCGCAGTGTCCACTGTCGCGCGTGCGGAGGATGGTTTCCCCTTCGGCACCGAGATGACGCTCGAGGCGCTGCCGCAGCCGGGCTCAAAGCGAATCCCGAACATCGAGATCGGCGACAATGGCGAGGTGGTGCTGGAGCTCTGGTGCAAGGGCGGCAAGGGCCAGTTCTCGGTCGCCGGCAACACCGTCATCTTCGTCCCCGGCCAGATCCAGGATCGTTCCTGCCCGTCCGCCAAGGCGCAGGCCGACGACGACCTCGTCGCCGCGCTCGGCAGCGTCGAGACCTGGAAACGCCCGGGCGACGTGCTCACCCTCGTCGGCCCCAAGTCGCTGCGCTTTCGTGTGAACGGGAACTAGATGCCAGTCTGGCCCGTGTGGCAAGCGGCGTGCGCTTAATGGGGGTTTAACGCTTTTGCGCGAAGGATAGGCCACCAGCGCAGAATTACGTCCAAGTCGCAAGTGCGAGCGGAGCTCCGCCCCCGAGGAGGGGAATCGGATGGGACTGCTTTTTATTGGCGTGCTGGCTGGAATCTTGATCGGCTTTGGCTGGTTCGCGCCGTCACGGGGATACTTCCTGGGGTGTGGGCCGCAACCTTGTTTCGACAGGGTTGAGATGAGCCGGCCAGCCGAGCCGAAGCCGACGGCGCTCAAGCCCGATCCTGCGATTGCAAAGACCTTTGCAACCAGCGTGAGGTCCGCAGAGCGGTCGTCTGCGAAAAAGCGCGGACATGTCGGTCTCACCAGAGAAGTTACAGGCGACGTGACTGTGGAGCCTGGAAATCGATTAGATTCACAAGCGTGGGCACCGGCAGGCTCTGACACTTTAGGCCGCTTTGGTGATTGGATTATCACCAAGAAGGACTCTGTGATCACGCTTCACTCCGACACGGGGAATCTTGCCGTCAGGTGTTCCGACGCCACAATAACGTACGTGGCCTTTATTAGAATTTCTGATCCCCGCTCGATTGCTGGGCGCCCTGAAGCCAAACCTCCCCCCAATTATAATTTTACGGCATGGGCGGATTCAAACGAGCCGGCGGATTTCACCTTCTTGGTGCCTTACGCAAGCGCTGCGTACGCGACCGGAATAGTGTTTTTAAATCCTAAGTTTGCTGATCAGAATACGAAGTTTTGGGCCATGTTGAAATCGGCGAGATCCCGGTTCTCGTATAACACCAGCACAGGAACTATCTCAGTGAACGCAGTAGATTTATCGCCTGCTATTGCGCGCTTCCAAGACGAGTGTTTTAAGATTTTTAAGGCTAATGCTCACCACCGCCTGGACGAGCCAATTCCCCTTGACTGGCTGCGTCGTTAAGCTGGCCGCGCAGTTCGTGCTGATGATCGTCGCTCATGCGGGTGGATTGCTGTCTTATGGGGCAAGCCTCCACCGCCGACGAGGTTATCGAGTAGAGTATTCTTGCCGCAGTGCACGAGTCCGAAATTGGCCCTTCGCGACATATTGCGGTGCCACGCCGTTTCGGTCGCAAGCGGGACGAAGCGGACATCGGATGTCGGTGATGATCGGTTGGGTTCGTCGCGAATGACCCTGAGTGTGTGAAAACGCTGCGACTGACGTGATTCGCGCGATATGATTCCCGCACGATTTGTGGGGGATCGGATGAAACGCTTCATTGAGGGTGCGGATCGTGGGCAGAGCACTTTGTTTCCTGAATGCGTGGAAGACTGGATCGGCGAGGACAATCAAGTTCGCGTCATCGACGTCTTTGTCGACGAACTCGATCTGGCCGAGCTTGGATTCGGCGGCGTTGATCGCGAGGCAACCGGCCGGCCTTCGTATCATCCGTCGGTACTGCTGAAGCTCTACATCTACGGCTACCTCAACCGGGTTCAGTCGAGCCGCCGGCTCGAGCGTGAGGCTGGACGCAACGTTGAGGTAATGTGGCTCACTGGCCGCCTTGTTCCCGATCACAAGACAATTGCGGATTTCCGCAAGGACAACGGCCGTGCCATCCGGCGGGTCTGCGCTCGGTTCGTTGCGCTCTGCCGCGCTATGGGCCTGTTCGCTGAGGAAGCCAGCGTTGCGATCGATGGCAGCAAGTTCAAGGCGGTGAACAACCGAGACAAGAACTTCACGCGCGCCAAGATGGAACGGCGCATGGCGCAGATCGAGGAGAGCGTCGGTCGCTATCTGCACCAACTGGACAGCGCGGATCGGCAGGAGCCGTCGCTGGCGCGCACAACCAAGACGACCCGGCTGATGGAGAAGATCGCGAGGCTGAAGGAGGAGATGAAGCGCCTTCATGCACTGGAGGCGCGGATGATCGCCACACCTGACCAGCGGATATCGCTGACCGATCCTGATTCTCGTTCGATGGCGACGAGCGGCCGAGGCTCTGGCGTCGTGGGCTACAACGTCCAGGTCGCCGTGGACACCAAGCATCATCTGATCGTCACGCATGAGGTGACCAACGTCGGTACCGACCGGTCGCAGCTCGCCAACGTGGCCAAGGAAACGAAAACGACGCTGGAAGCCACGAGCCTCGATGTCGTCGCTGATCGCGGCGACTTCAGCAGCGAACAAATCCTGGCATGCGAGGAAGCTGGCATCACGGTCACGCTGCCAAAGCCGATGACCTCGAACTCAAAGACGGAAGGGCGCTTCGGCAAGCAGGACTTCCGCTACGTCGTCGAGGGGGATGTTTACATATGTCCGGCGGGAGAGCGGCTCGCCTATTCCTTCACGACCGAAGAAAACGGATTAATCCTGCGCCGCTACTCGACCAAGGCCTGCCAGCGCTGCGCCATCAAGCAGAACTGCACCACCGGCAAGGAGCGAAGAATCACCCGCTGGGAGCATGAACGCCTTCTCGAAGACCATTCGGGAAACCAAGCTCGGCGGCTCCGCGGCGCTGTCGTTCCGCGTCACGCCCGATGTCGTGATCGGAGGCGAAGTCTGGTATCTGCGCCATTACGACGACTTCGCGCTCTCGGCCTTTACCGGCGATGCCGTGATGCTCGGTCCGACGCTCTATGTCCGATTCACGCCGAAGATGTTTATGACGGCGGCCTGGAACACGCAGGTATGGGGTCGCGAAGTCGGAACCCCGTTCTCGCTCAATCTCGCCGAGTTCCAGCGCAACCGCGCCAAACTCAAATTCGCCGTCGAGTTCTGACATCCCTCAAATGCGAAGGCTCAGAGATGTACGTTTTGACCATGACCAGGAAGCTCGCTCTCGCAGCGCTCTGCACGGCGATGCTGCCACTGCCGACAGCATCGGCCCAGCAGGCGACGGAAATTCAGATCAGCTACTCCAACGGGCAGTTTCAGCCGCGCGAGGTACGTGCGCCGGCGGACAAGCCGGTCGTGTTCCGGATCAGGAATCTCGACGGCAAGGCGATGGAGTTCGAAAGCACTTCGCTCAGGGTGGAAAAGGTCGTGGCCGCCAAGAGCCAGGGTGTGATCAACGTCCGCGCTCTCAAGGCTGGGCGCTATGAGTTCTATGATGACTTCAGCGAGAAAGCGCGTGGCGCCCTGGTCGTCGAATAAGGTCCTCGTTTCGTGCTCGCCGCGCTCATCATAGTCTTCCGCGAAGTCTTCGAGGCCGGTCTAATCATCGGCATCGTGCTCGCGGTGACGCGCTCCGTTAAGCATCGCAATAGCTGGATTGTCGGCGGCGTGCTCTCGCGGGCGTGGCGGGCGCATGCGTGGTCGCGGCGTTTGCCGGCGGCCTGTCGCAGCTGTTCGAAGGCATGGGCCAGGAACTGTTCAATGCCGCCGTCCTCGGGGTCGCCGTTGTGATGCTGACCTGGCACAATGTCTGGATGGCGCGCCACGGCCGGGAGATTGCCGGCGAGATGCGCGCGATCGGCCGGGCGGTGGCCGAGGGCAGCAAGCCGCTATTGGCGCTGGCCGTCGTGGTCGGCGTCGCCGTGCTGCGCGAAGGCAGCGAGGTCGCACTGTTTCTCTATGGCGTCGCGGCCTCCGACGGCGGTTCGGCCCTGGGTCTGACCATCGGCGGCTGCCTCGGCCTCTTGCTCGGTGCCGCGGTTTGTCTCGTGACCTATTTGGGCCTGGTGCGGATTCCGCCGCGCGCGCTGTTCGCAACGACGACGGTTCTGATCACGCTCCTCGCGGCGGGCATGGCAGCGCAGGCCGTTGCTTTCCTGGAGCGCGCCAACTGGCTAACGTCGCTCGATACCGTCGTGTGGGACTCGGGCTGGCTGTTGTCTGAAGCCAGCATCCCCGGACGCGCCTTGCACACGCTGATCGGCTATACCGATCAGCCGACGCAAATGCAGCTTTTGGTCTATCTTGCCGTTATCGCGATAACCGGTGGCCTGATGCGGCTGACCGCGCAGGTGCGCGGCGACCACGCCGTTGCGGCGGGTTAGAGCGGGACAGTTCCTTGACCAGCATGCAAAGAGGTGGGGCCATATATTCTGTTGCGCCGCACCCAGAACGTTGAAAACGCGATCCGGCCGATCTGCTTGACCCGGAAAAACGCGCTCTTCGCCGGTCACGAGATTGGAGCCGAAAATTGGGCCTTGCTGGCGTCGATCGTTGCCACCTGTAAGCTCAACGACGTCAACCCCGTTGCCTACATCGCCGAAACACTCGAGGCAATCATCGCTGGTCATTCCCAAAGCGAGATCGACGATCTCATGCCATGGCGATTCCGCAAAACGTCAAGCCGGCATCAATAGGGTTGCGGCTAAGCGCTTACAATTGTTCTGGTTTGAACTCATCTGATCGGTCTGATTGAGCACTAGGTTGAACGATGTCATGTCGAAATTTGTCGTCTCGCGCGTGTCAGCTCTTGCATCAAGAGGCCGTTGAGCAAATCGAGCGCAGATTCCAATGTAGCAATCTTCTGAACGTTTGATCGTCCGGAGCGAGTGAGAAGCCGGTGACGGCCATCCAGTATTGCTGGAAGTTGCGCTCCGCGACGGTCATTCGTACCCGATTGCCGGCAAAGGGAGTTAGGCCGACTTGGTAAGCAAGGGCGGGAGCGATTTCCAAGTATCCTCAAACTCGCGATATGAGCCGATGGGTCCCAGCATCGCAGGAACAATCTGCGATGCCTGGAAGCAGTGGATGTTCGCAGTAAGACTAATCATTCATGCGCCCGGAGCCATCGACTGAAAGACTCCGTCGCGCAGATAGAAGTGATGGAAGAGAGCCGCGGCTGCATGCACACCGGCAACCCAGAGGATGGCGCTTCCGAGGGTGGTGTGCATTTCCATGATCAGTTGCCCCAGTCCATGCGCCTTCGTGATCTGGGGGGCGATGTCGAATCCAGGAAGGGTGACGGGAATCCCCTCGAGCCAGGTACCGAGCACCGCCGTTGCTGGAATCGCGATGAGGAGTGCATAAAGCGCGAAGTGGACAACCTTCGCAGCCGCAGCCATCCATCGCGGCATCGGCTGCTTCGCGGGCGCGCTGTCGATCAGCCGCCATAGCAGCCGCAGCACGACGACAATGAAGACGAGCACCCCGAGCGTCTCGTGAATCCTACGGAGCCCATCCGCGGCGGCGGAATAGAGCGAATAGCCGTCACCCTTGCTCAGCACAAAGGCGGCGAGAACCAGCACGACGGTCAGCCAATGGAGGGCCTGGGCGCCCGCGCCGTAGCGAGAGGAAGTGCTGCGCAAACCGATTACCTAGCTCCGATCTTAAGCCCGCCGCAGCGGTCGATGAACTGTGGCGGCGCGTCGCCAGAAATTTGAGCGCTTAGTAAGCTCGCCGGTTCCTCGGCGCTCAACTTTACCTTATGACAAACCCAATGCCCAGGGTCCTCAATCGGCGTCCGAGCGTCCGGCACTCTTCAACCCACATTGACAATCGGGCCAGGCTTTCCCGTGAACGTGATCGTCAATCGGGGGGCGACCGACGTGAGCAAACTGAAGATAGGCGCCATCGAGGATGAAAAGCCGGTCACAATGACGATAAAGCCGGCGTCTGCGATTTACCATGATCTAAGAGTCTATGCCGAAGTGCTAGAACAAGAGGGTGGTCATACAATTGATCTGAACTCACTCGTCGCTCCGATGTTGGCGCGATTTATAGCCACCGATCGGGCGTTTCGACGAGCGCGACGGCAAATTCAAAATAAAGATGGATAGCTTCCGGCGTGAGGCCAATTCCCAAGAAGCAGCGACCATCTCCTCAGCGGAAGAACGCCCCCCCAGCGACCACGACGATCAGCCATGCTTGACGCGGCTCGGCCCTAAAGGGGGTTGCGGTCGATGCATGCCTCTTCACAGGGCCGAAGAGCTCGACGGTCTATCAAGCCGGCGCGGGTGCAGCACTCTGTTGCTCGCACTCAAATTGTGCTCGAGGCTTGGTGCGCTGTGCGTGGGGCCGTCATGGCTAACCCACTGTGCGCGTGTCCAATCCCGAACGCGTCGCGACTGGCTTCTCAGGCGCGTTAAAGACGGACGTCGTGAGCAGGACAGCGGCAGCGAGGACCCAGTAGTACGAGGCGTCGAGCCCACCGAATTTGAAGGCAAAGGGTGCGATGACAAACACCACCCCGACGGCGCGATCGACCCAAAGGTGCAGCCAGTAGGGGATGATGCGGGCGAGACCGGTGGGATGGTCGGTCACAGCGGCCAAGAGCAGCGCGGCGACACCGACAACAACCGAAAGCCACATCGCGACCGTTCCGCTCTGGCCGAGCTTCAGCACGAACGGCGCTGTGATCAGGACGATCGCGACGGGATAATCGATCAGGTAGGCGTGGATAGATTTGGTAATGAAGCGGAACGACATCAGTGACCCCTGGTGCTTGGTTGCTCGAACGGGTTCTTGCGACGCGGAGAGCCCAGCCACCCAAGAGGACGATCACGCTGCCCTATGCTGGCAAGCACTCCGCACAACCGTCACAAGTCAGCCCGGTTAGATGCACAGAAACGCTATGCCGGCACGCCAACCATTAGAAATGCCCGGTCGTTATGGTTTCCATTCCACTCGCCTGCGCCATGGGAAGCGGGTAGTGTGGCGTCGGCGTGGAGCCGCTCAGGCTATAAAGCACCGGAACCAGGTCCTCCGCGCTTGTGCGCTGGTCGTAGTCGAAGACGACATCGCTCCGCGATTCCGGGGATGGCCCGCGGCGAAAGGCACGTGAGCGTCGACCGCCAGTCCAAGGGCGGAGCGAACTTCAGCCGCATGACACGACGGCGTCTGGCTGCGGAGGTAGGGAAGGGCTTGGTGTAGCCGCCGAGTGTCGCCCCGAACGTCGTCAACGCCAGAGTTTGATCAGCTGCGCAGTCACGCTCGGAAGATCTGACCCGGCAGCTACTGGCGCTGCCGACCTGCCATGCACCGCCAGCTTGGGTGACGTCGAATTGCCGGGTCCGGCAATAAGCGCTGCTGGACAACCAACGTTCTGCGCCCCGAGAATATCCCACACAGGGGTCGACACTATGCAAATCTCAGACGTCGACGCATATAGCTCCTCTGCGGCCATGTGATACACCTGCGGCGCCGGCTTATATCGACGCACCAGATCAACACTCAGCAATCTTTCAAAGTAACCATCGATGCCGGCGTGCCGTAGCTGTATGATCTGCGCGCCCTGCGGCGAGTTCGAAAGCGTGACAAGCCGGAAACCGGCGTCCATCAATTGCTTCAGCCCGCCCGGCATCGAGGTAGCGGATCGCATTTCCAGTTCGACGAGGTCGGCGTGCTGGATCGGGATGCCGTGAATCGAGCCCATCGATTTCAGCACGGCTTCCGATAAATTGAAGAATGGTGTGTAGGGCCCCATGCCGGCGTTATTGCTTCCGGGTAGAGGATCAGCTGCGTATACCGTTCGTTCACCAACTTCCCGTCGCCGAATAGCCGTTCAAACAGCGGCGCCAAGTGCCGGGTGTTGAGCAGCGAATCATTGACGTCGAATGAGAGGATCGACGGCAGCACAGCGCCACTGTTGCTTTCTTGAGCGCCTGCGGGTGCAGCCCGCCCGACAGCACTCGCCGTCACCCCGCCAATTGCGGCATCTCCGAGGGCCACAAGTAGCTTGCGTCGCAGCATCGAGAATCGAACATCGTCGGTCATGGGTTTGCTCCTTTCCGCGCGCTAAAATCGAACCGATCCTCAAATGGCAGGCCGCGTGTCGAGGTTCGCTCGCTGGGCGGCGCTCACCTCGGGCGTGTTGAGAGCTGAGGTCGTCAGCAAAACCGCAACGGCGAGAACCCAGTGGTACCGGGCGTCAAGCCCAGTGAAATGGAAAGCGGAGGTGGCAGTGATGGAGACCACACCCAATGCGCAGTCCACCCAGAGATGCAGCCAGTAACTGATGACCCGGACGAGCCCCGTCAGGTGGTCCGTGAGTCCCGGCAGCAGCAGTGCCGTAACACGGGTCACCATCGAAAGCCACAGCGCGACAGGACAGCTCTTGCCTAGCTTCAGCAGAAATGGCGCGACCATCAAAACGATGGCGACAGGATAGTCGATTAGGTAGGTGCGGATAGCGTTTGTGATGAAGCGAAAGGACATGGCGTAACTCCTGCATGCTGGGCTGCTCGATCGAGTTCTTTGGACATCGAGAGTGGGGCCTGCGCACACGAGCGGCGGATCGACCGCGTTGTGATCGATTGGCTACCCGTGCTGCCACCAAGTATCGACGTGATGTATGATGAGGGTATTCGCGTCTGCGCGCCGTTAGAAATGGCGGATCGTTATCGTTTTCATTCTCTCCGGCGCGCGCGTCTAAAGCTTTCAGACGCCAACGACCCCCGCGCAGGAGGTCAGAGCAAGCGCTCGAGTAGAAATCTCTTCCATTCGAACGCTCCCGATTTGTCCATCCAAACTGATGCCGACCTAGGGCGTGTACACCCATTAAGCGATCGGCCGACTGCTGTCCGCTTAACCCCGAATAGCGCGAGGTCGCAGAAGGGCCAACGGCGGACGAGCCCATGCCGGCTCAGGCAGTCCGCCAAGATAGCCCACGAAATTCGTCCAGCCGGCACGCCGATGATCGTCTCGATTGTACCGATCCTCTATTCGCCTGAGATTGTGTCTCCACGGCGATGGGACTGACGCCGGCGGGCGTGCCTCTCACGATCAACTCACCGGACCTGAGCGTCATCGGGTGCGGACGTTTGTTAACTTCCACGTTCATGGTTCCTGCTCACTGGAGCAGGATTTCCACCTCTTCCGGACCATCACTTCGGGAAAATCTTGTAACCGAACCTCCCGGCCCACACCTGGCGCACCTCTTCGAAAATGCCCCCCTTCTTGAGCCAATAGGCGGGAGACAGCATTTCTTGGGCTTCGAGTACACGCACCTTCACGATCGCGTGGATCGGAACGTCTCGCCCTCTCGATTCCAGATATCATTCGCGACATGATCGAAAACATCACCCTTCTCGAATATCTCTCCAGTCCCCTTGAATCGAAATCCACGGCGGGAAATTTGATCGATCGTATTTACCTCCAACTTCGGGTTTTCGTTTATGTTCTTCATCGTGCGCGGCGCCTCGATATTCGCGAACGCCAAATGATCACCATCCCAAACGGTGAGCGATCCTTTTGGAGAGACGTTCGGCGTTCCGTCCTTGGAGGCTGTTGCAACGAAACAGAGTCTAATATCGTCGACGGCTGCTTTCATTGCGGCTGTCGTCAGTATTCCCGTTGCGAACGACTCCTCTGTGTTTAGGTTGCCTGCGTTGAACGGCGTTCGGCCGCCGGCCTGCGGAAGCTTATCGCTATCCGATTCCAGGCATTCATTGTCGTGAGCGTTAGATCGACAAATTCAAGCTCATCGAAGTGCTGCTCGACCTGATCGTAGTCCTCGTCTGGAACATGCGTATCGGAAATACGCGTAATGCTCTCTGCATATGCGAGCGCAGCGCGCTCACGCGGAGTGAATAGTTCGGTTTCGTGCCTGACCGTCAGACAATGAAGCCGCTGCGAATGTTGTCCATCAACCGATGCCTCGTGCGAGTGAAGATCGACGCAGTATGCGCATCCATTGATCTGCGAGACCCTCAGCTTGACAAGATGGCGCGAAGAGACGCACTACCAATCAGCTAGGGACCTCATCGAGTTCAAGCTCATCGTCGACGGTCCCAGGAGCGCACTAGACGCGGCTCCTCAAGCGAAAGCGTTGTCTCTTTGATGATGTTCTGGTCCATCGCTACCTCCTTAAGGAGACCCATTCTTCTCAATCCGTCTGAAGGTTTACTTGTTGGGCGTGGTCAGAGGGTTGTCATTGGTGTCGAGGACGAAGATAGCGAGCAGCTTTGCCGGCTCGGTCTTGCTCGCGTTGCGGCTGATCGAATGGATAGCGCCCGGCGGTTCGGACCAGCTCTCGCCTGCCCGATAGATGCGCGTCTCGCCGTCGTTCACCTTCGACTCGATCGCGCCCGAAATCACATAGGCGTAGATGAAAGCCGACTTCGCGTGGGTGTGGGGCACGGAGGCCGCGCCGGGCGCGTAATCGACTTCCACGGCGATCAGCGACTTGCCAGGGATATTGGGAATGGCCGCCTCGAAGTTCTTCGTGACGGTTTCCGCTTCGCTATCATGGGCGTTGATTGGACCGGCCATCGAGAAGGCGAGGGCGGCGCAGGTGGCAGCGATAATGGTTCGGATCTTCATGGGTTTTCTCCTGTTGCCTAGGTTGGTCTTCGTTCTTCATTGTTTCCTCCCGGCCTTGCCGGCCTGCCGATTACGGACACCGAACGGGTCAGTCTCGCGGGATGAAGTCGACGTGGGCCCCGGCTCGATAATAAGCACCGCGAGATGCCCAGCGACGGCAACAGGACGGGGCGAAGATGTCCGCCCAATAGGTTGCGTTCGAACCGACACGGAGCGTGATGGTGCATCCCAAGGCGACGCCGCCGCCCCCGGCGAACAATGGCAAGCGCCGGCCGAACTGGCGGCAGAGCATGCCGCGAGCGGGGAGACGACCGTAATCAGCACTTGCAGGGGGATGAAGGCCAAGCCCGCCACTGGCGTCGGCCGGTGCGCGCCGCGGATCATCGTGAACGGGATCAAGGTTAGCATGACAGTGAAGGGCCCGTAGAGGAGCGCGGTGAACGGGTTCGCGCCTACGACCGACCGCGAGGCGAAGTGGGACGGGGGCAGCATGGCGTTGTCGCCTAATCGCCGTTCGATCACGATGAGGCATGCTAAGCCGCCGAGACCGACGATCAGGGTGACGAGCACCCAAAGGTTCAGACCGGAATCAGGCTGGTCAGCCCCGCGCCCAGCCCGCCGAGCCCGACTATCGAAAAGACAGCGCCACCGACGTCGACCCGGGCGTGGCTGGTCGGGGAGTCCTTGGGTATCCACACGGTGCCGACGGCCAGCGCGCCGGCGACTACGGGCAGGCGCATCAGAAAGGTCGTCCGCGAGGACCCGTGATCGAGGATCGCGCCGGCGATCGCGGGCGCGACGCCGCTGGCGACAGCCGTGCCGGCGGACCAGATGCCGGCCGCACGGGCGGGAAAGGCCTGCCCGAGCACGGAAAGGCCTTTGGGCGGGATCAAAGGCTTCGCCCAAGCCTTGCAGGAACCGACCGAAGATGAGCGGCGCGAAACCAATCGCGGCCGCGCTCAGGCCAAGGAAAGCGATTCCCGCGAGGAAGATCCGCCTCTGTCCGAACCGGTCACCCAGAGCGCCGGCGACCAAGGTCCGGGCCGCGAGCGACAGGAGCTCGGCATTCATCACACACCGCAGGTCGAGCGGCGACAGGCGCATGTCTCGGCCAATCGCCGCGAGCGCGACCGTGACGACGGCGCTGCTGACGAACATGAGGCAGCTGCTCAGGCTCGACGCGGCGAGCACCTTTGTGCTGCCCTGCGCGCCGACGGCCTTAGGCTCAGAGAGCGCCAGGCTGCGGTCGGTGAGGATCAGGGACGCGCTGCTCACGGCGTAATCCCTCAGGTTAGGTCAGCCCGCGCTACACCGCCGGACGCGCGAGACCACGGTTGAGCCGCGCCTGCACATGAAGAAATCTGCGAAGCCGACGAGTTAGCCTGCGCACCCAGCCGAGCGGCGAAATATCGGCCAGGCTGTAGTCAGCGCCCATCACCCAGTCGCGGCCCGCGTGCCGTTCGTCGAGGACACCGAGCAGCCACGCTGATTCGGTTGCGTAGCGGTCGCGCGGGCGCTTGACCTCATAGGCTTTGCTGGCGAATTTGTTGAAGAAGCCGACTTGGCCGAACATCGGCCCGACTCCGCCCATCTGCCACATCACCCACGATCGTTTCCTAGCGGGTGTTCGGATCGGTCGAGACAGGTCTTGTCGGCAAGATAGAGGAGGATCGCGCCCGATTCGAACAGCACGAGCGGCGCGCCGCTCGGCCCGTCGGGGTCGTAGATTGCGGGAATCTTGCCGTCGGGGTTGAGCGCGAGCGCACATATGTCAAGCGGCCCGTCGCACCGCCGTCCCAAGATTATTGTCGATCAGGTACCGCCAGAGTCCATCCGCGCCGCGACGCACGATGTCGCTTGCAGAGCCTCCGAGGTGCACGTGCTTGCCGTCGGGACCTGTGCCATCAATCGACCAGTCCAGCACGATCTGGGCGATATCGTCGGCGATGAATACATGGCGCGCCTTGGCCTCCAGCGGCAGGCCGAGGCTGAAATCGCGCTCGAGTTCGGCGGCGATCTCGGTGTGACCAGTGATGGTTCGCCCGTCTTTCGCGATGAACACGGCTTCCGGAGCATACAAGCCCATCATCGCGCTGACCTTGCCGGAGTTAAATCGCTCAAGCAGCGACGCGACAATGCCTTCTGGTTCAGTAGGAAGTGAATAGGACTGGGACATCAGGAGTCTCCCGTTGATGTTGGTTGAACTGCGATGCGGCTGATACGCATGTTGTGGCAGGTTGTTGATCGCAGCGCTGGACGAACTTTTCCAATAGCGGATGCGTATAGTTTTCATGGCGACGGGGAATGCCGCGGTGCCAGTCCTCAATCTATTCGTAAGTCAAGGCGAATTGTGCAGGTCGTTACTGCGTCACGCCGCGCTGCGAGCGGCGATAACGATCGTCTATCGATTCTATGGCGAGAGGTGATTTCCCTCGCCGGGGGGTGAACCGCCATGGTGTGAGACCGCTTTTCTGTCAGAAGCGGTGAGGGATCATTCGTCGCTTTGATCGCCAGACATTTCAAACAGGGGGCAATTGTGATGCTGCAGAATAGCGATGGCTTCGCCCTCTCTTACCGTTGCGCGCGCCGCTGGCGGCGAAATCCAGTTGCTTGGCGATTTGGCCGGCGGGTCGGTGTGACCCAGTGTAAGCGTGGTTCCTGGTATCTGTACTGCAACGCCTAGCTTGCAGCTTTTCGCGAGCGGCGGACAAATTCGCCGCGGAGGAAATCAAAGGCGACGCAGTATCGGTGGACGATCGGGAAAAGACGGAGGCGCTCGTTGAAAAGTACAAGCTCAGTTTCGAGGTCGCCTACGGCGCCGATGCGCGAGCGGTTTCCGCAGTCACCGGGGCCATCGTCAATGACGATCCCGTCTACCTCTGGACAACGGCCTCGTCGTCCGAAGGCCGGATCGTGACGGCCGTCTGTTCGGCGGTTTGGGTCTGGTCCGCTACCTCAAATCTTCGGCAAAGCACTGAGGAACAGCGGCAAATTAGCGGGGAGGTCGATGAATGGCGCAACCGTTTTTAGAGCGGTGCAGCCGCGGCGTTATCGATCCAGAACCGTGCCCTCGAGAGCTCGGGCGGGAAGCGCCGCCTCGGCGCCGGCGCATGGTGCTCACAGCCTGTGTGCTTGCGTCCTCGATGGCGTTCATCGATGGGACAGCGCTGCCCGTTGCGTTGCCGAGATTGCGCGCTGACTTCGGTGCGGACCTCGCCTCCGTTCAATGGGTTCTCAACGGGTATATGCTGGCGCTCGCCTCCCTGACATTGATCGGCGGCGCGCTCGCGGATGTTTATGGCAAGGCGCGCATGCTCGGCCTCGGTTGCGTTCTGTTCGGTCTGGCGTCCGCGGCTTGCGCGTTGGCGCCTTCGCCCGCCTGGCTTATCACTGCCCGCGTCGTGCAGGGAGCGGCCGCTGCGATCGTGACCCCTGCCAGCCTCGCCCTGATCGGGGCCACCTATCCGCGCGCGGAGCGGAACCGAGCGATCGGCGTATGGGCCGCGGCATCGGCTCTCACCACCGCCGGAGGTCCTGTCCTGGGCGGCTGGCTGACCGAGACCTTTGGCTGGCCATCCGTGTTCTGGATCAACCCGCCGCTCGCGCTCGTAGCAGTGGGAGTTCTGCTGGTCTTCGCGCCTAAGGATGGCCTCATCCAGCGCCGGTTCGACGTGATTGGCGCCGCGATCCTCGCTTCAGCGCTCGGGGCGCTCGCCTGGGCGCTCAGCCAGATCGGACCAAGTGAAACTCGGGCCGCCGCGGACGCACCAGCCCAACCGGGCACGGTGCTCACAATCGTCGCCGGGCTCGGCATTGTCGGGTTCGCCGTCTACGCGTTCTGGGAGCGCAGAAGCGAACATCCGATGACGCCACCTCGGCTGGTGGAGAACCGCGCCTTCCTCGGGCTGAACGTCGCGACCCTGATGATCTATTCGGGGATTTCGATCGTGTTCTTCCTGCTACCTTTTGACCTCGTCGATCGCCGCGCCCTGTCGTCGACCGATGCCGGGCTGGCATTCCTGCCCTTCACGCTCGGCGTGGGATTCTTGTCGAATGTCTTCGGCGGTTTGGCGGACAAGATTGGCGCGCGGACCATGCTTATCGCGGGACCGGCAGGTGCCGCGCTCGCCTATGTCTGGTTGGCGCTCGGTCAGAAAGAATCTTTGATGCTCGGCGTGATCTTGCCCATGACGCTGCTTGGCCTGTCCTTCGCGGTGCTCGTGGCACCGCTCACCGCGTCCGTGATGTCGAGCGTTGACCAGACGCACGAAGGCATCGCCTCCGGCATCAACAATGCGGCGAGCCGGATTGCGCAGCTTGCTGGTGCGGCACTGGCCGCCGGTGCCGCGTCTTTCGAGTCCGGCTACGAGGTCGGTCTCGCCGTAGCCGCTGCGACCTCGATCGGCGGCGCCTTTACAGCCGCAATCACCCCGACGCCGGCTGCGGCGAAAGCGAGCGGCTCGGGAGGGGCTTAGCAAGCATGGAAAGAGACGCACGGTTCTTTCCGGGAGCGTCCGACAGGAAGCCAAGCAATAAAAAGTCCCAGACCGCGCGCCGTCCAGGTAGGGGATTCCCGCGCCTTGCGCAGGACGGCGTGCGCGACCGCGATCATCGCGTTCGCGAGTCACGAAGCCAATACACCGATCCTGACGCCGGACATTCCCGCGATGATCGCGGCAGCGACGATGGCGCTCATCGCGACGCAGACATCCCAAAGGCGATCGGCATTACGTTTATCGACGCCATGCGCGATCAGCACCACCCTCAGCCCTGAAGCAAGGTGGCTCAGGACGAAGAAGACGCCGAGCGCGTAATGAGGCAGCAGACGGATATTCCATGCGTCATGAATGAGCCCAGTCGGGGCTCCGATCGCGAAATTCCAATCTGTCGGTATGCCGAGGAAGCGTCGCGCGTAGACGAAGACCGAGTTCATGTGGCCGAGAATGAACAGTGATAGATAGGCTCCCGAAGCGACCTGATAGGTCCGCTGGAAGTCATGCGCTGCGGCGCTCCAGCGCCATGCCAGAAAGAGGCCAGTGCCGATCTGGAAAAGCATGGCCGCCACCAACAACGGTTCACCTACGGCGGAGCGATAAACCAGGCGTCCGATCTTCATAACGGCTGCATGCGCATCCGGCCCTATCAAGCCGAACAGATGATTGGTGAGATGAAACACCACGTATAGGCACAGGACGGCGGCCGTTACCCCGTGGACAACCCGCCAATCTCCGACTGCAGGCATAGCTGCAGCGACCGGATCTCGGGCAGACTGCGACCAGATCGCGATTGCGAGCCAAATCGCACACCAGACGACCTCGTCGGGAATAGGGCTTTTGATCAAGGCCTGGACGACGCCGAGAAAGACGTAGAGCGTTGGCGACACAACGCTGGCATAGGCGAGGCGTCTTGAACCGGGATTGGACGTGGGACGACGTGCCAGAGCGATCCCAAGAAACGGCACGACGAACGCAACGACCAGGATGAAGGTCGCGCTGGCGATTGCGAGCGGTGGCGGGCTTACGGCCTGCGTGCTGACGATGGCATGAAAAGCCTTGAGCAGAAATGGATAACAAATCGCCGCCGCTGCGGGAACCAGAGCCAAATAGTCAAGGCGCTTGTCAAGAAGCGTTCTGCGATTCTGCGGGCGAACAAATGCTTCCATCACAAATCTATAGAGCCACAATAAAGAAACCGGCGTACGAGACGATTTCCAAGACAGGTGTGAAAACTTGCCTTCGCGTATTGCCTTACGGTCGTGCATCGATTCTTTATTGTTCGATGACCACATAAACTCACACGTTCTCAAAGGCACAGCGCCTGGCCGCAACCGAACCTGGCTTCGGTCATGCCGAACACGTCGCGCAACACCCACAAAAGCGGGGTGTCGCCGTCGACATCGACATCATGAGGTTTGCCGTTGATCTTCAACGTGAAAGCTATGGGTGCCTCTTTGTGGCAGGGAGCTGACAGGATGCGGCTGGCCGACCTTGGACAGCGCCGGCCGGCTGCGTGCATCAAGGGGCTCGCGTCGCTCACGGACGAACGCGGACGATCGTCTTCCCCTTGCGTCGCTCGGTCGGGTTGAAGGCGGCGACGGCATCGTCGAGGGTCGAGACGATGCCGATGTTCGTCCGCAGTCGCCCGTCCCGCACGCGTTGGACGATCTCACTCAGCTGGGCACGATCGGACTCGACAACAAAGTCGACCGCCAGGCCATTGGCGGGCCGCGTCTCGGCCGGCCCGACGACGGTGACCAATCTTCCTCCGACTCGAATCAGACCTGCGGACCGCTTCTGGACGTCACCGCCGATGACATCGAACACCAGATCGACTTTGCCGACGTCTTCCAGGGCGTCGTTCTCGAGGTCGACGAACTCCTGCGCGCCGAAGTCGAGCACCATCCGGCGGTCGGCCGCACGTCCGGTACCGATGACGTAGGCGCCGGCCTCGCGCGCGAGCTGCGTCACCATCGTCCCGACTGCGCCGGCCGCGCCGTGCGCGAGGACGCTCTGCCCCGCGTGAAGGCGGCCGTGCTGGAACAGTCCCTGCCACGCGGTCAAGCCCGAGATCGGCAGGCTAGCGCCCAGCGTGAAGTCGACGTCGCCCGGCAGCGGCGCGAGGTTGCGTGCCTCGACCGCCACATACTCCGCCAGGGTGCCGTCGCGATACCAGTCGGCGAGGCCGAACACTCGCTGTCCCACCGACAGACCCGTCGTGCCGTAGCCGAGAGCGGTGACCACTCCGGCCAGCTCGTGCCCGGGGATCGACGGTGTTCGGTCACAGTCGAGGCGATCGGTCCAGGTCGAGGGCCACGCCAGCTCAGTCGGGACGAATCCCGACGCATGAACCTGAACGACGACGTCGTTTATTGCCGCCTGGGGCTCAGGCCACTCTACCAGCTTCATCCCTGCCGTTCCCGCAGCCTGGTCCGTCACCACGATTGCTTTCATGGGAATTGTCTCCATGGGTGATTTTTCTTCTTGGTGGAAATGTTGCTCGGATGAGCGCGTGTCGCTCACGGACGAACGCGGATGATCGTCTTCCCCTTGCGTCGCCCGGTCCGGTTGAAGGCGGCGACGGCATCGTCGAGGGTCGAGACGGTGCCGATGTTCGTCCGCAATCGCCCGTCCCGCACGCGCCGGATGATCTCACTCAATTGGGCGCGATAGGACACGACAACAAAGTCGATCGTCAGGCCGTCGGCGGGCCGTGCCTCGGTCGGCCCGGCGATCGTCACCAGCGTTCCTCCGGCTCGGATCGCGGCTGCGGACCGCTTCGCGATGTCGCCGCCGAAGACATCGAACACCAGATCGACTCCGCCGACGTCTTCCAGGGCGTCGTTCTCGAGGTCGACGAACTCCTGCGCGCCGAGGTCGAGCACCGTCTGACGGTGGGCAGCGCGTCCGGTACCGATGACGTGGGCGCCGGCCTCACGTGCGAGCTGGGTTACCATCGAACCGACTGCGCCGGCCGCACCGTGCACGAGGACGCTCTGCCCCGCCTGAAGGCGGCCGTGCTCGAACAGTCCCTGCCACGCGGTCAGGCCCGGCATCGCCACGCTCGCACCCACCGTGAAGTCGACGTCGCCCGGCAGCGGCGCGAGGTTGCGTGCCTCGACGGCCACATGCTCCGCCAGGGTGCCGCCGCGATACGAGTCTGTAAGGCCGAACACCCGCTGTCCCACCGACAGCCCCGTCGTGCCATAGCCGAGGGCGGTGACCACACCAGCCAGCTCTTGCCCGGGAATCACCGGCGTCCGGTCACGGCCGAGGCGATCGATCCAGGTCGAGGGCCATGACAGCTCATCCCAGGTGAATCCCGACGCATGAACCTGAACGCGGACGTCGTTTATAGCTGCCTGCGGCTCGGGTCGCTCCGCCAGCTTCATCCCGGCCGTTCCCGCAGTTTGGTCCGTTACCACGATCGCCTTCATCATCTACTTCCCGATGTGTGGGATGTCGTCATTTCAGAATGCCTCTTGCACATGAGCGAAAATAGAACGGTGAAAATCGATGATCCAATGACCTTCGGCTATGGAATCGATGCCGCCAACTCGGCTTGCAAAAATCAACGGTGCGGAATAAACGTCTGCTTCTCACGCCAAAGGACCGCCGTCATATTGATGATCTACCGCTCGGCCCCCTTGGCTTGGAATAAATCTCCACTGAGGGACTCTCTTCGATTTTGCCATTCGATCCTCCGGAGATGCATATGGTTTTGCATGCTCGACCGCGGAGATAATCGTGGAATCCTGATGTGGTGCTAAATTATTCTAGCCTTGCCGGTACATCCGAAAAGCCCAGACGCGTTCCCGAGAATCGTACCTGGGTGCATCTAGGCTTTGACGTCAGGCCCGCATCACACGACCCCTCTGAGCACTCTCGGAGAAAGTCGATGCGGCCGGATAGAGTCAGATCGGGCCAGCCCGTGTAACGGCGGGAAAGTCATTCTCAGGATCGAACACGTTATTGAAAAAATTCGTTAGAGAGTACATAGGCACCAGCGCGACGATCTCCATGACGTTCGCATCCGTGTAGCCTGCATCGCGAACGGCTTTCAGATCGGCGTCACTGACCTTGCCGCGGGTCTCGATGACTTTGCGCGCAAACTGGATGGCGGCGTCCCGCTTCGGGTCGCTGGCATGGCCCTTCCGAGCGAGAATGATTTCATCGGCCGGCAGCTTGGCCATATGCTCGGCGGTAAAGCTGTGAACCGACAGGCAGTAGTCGCAGCCATTCACTTCGGAGACAGCGAGGCCGATGCTGTCACGCGTCTTCACGTCGAGCGCCTTGCTCAAGGAGCCGAGCAGGGCGGCCCACGCGTTGAACGCGATCGAGCTCTGCGCGAATGTCGCTATCATATTTGGGGTGAACCCGATGTTCTTGGTGAACGCATCGAGAGTCGGTTTACTATCGGCCGGCACTTGTTCCGCCTTTAGAGCTGCACTTCTTGGCATCATAGTCTTCCGTAAGTTACGGGCTTTACTAATGCTTATACGAGATCCAGCACGTCGGCGACCGGACGGCGCGGCTTCTGCGCCCAGTTTCCCGGACGCTCCGGCCCCACGGACAACAACATGACCGGCACTTCGTCCTCGGCCAGTCTGAACTCGCGGTGCACCGCTTCGGCATCGAAACCGATCATCGGCGTCGAACCAAGGCCCAGCGAGCGGGCCGCATAGATCATTGCCGCCGCGCCGAACGTGCCGGTGCGTACTGCCTCGTCGCGCTGGCGCTGCGGGTACTCCATGTACAGATCGCGTGCGGGGATTTCCCATTCTGGCACCATGTTCGCCGGCATGATGCCCGCTTCCACTAGCGGTGCCAGACGCTCTGGTACTACGCTG
Source organism: Bradyrhizobium sp. AS23.2 (assembly GCF_001908185.1). Taxonomy (GTDB): domain Bacteria; phylum Pseudomonadota; class Alphaproteobacteria; order Rhizobiales; family Xanthobacteraceae; genus Bradyrhizobium. The sequence goes on from NZ_LGHM01000120.1 coordinate 20,021, forward strand.
GAATCGGCCAACTGGCCGCAGACGATGAAGGTAACGGCTGCTTCGGTGATCGCGGGCTGATCCCAAGCGATCGGACGCAACCGAGCCTTGGCTTCAGGCGAGCGTGCGGCGATGAAGCGCCAGTTCTGCAGGTGGAAGGATGTCGGCGCGGTGGTGCCGATTCGCACGAGCTCGTGGATTTGGTCGTCGCTCAAGCTGGCGGCAGGGTCGTAGTACTTGGCGGCGCTGCGGCTCAGGATGCACTCTATGACGGCGTTGGTGATGGTGGTTCCGTTGGTCATGATGATTCCTATGGGTGAAGGGATAGGTTGAGATACGAAAGTGCTTTCGTGTCTTTTTTGCTGAAAATGCCGCGGCGATGGGGCCCGTTCGGCGTTTAATGGCAACGCCATGGGTAATTTCCGAAAGCGAAGGCAGAACAGTGTGACCTCGTTTCGAGAACTGCTCGGTGCAGGGCGGCGGCTTGACCAAGTGACGCATCAGCGTACGGACCGACTGGAGCCGCTTCGCTGCTCTACGCGAGCGCCACCACGGTGGCCGCGACTAGCGAGACCGCAACAGCTGAGCCGACGGTCTTTGGTTATTTCATTGGGGGCCCCTTTGTTGCCCGCGCACGGCACCGTGGCTCCGCGCAATGGCTTCATTCAAAGTCGAGGCGGCCGCGTGTTCGGCCGACCCAGTGGACCTCACGATCGGACGCAGCCGGCGAAATTAGAAATTCCGTTTGGGCATGCATTCGATAAGCGTGGGGTATCGTCGCCTAAAAGCGCTGTGCGCGTGCCCCCCGGCGGTCCGCGGTCAACCATCGAGGCCGTGCCGAACTCGGACCGGGCGGCGGAGCTGAAGGAAAAGCAGGAGATCCTGGAGTCGGTCGACCTCGTCGCGCGCATGGACAAGGTCGCGCGGCTTCTCGCCGTGCGCATAGAGGTCTTGCGCCTCAGCAACGAGATCGGCCGCCAGAACCAAGGCGACGCTCGACGAGCGGCAGCGCAAGGTAGTTTTCCGAGCAGGTGGCGACGATCCAGCGCGAGCTGGGCGAGGGGGGACGGCAAGACCCAGGAGGTCGCGGAGCTGGCTGCGGCGATCGCGAAGGCGAACATGAGGAGGGGAAATGCCACGCGCTGAAGGAGCCCCAGCGTTACGAGCGCATGCCCGAGGGCGCCGCCGAACAACACCCTTTACCCCTTCCTCCGTCGAGGCGGACACTCGATATCACGGAGAAGTTTTATTGATGCTGCGTAAACCAGTGAGATTCCTTTCCGTTGGGTTTCCCCCGTTACTCCCGGGGCTTTCGCTATCCGAATCGGGCTAGCGGCAATCGTTGCATTGTATGTGAGCTTCTGGCTCTCGCTCGAAGCGCCGTCGACGGCGATTGTGACAGTTGCAATCGTCGTCGAACCAAATCGTGGCTAAGCCCTCGAGAAGGTGGTCTTTCGCGTGATCGTGACTGCCATCGGCGTCGCAGTTTCGATTGCAAGAACGGCGCTCTTCTCCCAGACGCGCGATCTTCCTGCTGATAGCCTATGCCGGCTGAATGGCCCTGTGCGTGGTCGGCAAGCCGGAACGGCGCGGTCAGCACGCGGTGCAGCGATCCCTCGCTGTCAAACGCGAGGCCCACTCCGCCGTGACCGACCTCAACCATCCCGCCCTCGAATCCGGTGAACGAGAGCCCAGGTAGGTCTCGACCGACACTGGGGCAGGGTCGCAGTAGGCTGGCCGGATCGGATTTTGCGCGAGCTGGCGGAGGATGTCCGTGAGCAGGAGCTCTTGGTGCTGCTGCTCGTGGTGGCATCCGAGCTCGATCAGCTCAGCGACCTCCCGGGGTTGGCCGCGGCCAAGCAAGCTGGCGACTGCCTGGTCGACATCCGCCCGGTATGCCTAGACTTCGTCCAATGCTGGCCGCGTGATCATGCCGCGCCGGGGACGCGGCTGCCGCGCCCCGAGTGTCTCGTAGGAATTAAACAGGAACGTGAACCGCTCATCGAACGGCCCGTAGCCCTCCGGATGGGCGAGAACCATCGTCACAAAAAACAGGTCGTGTGTGCGAGGTGTCACTTCGCAGGGCTCGCGTCGGTCATCGGCTGCATCGTTGCGTCCGCGCCGGAAAGAGGTTCGCCGAGCTACGCGCTCGTGTGCCGGAGTAGAACCGTTCAAGGTCGCTGAGCGCGAGCGCCAGCTGAAAAGATGCGCAGGAGCCATTGCACGTCCTCACGATGAATTCGGAATAGACTGTCGCAACGCGCATGCACCGCGCGCGCCAAACGTTATGGAATACTGCAACTGCGTCATGGCCGGGCTTATCCGGCTTATCCTGGCCATGACGACTTCGCGTCACTTCAGCAACGACGATTGGATGCCCGCGACAAGCTCGGGCATAAGGAGGCGGGACCGGGGCCCAAGAGTTAGATCAAGGAGCCTGCACCTTGTGCGTCATCCTTGCGAACATTGTCCTTGTTCGAGGCGGGGGCAGACGAGCGGCAGAGTTTGTCCAGCGCACTTGTCCAGTCGCGAACACGAGCAACTTTGATAAAGGCGTCGAGCGCCGGCGAATACTGCCTCCCCGCCACGGCCAAAAGCTGCACCTCGCGCCGGACGGGGTCGCCCTCAATTGGAATAGCGGCGAGCGACGGCAGTTTGGGAGCGTGCTCTGGCGCCAAGATGGCTCCAAAACCGGCGGATGCCATCTGCTGAAGATGCCCTTCCTGATCGCTCCTGTGCACAACTTTAGGGCCTGGATGGTCGGCAAAACAAGCCT
>NZ_LGHM01000121.1 GCF_001908185.1 Bradyrhizobium sp. AS23.2
CGCCGCTTGCTGCCGGCGTGGTCGTGCTGTTCGCGGCGATGCCGACCGGCGCGAACGCGTACATCTTTGCGGTTCAGTATCAGCGGCTGGTGAACCCGGTGTCGGGCGCGGTTGCGCTGGGAACGTTGCTGGCTGCGGTGACGTTGCCGGTGGTGGTGATGCTGGTGGCGGGGGCTAGGTAGCGTTGTGCGCGACGTGCTGGCCGCTCAGACCATCACGGAACGAAGGCGTGCGCTGCGCGTAGCGGACAAAAGGACGTCAGAGCAGCACTGGCCAGACCAGCAGCGCGAGGATGCAGAGGCTCGAGCCGACGCCCAAGGCATAGCCCAGATCGACTGGACTCAGAAGATGAGGTTGGGACTAAGCTAATTCAAAAACTGAACTACAACAGAAATGAGGCCTTCGCCCTCTGCAATAAGCTGAAGATTGAAATTCTTGAGAATGCGCCTGAGGCGAGTGCAGTTCTGAACGCAATTAAAAAGGGAATACGCGACACTGAGGTAGTGTATTTGCCGACATACCGGCGAATTGAGTTGGCAATTGCACCCGTGGCAGACCGGTACGGAAGATCGCGAAAAACAACCATTCCCTCAATCAGAACCAGCCTTTATTCGGGCGAGATTCAATTCGGCCTTGCAGATATTCTAGAGCGATTGGCTCAACTGAACCAGCGGATCGTCCTCGACTCCAACCTTGGCTATCGAGAGATTAGCGCTAGCATCATCAATGAGCTGATCGACGGGAGATTCGATCAAGTAAATCCCACTATCGAAGATATTCCTGACAAAGACGAACTAGAACTCTTTTTCTCTCGCCTGAAAGATCAGCGCCAGCGTCCTCGCTTTGGCGTTCTCTTCATGACCGGCGAGGTCATCGAAATCGCGGTCGATGAAAAAATGCACTCGCGATGCCAAGCCGGTAAGATCGCGGCGTAACATCTCGCGAAATAGAAACACCTGCTTCTTTCCGTCACACGGGAACGGTTCGTAAGAGAGGTCTGGCCGAATGCGACGGACCCACTGGAAGTAGACTGCCTTGTCGGCATCGCCCTCGAATGCAAAGACGAGGCAGTTCGGCAGTTTGCTTCTTAATATGGCAAGCTTAGTTTTTAATACCGCTGGGCTCTTTCGTGCATCCTTTAGCTTGGCAATGTACGCGTCACTCGTCTTTTTTGTCTCCTCATTCATGAGTATCTTCCTCGGCGTCGTCAGCCGCGACGTCAATGAAAGATGCAAAGGATCTGGCGAAAGGCTCCAGAGCGTTGTCGAAGATGAATGGTGAATGGGTAATCGCAATCACCTGCTTACAAAGTGGTGCGTTTATTACATCGACCAAAATCTGCTTTTGCCAGTCGATAGAAAGCGAAAGCTCTGGCTCATCAATTAAGATGATCTTGTTGTCTGGATATAAGAACAGTTTCGCTAGTAGGGAGATCATCTGCTTCTCGCCAGACGACAGGGCATCTAGAGGTATTGTGCGGCCTGCCTTCACGCTACGAACTGTGACCTCCAAGTTCCGCCGACTCAAAGTGAGTATCTTGTCGTCAACGTCGCCGCCTTCTGAGTGCCCCTCGCGCGGTAACGATGTGCTGGGATCAACCGAGGAAAGGTAGCGATTGCAGTTGTCAATGAAATCTCGGACTAGGCTTTCGATGTCCCTTGTCGCGCGTATCACCGCATTGAGCTTTGCGAGAAAGTACCTAAGAAATTTGTTTCTCTCGTCTGAGATATCTTGGCCTGTGTATATCCGGTCGATGTTCGGGAGCGATAGCTCATCGATGTAGGGGCCAATACGTTCGTGACGGATCAGTATTCAGTGGAGAATTATCTGGTCGCCAAAGACGTTTTTGAGGAGCTGCTGAAGGACGAATTCCACTGCCATGCGGAGCCACAGGTACGCGAAAAGGTCATCGTAGAATTTGAACGCCGCTTCTCCGAGTTTTTGCAAGTCACGAAAGAGATAAACAGAAGACTTTTTATAGCTCGGCGGCTTGGATTGCGTCTCGCCAAAGGCTTACCAAAATCGATCAATCATCTGGCCGTCGTCGGGTTGCGTAGCGTTGCAGCGGGCGCATTCTCGCCCGAGGCTATTGTTGCGTTCGAAACCGAGCCCCCGAAGGAAGATCATGATCAGCTGACCGATGAATTTCTAAAGCTCGACCCACAGACACGCTACCGCGGTAAGTTCAACCATTTATTTTTCATAAAGTGGCTCGATTTGCTTTGCTCGGAGCGTCGGGAAACAGATTCTGAAATTTTCGGTCGATTACAAAAGCCACGCACGGTGAGCATTCAAAGCATCTCGCTCGGAATGTTGGCATCGAAGTCGAGCCTGCCTGCAGGACTTTCGGGCTTTATCGAAGCGGTAGAGTGAGAAGTATCAATCACAAACGTATCATGCATGACACGCTCACTCACCATTTGAGATCTTGAGCGTCTTGGACCGGTCACTAAGCGCCGCCCTTCAAAAACCTGCAAGCATTTGAAATCACTGGTACATTTTGGTGGGCTCGAACCACCGACCTCCTGTTCCACAGACAGGCGCTCTAACCAACTGAGCTACAACTGCATCCTTGCGAGCCGCCGCAGGGCGGGCCTTGGACAGGGCGGTCACCGAGGGGGAGGCTGTTCGCGGCGATGCCGACCGGCGCGAACGCGTACATCTTTGCGGTTCAGTATCAGCGGCTGGTGAACCCGGTGTCGGGCGCGGTCGCGCTGGGCACGCTGCTGGCTGCGGTGACGTTGCCGGTGGTGGTGATGATCGTGGTGGGGTCGAAGTAGCGTTGCGTGTGATCGATGGTCCTATCGCTTTCCCAAAGCCGATTTGAAGGCAGCATCGAACAAGCCCCGGTACTGAAGCGCATTGACGTTGGAAATGTGGGCTGTATCGCGGAAATTGGCTTGCCCGTTCCTGACCAGATAACACTCGTTGCGCTCGCAGACCACGGACTGCGGGTCCACCAAGACCAGTCGCGGGTTATCTCTGTGCTTGCTAAGATGTTGAGAAATTTCGGCCCTGAGGCCGCTCATCGTCAGGCTGGGGTCGGCGTCCACCTTCCATTCATCAATCTCCTGACCGGCCCGAACCTGGTTTTCGATCCATCTCTGCGGCAGGTCGAAACCGACGTTCAGCAAGGGCATGACCAGCACAACCGTCTTGCCTGAAGAAAGCAATCTGTCGGTCAGCGAAGAAACCTCAAGGGCACTTCCCCAATTGCCTCCAAGGACAACGATGCCCGGTTCCGTATGGCTCTGCACGAAATCCAGTGTGCTGCGATTGAATTCCCGGCACGGCTGCTGATCTGCGGAGTTCCTGACAGGATCGTCAAGGAATGGCCTGCATGCGCTCTGTGTCGCGATCAAGCCGTGTATCCCGTTGGCAAGCGCTGCAGAAGAGATGGGCTCAAGGTACTGGTTCGCGAACGAGTCTCCCCACAAGATTGCAGACGGCGTCCCCGCGACCTCCTCGCTGCCGAAACTGCAATAAGTCGGCGAAGCCGTCTTGGCAGAGTTCGCGTTCCTGAAACACTCGTCCCGTGGCGTGTTGGTTCTCCTCGCCTCTTCGGCTGGCCGCAGATAGTCCGGCAGCCTGTTGGGGAAACCGTTGGTCAGGAAGGCCAGCGCAGTGAAAACGAGCAGCAACGCAAATGCTGCACCAGAACTGGCCAGCAGCCGGCGCGGCGTCCAGAAGTCCCGCCGCGTTCTGAACGGTTGCTCCACGTAACGATAGCAGGCGATGCTGATCGCAAGCGTCGCCAGCACCATCAGCACCTTCTGCGTGGCATCGACGCGATGTCCACGCAAGGACAGCCAACCAAGTGCGAAGACCCAGATCGGCCAATGCCAGAGGTAAATCGAGTAGGACCAGTCGCCCAATCGCTGAATGCCCGACATCCTCAGCAAACTCGCTTCCCCAATCCATTGTCGCGCTCCAACTATCATTGTTGCGCCAAGGATCGGCAGGATTGTGAGCGCACCTGGCCATCGCGATTCAGGAAGAGGATAGACCATGCAACCGACGACCAGCATCCAGCCTGCAGCGGCGGTTGTCCGCGTCTCGAGCCATGGAATTTTGCGACCACCTTCAAATCGTCGCCGGATCTCCGCGACAGCGATCAATCCACCAGCCAATGGCTCCCAAGCTCTCGCACGCAAGGAGAAAAACGAGGAGCCCATTGCGTCGCTGTAGCTCTGCCACAAGCACCACGCCAGGGAGAGGGCAGCCACGACCTGAATCGTCGTTGTCACGGCGCTGATCCCAGACTTCGAGCGGGAGCCTAGACGCCAGACTAGCGATGCGACCAAAGGCATCCAGATGTAGAATTGCCACTCCACCGAAAGGGACCAAGTGTGCAAGAGGGGCTTGGTCTGGGCGGCCATGGCGAAGTAGCCATTGTCACTATCGAAAGCAAAATTGGAGACGAATGTCAGCGCGGAAAGCGCCTGTAGCAGGTGCTTCAGGTATTCGCGTGGCAAGGTCACAAACCAGCCAGCGACGACCGATGACAGAATCATAACTGCAAGCGCAGGACAGATGCGCCGCATCCGCATCACCGTGAAATGACGGAAGGAAAAGCGACCCAAAGCGAGTTCGGCCAACACCTTACCCGTCATCAGATAGCCGGTTATCACGAGGAAGGCGTCGACGCCGACAAATCCCCCCGCGAACCCCGGTATTTGGAAGTGATAGCCAACGACAGCGGCGACTGAAAGCGCGCGCAAAGCGTTGATGTCCAGGCGGAAGACGCCGGCGTCACGCTCCACTCCCGGAGACAGCGGACGAAAGCTCAAAAGCGAGGTGCGCCCGCCGAATGGTGCAGCCAGCGAAGTGCTCTGCCGCACCTCCGGTTGAGCGTCAAACGAAGAAGACAAGTGAGGCCCCCCGCCCCTTTGCGAATGCTGGTGGAGAGTATAGGGCGTCCGCTGCTACCTCGCCAACGACACCGTTGTTGGCATCGCGATCCCGCCTTTCCACCAGATGGCACCGAGACAGCTCGAAAGTTCGAGCTATGCAGAAGGGAGCCGCTGGAATTCCGGGGCGGCCGTTGTCTAGATTCTAAATGGTCGATTGTGCGGTGGACTGGCTTTCGCCGTTAGTGGCAAGCCGGAAACGACCGCGACGAAGTGAGCAAGACTCACCATCCAACCTTCCTGGACGGCGCTAAGACCGGCCAAAACTTGATGACCGAGGGCATTGCAACTTTGCGGGCCTAGTTTGCGGGCCAAGTCATTGCCGGCGCTGGTACAGTTGGGTGGGCTCGAACCACCGACCTCCTGTTCCACAGACAGGCGCTCTAACCAACTGAGCTACAACTGCATCCTTGCGAGCCGCCGCAGGGCGAGCCTTGGACAGGCCGGTCACCGAGGGGGGCTGGACGGGGCGGAAACTAGGTGCAACGGCCTCCTTTGGCAAGGCCGCAATCCCGTCGAATCGTCCCTTAAGCAACGTTATTTCCAGAACAAAACCCGGGCCCTGGGGCCCGGGTTTCTTAACTTAAACGGCCGATCGCTTAGGCGGCGGGCTTGTAGAACTTCGAGGCGCTGGCCTTGATCGGCTCGGCGGTCTCGGCGGCGACGCGCTGGCCGATCTCGGCCAGCTCCTTGGCCTGGACCTGGAACGTCTCGAACTGCTTGCGGGCGTGGCCGCTCCACAGCTGCATCGCCTCCGTCGGCGACTTGATGCCGAGCAGCTCCTGGGCGAAGTCCAGATGGGCGCTGGTGTTGGCCTTCATGAACTCCATCAGCTTGGCGGTGTACTCGCTCGCGCCCTTGCTGGCGCAGGTGAACACGGCCTCGATCGTGCCGTTCTGGCTTTCGGCGGCATCCTTGAACTTCGCGTAGCTCTCCCGGGCCTGCGAAACGCCCTTTTCGGCGAACGCCCGCATCTGCTCGGGGACCTCGAACGGAATGATCGAGGCAGAGAATGGATCAGTCGCACCTGTCATGGTTGTCCCTCACGCTAATGTAAAATGGAGTGAACTTTCCGGCGCGCCCGCTGGCCCCAATCTGGGCCTGAATTCAGCGGGTACGAAGACTGGAGACGCGAAACAAACGAGATGGCTCGCCCAGCGTCCAGCACTATTCCTGCCTATCATGTCAACATTGTGCATCGCAATGCATCCTGAGGTGCATCGCGGCAATTTAATCCCGGCCAGGATGCGGTTCCGAGCCGGGGAGCTCAGGGTTGAGGTATTTAGGTGCTGAAAACGCGATATCGGGCTCCCGTCATTCCGGGGCCCGGAGCGGAGCGAAGGGAGCCCGGAATCCATCGGGCCGCAGAGTTGGTGGAGGAATGGATTCCGGGCTCGCCTCTTCGAGGCGCCCCGGAATGACAGCGGAGGGGGCTCAGTGCTTGGGCCTAGTCGCATCCATCGCGGCGCGGCTGACGATCTGGCCCATTTCGTTGGCCTGCTCGGCCAGCGCGCGCATCTGGGCCTGCACATATTCGCTGTGCAGCCGCATCACCTCGGACACGTCCCTGGCGAGAACCAGCGACTGGGCGTAGTCGAGCGAGGCCTGCACGTTGGTCTCGGCAAAAGCGATCGCCCGCGCGCCGATGTCCCTGGCGCCGGCCCGCATGCTGGCGCCGCGCTCCTCGATCGAGCCGGCGGCGGCTTCGGCGTTGGCGAGAAACTTCTCGAACGCCTCGCGCGCCTGCTTGAAGTTCGATTCCGCCATCGATCGCATCTCCGGCGGAAGTTCGAAACGCTCATGTCCCTGGTCGGTCATCCCTACCACTCCTGTTGTCCTGCCGATTTGTCCCCGGCGCGCCCGCGTCAAGCCTAATGCGCGATGAGATTGGGATGAATCGTCATCGCGCTTTAGGTTGTTGTTTGACCATGATCTTTCCGGAAAACCGCTTCGCACTTTTCCGGATCATGCTCTACCGGCAAAGGGTATTGCCGGTATGACGAGAGGCCGCGCACGAATCCTGCGGATGCAACGCCTGCGCGGGCTTGCGGGTTCATCCACATTAAGGTTATCGCGGCTTTAGGCTGCCCCTTGAGGACCGGGACGTGGACCTGCCCGCGCCCGCGCGCGATACTAACCCTTTCTTAAGGCTGTCATTCCCGGCAGCCGCCATGCCAGATGCATGACAGCGAGAAGCAAGCCGGTCGGATGAGCAGTTCGGAATTCCAGTTGCGAGGCGTGGGCGATCCGCGGCTGGCCCTGCATGCGACATCCCCGCTGCCCGCATGGCTCTGGTCGATCGACGGCACGCGCGTGCTGTGGGCCAATCCGGTCGGCATAAGGTTGTTCGGGGCGCCCAACGCCGCCGCGCTCGCCGCGAAGACCTTCGGACCGGCGGATGTACATCGCCGCCAGGTGACCCAGCTCGGCCGCCGGCTGCCCGCGGGCGGCGCTACCAGGCTCGAACGGCTGCGCGGCTTCGGCGCCTCCCTCGGCACCCTCATGACCTGCGCCTGCGCGCGGCTCGACTTCGCCGATGGCGGCCATTTCGCCGAAAGATCTGGCGTGCTCGTCACCGCGCTGGACCCCACGGGGCGCACCATGCCGCTGGTCGAGCGGCTGCACCGGCTGGTCGAGGGCGCGAAGGTGCCGATGGCGGCATTCGCGCCCGATGGACTGTTCGTCGGCGCGAGCGAAGCCGCCCGCCCCCTGCTCGGCTTCCGCGATCTCGGCGAAGCCGGCCTCGAACAGGCGCGCAGCGATGCGCTTCGCCAAGGCCGCGCGGAGACGCCGATCGGCATCGGCCAGATGGTGCTGCAACGGGTCGGCCAGGGTGCCGATATCGGCCTGGTCGCGCTGATCGAGCCTGCCGTACAGCAGGCGGCGACGACGACGGATGCCGCGCCTGACGCGACCGAAGATACTGTGCGCGAAGGAGTCGCGCGCGAAGAGGCCGCTGCACCCGCGCCCGAGGCCCCGTTTCCGGCCGCGGTGCCGGACCATGCGCAGCCGGCGCTGTCGAACGAGGCACCGTCCGAATTCGCGCTGTTCGACGCCTTCGCCGAGCCGGTCGAAACGCCTGACCCAAGCGAGACGATCGCGCACGCGCCCGAGCCGCCCGCAGGCGAGCCGACGCCGGAGGCCGTGCCGGTCCAAGAAACTGTGCAGGAGACTCTTCAAGCGACGGTCGAACGGGCCATCGAAGCCGGGCCTGAATCTCCGGTTGAAAACACGCCGGAGGCCATTGTATCGCCGCAGGCCGGGCCGATCACGGCCGGCATGGCCGACCCGCCGTCAGCAGAGCCGCCCGCTCCGCGTCAGCATCCGCTGCGCTTTCTGTGGCAGATGGATGCCGAGGGGCGCTTTGTGCTCGGCTCCGACGAGTTCATCCGCCTGATGGGCGCGCACACCGCGGCCGGCTTCGGCCGCCCCTGGCGCGAGATCGCCGACGAATTTTCACTCGATCCCGAGGGGCGCGTCGCGCAGGCGCTTGCCAGCCACGACACCTGGGCCGGGATCACCGTGAACTGGCCGGCCGATGGCGGCGAGCATGTGCCGGTCGAGCTTGCGGGTCTGCCGATTTACGACCGCGAGCGCAACTTTGCGGGCTTCAGGGGTTTTGGCGTCTGCCGCGATCTCGACGCCCTCAACCGGCTCGATGCTATCAGGCGCTTTGAGCTGTTCGTCGAGCCACCCGCGCAGCACGCGCTGTCCGCCGACGTCGTCGAGCCCGAGTCCGAGCTCAAGTCCGAGCTCGAGGCCAAGCTCTTGGCAGAGGCTCCGCTGGCAGAGACTCCGCCGCCGATCGAGCCGCCCGCACCTGAGCCTGAAGCTGAACTGCCCGAACCCGTCACCGAAGCGAATTCACATCCAACCGATCCGGAAACGCCAGTGGAAACGCCTCCCAATGTCGTGCCGTTCCGCGCGCCCGGCGATGCAAGATCGCCGACGCTGACGCCCGTCGAGAACAGCGCGTTCAACGAGCTCGCCCGGCAATTGTCCGAGCGACTCGAACGCGAGCGCGAGACGATCGCTTCTGTAACCTCCGAGCCGCCGGCGGCGGAGATCACACCCGAACCACTGACGCCAGAGCCTGAGGCTCCGGACGCGCCGGCAGAGTGGCTCACCGAACCCGCGCCGCCGGCGTACGGCCACAGCACGCGCGACCGCACGCTGCTCGACCTCTTGCCGACGGGCATCCTGATCTATCGCCTCGACCGCCTGCTTTACGCGAACCCCGCCTTCCTCGCGCGCATGGGCTATGCCAGCCTCGGTGCGCTGGAGGATGCCGGCGGGCTCGATGCGCTCTATGTCGAACCGGGCGTGTCGCCCGCGAGCAGCACGTCGCAGGCCGGCACGCCGGTGACCATCAGCGCAACCGTCGCCGACGGCGAGCGGCCGCTCGCGACGACCGAAGCGCATCTGCACACGATCGACTGGGACGGCGAGAGCGCGCATGCGCTGATCTGCGCGCTGCCCGAGGCTACAACTGTCATCGCTGCACCCGCTGTCGCGGCGCCCGCGTTCGTCGAGACCGTCGTCACCGAGTCCCTGGCAACAATCCCTGACGCGCCCGAGGCTGAACCCGAAGCGGGCGACGCCGATGCCGAGGATCTCGCCGCGATCCTGGACACCACGGCCGAAGGCATCGTCATGTTCGATGCCGAAGGCAACATCCACGCCTGCAACCGCAGCGCCGAGGCGCTGTTCGGCTATGACGGCGAAGAGCTGCTGCAGCAGACTCTCATGACGCTGTTTGCGCCCGAGAGCCAGCACGTCGTCGTCGACTATCTGGAAAACCTCAAGGGCCAGGACATCGCGAGCCTGCTCGACCACGGCCGCGAGGTGCTCGGACGCGAAAAGAAGGGCGGTGTCATTCCGCTCGCCATGATCATGGGCCGCACCCGGCCCGACGGCCCGAACTTCTTCGCCGTGTTCCGCGACCTGTCGCAGAGCAAGAAGGGCGAGAGCGAGCTGAAGCAGGCGCGGCGCCTCGCCGACGGCGCCGCCAACGCCAAGGCCGACATGCTGGCGCGGATCAGCCACGAGATCCGCACGCCGCTCAACGCCATCATCGGCTTCGCCGAGGTGATGATCTCCGAGCGCTTCGGCACGCTCGGCAACGAGCGCTACGGCGAATACCTGAAGGACATCCGCGCCTCCGGCGAGCGCGTGATCGCGATCATCGACGATCTCTTGGAGCTGTCGCGCATCGAGACCGGCAAGCTCGACCTCAACTTCGCCAATCTCAACCTCAACGATCTCGTGGAAGCCTGCGTTACGGTGATGCAGCCGCAGGCCAATCGCGAGCGCATCATCATCCGCACCTCGCTCGCCCATGCACTGCCGCATGTGACCGCGGATGCACGCGCGATGCGGCAGATCACCATGAATCTGATCTCGAACTCGATAAGGCTTGCGAGCGCCGGGGGCCAGGTCATCGTCTCGACCGCGCTGACCGATCGCGGCGAGATTGCCTTGCGCATCCGCGACACCGGCCATGGCCTTTCCGAGCGGGAACTCGCAGCCGCGATGGAGCCGTTCCGCACCCCGCCGCCCGGCGATGCCTCGGATAGTACGGCGCTCAACCTGTCCCTGACCAAGGCGCTGGTCGAAGCCAACCGCGCCCAGTTCAACATCAAGAGCGCAGCCAATTCCGGCACGCTGATCGAAGTGGTGTTCGCACAGGCGCTGGCGAAGGCGTAAGGTCCAGAGCCATTTCCGTTCCGATGGAATCGGAACGGCGCTCTAGATTCTTGTGGCGCGTTTTCTTTACGCGAACCGGTATCCACTTCGCTCGAAAACGCTCTAGATCAGGTTGGACTTGATTGATGCCGCGGTGTGTTTCGCCGCGGTCGCCATATCGTGAAAGCGGACTGTCGCGATCACGCGGCCATGACGGGGAATATTGCGTCTCCAAGGCAAATCCAGATGTCAGACCCCCGCATGCAGGGCGGGATCCATTTGGAGACACATATGATTACCTCAAAGATGCTGGTTGTGGTCGCGATCGTATCGACAATGAGCACGGTGTCCGCGCAATCCTTTCATCCTTCGGCGGCTGGAAAGGAAACGACCACCAGGCCCTGGACGGCGCCGGTCGGCCACCGGCAACCCCACGCGTCGGACGTTCCCGCGACAACCCCGGGATCGCAGTATGTCCTTGATCAGGAGGATGCCGCCATCGACCGCAAGATCAGTGGCATTTGCCGAGGTTGCTGATCGAGCCAACAAAAAGGGCACGGCTCACGCCGTGCCCTTTCGCATTCAATGAGACTTGGTTCAGCTATAGATCTCGAACAGGCCGGCGCCGCCCTGGCCGCCGCCGATGCACATGGTCACGACGCCCCACTTGGCCTTGCGGCGCGCACCTTCCTGCAGGAGATGGCCAGTGAGACGCGCGCCCGTCATGCCGAAGGGATGGCCGATCGCGATCGAGCCACCGTTGACATTGTACTTGGCGGGGTCGATGCCGAGCTTGTCGCGCGAGTAGAGGCACTGGCTGGCGAAAGCCTCGTTGAGCTCCCAGAGATCGATGTCGTCGATCTTCAGGCCATGACGCTTCAACAGCTTCGGCACGGCGAAGATCGGGCCGATGCCCATCTCGTCCGGCTCGCAGCCCGCCGAGGCCCAGGCGACGAAGCGGCCCATCGGATTGAGGCCGCGCTTCTCCGCATCCTTGGCCTCCATCAGCACCACGGCGGCAGCACCGTCCGAGAGCTGGCTGGCATTGCCGGCGGTGACGAACTTGCCGGGGCCCCTCACCGGCTCGAGCTTGGCGAGGCCCTCCAGCGTGGTCTCGGGACGGTTGCACTCGTCGCGGTCGACGACGTAGTCGACGATCGATTCCGCCTTGGTCTGCTTGTCGACGACCTTCATCCTGGTCTTCATCGGGACGATCTCGTCCTTGAACTTGCCGGCCTGCTGGGCGGCGGCCATGCGGCGCTGCGACTCCAGCGAGTACTCGTCCTGGTATTCACGGCTGAGCTTGTAGCGCTCGGCGACGATGTCGGCGGTGTCGATCATCGCCATGAAGATATCGGGCGCAGTCTTGAGCAGATCGGGATCAATCGATTCCTTCGGCGAGCCGCCGCCCGGGATCGAGATGCTCTCGACGCCGCCGGCGACGATGCAGTCTGAACCATCCGAGCGGATCGAGTTGGCGGCCATCGCGATGGTCTGCAGGCCAGACGAGCAGAAGCGGTTCACCGAAACGCCGCCGGTCGACTTGGGGAGGCCTGCGAGCAATGCGGCCTGGCGGCCGATGTTCGGCGCGCCATGCGCGCAATTGCCGAGATAGCAATCCTCGACATAGTCCTTGTCGACACCGGCACGATCGACCGCATGCTTGATGGCATGTGCGGCCAGCGACATCGGCGGAGTAATGTTGAACCCACCACGGCCGGACTTCGCCAGGCCCGTGCGCGCATAGGAAACGATGACGGCTTCACGCATTGTTTTCTCCCTTTTCAAACGATTGGTACGGAGCGTCCTGGGCGCCATTGGTACACAAAGTTTGAAGGCTGCGGGGAAAATAAAGCGCGGCGCTGCATCAACAAAAACGCCGCCCTTGCGAGAGGGCGGCGTTGTTCCGCATGTCGGAATATATGATGACCGTCATTCCGCGGTGCGCGAGCCCCGGATTGGCCAGCCTCAGAACGTCAGTGCCTTGACCTGCTTGACCTGCGGCAGGGCCTGCACCTTGGCGAGCACATCGGCCGGCACCGCGCCGTCGACCTCGACGAGCGCGATGGCGTCGCCGCCCTGCTCGACGCGGCCGAGATGGAAGGTCGCGATGTT
The DNA here is from genome assembly GCF_001908185.1 of Bradyrhizobium sp. AS23.2. GTDB lineage: Bacteria > Pseudomonadota > Alphaproteobacteria > Rhizobiales > Xanthobacteraceae > Bradyrhizobium. The sequence continues at coordinate 12,711 of NZ_LGHM01000121.1, forward strand.
GATCTTGGCGTCGCCCAGAAGCCCTGCGAACTTGCCGATGAAGCCCGGCTTGTCCTCGTTGGTCACGTAGATCATCGACTTGCCGAACTCGGCGTCGACGCGGATGCCCTTGATGTCGACGAGGCGCGGCTTGCCGTCGTGATAGACGGTGCCGGAGACCGAGCGCTCCTGGCGTTCGGTCGCGACCGTGACTGTGATCAGGCTCTCATAGTCGCTCTGCGCGGCGCGGGTCACCTCGTCGACCACCATGCCGCGCTCCTTGGCGACGACGGGGGCGGACACGACGTTGACCTCGCCCAGCATCGGCCGCAGCAGGCCCGACAGCACCGCGGAGGTCAGCGCCTTGATCTTCATCTCGGCGACGTGGCCCTCATAGGTGATCGTGACCTTCGAGATGCCGGTCTCGGTGAGCTGGCCGGCGAACGAGCCGAGCTTCTCGGCGAGCGCGATGAACGGTTTCAGCTTCGGGGCTTCTTCCGCGGTGATGGACGGGAAATTGATGGCGTTGGAGATCGCGCCGGAGATGAGGTAGTCCGACATCTGCTCGGCGACCTGCAGCGCGACGTTCTCCTGCGCTTCCGTGGTGGACGCGCCAAGATGCGGCGTGCAGATCACGTTGGGATGGCCGAACAGCACGTTCGAGGTCGCGGGCTCCTCGACGAAGACGTCGAAGGCGGCGCCGGCAATGTGCTTGGAGTTCAGCGCATCCACCACCGCCTGCTCGTCGACGAGACCGCCGCGGGCGCAGTTGATCAGGCGCACGCCCTTCTTCATCTTGGCGATCGCGGCCGCGTCGATGATGTTCCTTGTCTTCTCGGTGAGCGGGGTGTGCAGCGTGATGAAGTCGGCGCGCTTGAGCAGGTCGTCGAGCTCGACCTTCTCGACGCCGATGTCCTTGGCGCGCTCCGGCGACAGGAACGGATCGAAGGCGACGACCTTCATGCGCAGGCCGAGCGCGCGGTCGGCGACGATCGAGCCGATGTTGCCGCAGCCGATCACGCCCAGCACCTTGGCGGTGATCTCGACGCCCATGAAGCGGTTCTTCTCCCACTTGCCGGCCTGGGTCGAGGAGTCGGCCTGCGGAATCTCGCGGGCCAGCGCCAGCATCAAGGTGATGGCGTGCTCGGCGGTCGTGATCGAATTGCCGAACGGCGTGTTCATCACGATGATGCCCTTGGCGGTCGCCGCGGGAATTTCGACGTTGTCGACGCCGATGCCGGCGCGGCCGATCACCTTCAGGTTCGTCGCCTTGTCGAGAATCTTGGCCGTGGCCTTGGTCGCGGACCGGATCGCGAGGCCGTCGTAGTTGCCGATGATCTCGGCGAGCTTGTCCTTGTCCTTGCCGAGGTTGGGCTGGAAGTCGACCTCGACGCCGCGGTCCTTGAAGATCTGCACGGCGGCGGGAGAGAGTGCGTCGGAAATGAGAACTTTCGGTTTGGACATGGGGATTCTGCCTGTTGTTATCTGAACAGCTTCTGGAACAAGCCGCGCTTGGCGGCGGGAATTGGAATTCCGGTACGCAAGGTCGATGCGAGAGAACTGTGTTCGAGCGGCACGGCGTCGAGCGGCCGCCCCTTCAAGACATTGCCGGCGATCGCCCGATTGATCGCCGCCTGCACGTTCGACCACGATCCGTCGTGATCGACGCCCAGCATCCAGCTCTGCTCGGGATGCCCCGCCCGTGCCGCCAGCATCAGCCAGGCGCCACGAATGGTTTTCTCCGCGCTGAACTCACGCGAGAGCGCCGAGATCAACTGGTCCGGCACATCGCTGGGATGGCCGAGCAACAACTGCTCGCCGGCGGGAAGCGTGATCGTCTCGGCGCCTTCCTCGAAATGGCCGGCAAGCAGCCGCTTCACCTCGGCAGGCGTGAACTCCTTCTCGGCGTCGATCAGCGCCCGCGCGAAGGCCGGACGTTCCAGCGGCTGCGCAGCACGCATCAGCATGCGCTCGATCTCGTTCTCGGGTTCGAACATGACGGGCCTGTGGAGATCAGGCCGTGCGGGGTATTCCGCACGGTGTCAGCTCACGGCGTTGTCAGGCTGCCTTTCTCAGGCAGCCTTTTTCTCAGGCCGCCTCTTTCTCAAGCAGCCTTGGCCAGCGCGGCCTTGGTCTCGGCGAAGGCCCAGTCGATCCACTGGGTCAGCAGCTCGACGTCCTTGGCTTCGACGGTCGCGCCGCACCAGATGCGCAGGCCGGCGGGCGCATCGCGATAATACGCGAAGTCGTAGCCCGCGCCTTCCTTCTCGACCAGCGCGACCAGCTTCTTGCAGAAGTCGGCCTGCGCGTCCGCCGAGAGCGAGTTGATGGCGGGATCGGTGAACTTCAGGCACACCGAGGTGTTGGAGCGGATCGCGGCTTCCTTCGCCAGGAAATCGATCCAGGGCGTCTTCGCCTTCCAGTCGGCGAGCACCTTGGTGTTGGCGTCGGCGCGCGCGATCAGCGCCTTCAGGCCGCCGATCGACTTGGCCCAGTTCAGCGCGTCGAGATAATCCTCGACGCAGAGCATCGAGGGCGTGTTGATGGTCTCGCCGACGAAAATGCCTTCGTTGATCTTGCCGCCCTTGGTCATGCGGAAGATCTTCGGCAGCGGCCAGGCCGGCTTGTAGGTCTCGAGCCGCTCGACGGCGCGGGGCGAGAGGATCAGCATGCCGTGAGCGGCCTCACCGCCGAGCGCCTTCTGCCAGGAGAAGGTGACGACATCGAGCTTGGCCCAGTCGAGCGGCTGCGCGAACGCGGCCGAAGTCGCATCGCAAATGGTCAGGCCTTCGCGGGTCGCGCTGATCCAGTCGGCGTTCGGCACGCGCACGCCGGAGGTGGTGCCGTTCCAGGTGAAGACGACGTCGCTCTTGGGATCGACCTTGGAGAGGTCGGGGATTTCACCATAGGCCGCGTTGAGCTTGGTGACGTCCTTGAGCTTCAATTCCTTGACGATGTCACTGACCCAGCCCTCACCGAAGGATTCCCAGGCGAGCGTGGTGACGGGCCGCGCACCGAGCAGCGACCACAGCGCCATCTCAACTGCGCCGGTGTCGGAGGCCGGCACGATGCCGATGCGATAATCGGCGGGCACTTCGAGGACTTCGCGCGTCAGATCGATCGCGAGCTTGAGCTTGGTCTTGCCGACCTTCGCGCGATGCGAACGGCCGAGTGCTGCGTCCTTGAGATTTTGGGCGTTCCAGCCGGGGCGCTTGGCGCAGGGGCCGGAGGAGAAATGCGGCACGTTCGGCCGCGAAGCGGGCTTCGCTACAGTCATATTCTACCCTTCCAGATAGTAAGCCTCCCGTTGGGGGGAGGTGTCCCGCCGCGGCTGATACGGGAATCGGGTAGAGCAGTCAAGGAAGTTCCGGCGCCTCACGGCGGAGTGATGGCTCTTCCGGCGCGATACCAGGGGATTCGACACGAGTGAGCGCGTTCAACAAGTCCGTCGCCTCGCTGATCAATTGCGCGGCTTTGCGGCGGCTGCTGACTTTCAAAATGCATTTGTCATTGGCCTGCACAACGTAGTCGTTGCCGACCTTGATCATCGAATAGATTGTCATCGAAATCCCCGAACCGACCCAGCTCGGTGTCCGACGCTCCCGTAGCACCGTTCGTTCCTGGTTCCACGTGAACGACGGCTGGGTAGTTTATCAGCTCTTAATATGAACGAACGCGCGATCCGATTTCGCTGATCGCGCAATGCTTGCGTGGTACTGCCTCAAAAGCGGACAGTCATGCCGACGTGGCTCGATGCAAATCCGAGTCGCTTGTAGAAGCGCTGCGCATCAACTCTGCTCGCGTGCGTCAGCAATTCGACCAGATTGCAGCCGCGCGCTTTCGCTTCCGTCACCGCCCATTGCACCAATTGCTCGCCGATGCCGCGGCTGCGGCAATCGGAAGCAACGCGGACATCTTCGAGCAGACCACGCACGCCGCCCTGCGAGCTGATGCCTGCTAGCACCGCGAGCTGCAGGCAGCCGACCACCCTGCCCTCGCTCTCCGCAACCACGAGCGTGAGATTCGGATCGCGCTCGACCCGCTCGAACGCCGCGTAGTAGGTCGCAGGCAGCGGATCCTCGACGCGCTCGCGGGCACGCCCGAGATGATCGTCGGCGAGCATCGCGACGATCGCGGCGACGTCCTCACGGCGCGCGGGACGAATGGAAACGGATTTATCGTTCATGCTGGAGACTCCGGACTCAGCGCGCGGGCGACAGGCCGAGATAGGCTTCGGCCTCGCCGATCCAGCGGCGGATGGCTGCATAGCGGCCGAGATCGAAGCCGCCTTCATGCGCGAGGCGTGTATAGGCGAGCAGCGAAACGTCGGCGAGCGAAATAGCGTCGCCGGCGAAGAAGCGGCTTGCCGCCAGATGCTGCTCCATGCGGTCGAGCGCCGCATAGCCGCGCTTGACCTTGTCAGGATCGAGCTCGGATACTTCCTTCCCGAGATAGACAAGCTGGAAGCGGCACACCGCGATATAGGGCTCGTGGCTGTACTGCTCCCAGAACAGCCATTCATCCATCTTGGCCGCAGCGAAGGCATCGCGCGGAATCAGCGCGCTGTCGCGGGCGAGATAGCGGATGATGGCGTTGGACTGCGCCAGTGTGCGGCCGTCGTCGAATGCGACGGTGGGCACCTGGCCGGCGCTGTTCATCTTCAGGAATTGCGGCGTGCGGGTCTCGCCCTTACGGGTGTCGATTTCGATCCAGCGATAGGGTAATGCGAGCTTGTCGCAGACCCACTTCACCTTCAGACAATTGCCGGAATTCGTGTCGCCGTAGATTTGCATCGCTGCCGCCCTGCCTTGGGCGACAGAGCATCAGGACGACGCGGCCGTGTCAACCGACGGCCTACGCGCGTCTAGAACTTGTACCCGGCGCCAACGCGGAAATTGTTCAGATTGACGGCAATGTTCTTCACGTTCGCGAAGCCGACGTATTCCCATTCGCCGCGAAGGAGGAAGTTGCCGCAAATCGCGTATTCGACACCGATGCCGGCCGTCCATCCGTACATGAAGCTGTTCGTGCGCTGCTCGACCTGGGACAACGTGTCTGAACCGGCGGGCAGATGCCGATGAACCGTTGTGGACAGGCCGCCGCCACCGACTACGGTCTCGTCAAAGTCATCCCATTTCTGCCAGGAAACGGTCGCGAATCTCGAGACTTCAGCGCGCCCGATCGCCAGGCCGGCAAAGGCATACGGCATGAAGTCGCCCCCGTCCCAGCCGATCCGGCCGCGGAACGTCGCGTAATCCTTGAGCTTCAGCGAAGCACCGCCGCCGAGCCAGGTGTCGTAGGTATAGGTATGGCCGGTCGGAGCCGGTTCGCCAGCGAGAATTCGCCCCATCGAGTCGCTGGCCGTGCTCGATATGTTGTTCATGTAGCTGTAATTGGCTTCGACGCCCATCACGGCATCGTAGATCTGCCAGTTGCGACCTACATAGGCGCCGAACCCGGTCGATTGCACGTGATTCTTCGGCAGCAGCGACCATCCGCCGACTGGCGCCTGGAGGATGCTGTTGCGAAGCATAAAATCGGTCATCGATTTCGGGGCGTGGCTGAAATCGATGTTGGTCGTGGCAAAGCCGAACTGGCCGCCGACATAAAAGCCGTCCCAATTATGGGAGGTCGTCGACAGGCCTTCGATGAAGCTGCCGCGCAGGACGGGCAGATCCGGCATGTCGGCCGCGTGCGCGACAGACGCCGCTCCAAACATCGCTGCCGCCAACCAAAGCCTACGCATTGCAACGCTCCATCAACCCCGAACTCCTGCTCGTGATCATGGCTCGTTAACCTTAACCAATGGTTGCGTCGGACACTTTTGTCGCTGTTGCGCCATGAAAAATACGCAAAGCAAAACGGCGCGGGATGATCCCGCGCCGTTAAGAAAGTTTAAGCGATGGGGCGAACGATCAGCCTTTGGTGACGAGCGGCGGCGGCGCGTAGACCGGCGGGCTGTCGAGATTCCAGCGCAAGCCGAACTTCAGGTCGTTCGAGGTGATGTTCTTGATCTTGAAGACATTGCCGGTGGTGTTGCCGGTGAAGTCCGACAGCACACCGGTCTGGCCGTTGCCGAGGTTCACGTAGCTGTAGGCAAGTTCGAGGACCAGGTTCTGATTGACCTGATAGGCGAGACCCGCATGGGCCGCCCAGGCGAAGTTCCACTTTGAGCCCGTCGGAGCGCTCGCGAAGCCCGTCGTCGTGAACGGCAGGTTGTTGGTGCCCGTGTCAGTGAAGTTCGCAATCGAGACACGCGCACCGCCGATACCGGCACCGATGAACGGCGTAATGCACCACCAGGTACCGAGATCGACATAGGCGTTGGCCAGCACCAGCCATTCGGACTTGCTGCCGGTGTAGTTGTCGATGCCGTTGTAGGCTACGCCACCCGCCGTACCGGTGAAGCGATCGGTCGCCTTCAGGTTCGCATTGCCGCGGAATTGCCCGGTGACGTCGGCCCGGAACCAGTTGTTGAAGCGATAGCCGGCGCCGACGCCGAAGATGCCGCCGGTGTCGAATGACGATTGTTGATTGAACGAGGTGAGCTGCGAATAGGCCGACTCACGGCCGTAGTGGACGTCGGTAGTCCGCTGGTTGCTGAAACCGATGTCGCCGCGCAGATACCAGCCGCCGAAGTCGACGGGTGGCGCCGGCGCGTACATCGGGGGAGGTGCGATCGGCATGTCGGCGGCGAACGCCATCGACGAGATCAGGGTTGCCGCACCCGCGGCAAGGAGAGACTTAACGCAACGCATTGGCTTCGTCCTTATGGCCGGTGAGGCAAAATACGGGCGCCTCACGTTCTGGAAACTCGCAAGCGGACGATGGCAGCAAATGCTTAAGCGCCACTTAACCCTAATTTTTAAGGTTGATTTTCTCTGACTGCACGCGCGCGTGCGGCGAGAGCGTTGCAAAACTGCCGCGCCTGAACGCGGCAATTGCTAACGATGTATGAAGGTTCGCTGCGGCGAGAGAGGATGCGTTAACGCGCGTGCTGCGGCAGTTTCGGCAGAAACACCGCAAGCAGGCCGATCGCCGGCAGATAGGCGCAGACCTGATAGACGAACTCGATCGAGGTGTGGTCGGCGAGCTTGCCGAGCACGGCCGCACCCAGGCCGCCGATGCCGAAAGCGACGCCGAAGAACACGCCGGAGATCATGCCGAAGCGGTGCGGCACCAATTCCTGCGCGAACACGATGATCGACGACGTCGTCGAGGAGATGATGAGGCCGATGATCACGGACAGCACCGCGCTGCCGGCGAGCCCGGCATAGGGCAGCGCCAGCGTGAACGGCAGCGCGCCGACGATCGAGATCCAGATCACGATCTTGCGGCCGAAGCGATCCCCCAGCGGTCCGCCAAAGAACGCGCCGACCGCATTCGCGGCGAGGAAGATGAAGAGATAGATCTGCGCCGCCTGCGTCGACACGCCGAAGCGGTCGATCAAATAGAAGATGTAGTAGCTCGACAGGCTCGAGACGTAGAGCTGCTTGGAGAACAAGAGCGCCACCAGCACGGCAAGCGCGACCGCGACACGGCGCGGGCTCGGCGCGTCGGGATGAGCCTGAGCCACCGCAGTCTTCTTCGCCTTGATCTGCGGTTCATACCAGCGGCCGATGCGCCAGAGAATGACGATGGCAAGGAACGCGATCGAGGAGAACCAGGCGATACTGCCCTGCCCGAACGGCACCACGATCAGCGCGGCCAGGACCGGCCCCATTGACGTGCCGAAGCTGCCGCCGAGCTGGAAAACCGATTGCGCAAAACCGTAGCGGCCGCCGGAGGCGAGCCGCGCGATGCGCGCGGATTCGGGATGAAACACCGCCGAGCCGAGACCGACCAGCGCGGCGGCGACAAGGATGACGAGGTATTGATGCGCGGCGCTGAGCAACAGCAGGCCGAAGAAGGTCGAGCTCATGCCGATCGCCAGCGAATAGGGCTGAGCCTTCTTGTCGGTGTAGTGCCCGACCACCGGCTGCAGCAGCGAGGCCGTGAACTGGAAGGCCAGCGTGATCATGCCGATCTGCGCGAAGTCGAGCGCGTAGGTGTCCTTCAGGATCGGATAGACCGAGGCGATCAGCGACTGCATGGTGTCGTTGAGGAAGTGCGAGAAGCTGATGCCGGTAAGCACGATATAGGCCGACCCCGCGGCCGCCTTGGCAACAGACTTGGCGGCGACGGGCGCCACGTCGCTGACGACGACGGGCTCGGTCAGCGTTTCCTCGGAGACGACGACAGGCTTGTTCAAATGGAGCTAATCCGGCGGGCGCGGCGAACCACCGCAATTGCTCGTTACGCTGCAAGGAGCAGCGGAACCACCGCCAATCGCCCATGGCTGGGATGCGCTTCGCGCTCCGGGCTTCACCTCTCCCATCGGGAGAGGTTAAGGGATCGCGTCCGCGGAAGCTGAAGTGTCTGTTAAGCCGCCGCCTGGCCGAGCGCGGAGACGATGGTGTCGACGACGTCCTCGACCAGGATGCGGTCCTCGCCCTCGCCCATGACACGGATCACGGGTTCGGTGCCGGAGGAGCGGATCAGGAGGCGACCGTGGCCGTTGAGCCGCTTCTCGCCGTCGGAGATCGCCGATTTGACGTCGGAATCGTCGAGCGGCTTGCCGCCCTTGTGACGGACGTTCTTGAGGATCTGCGGCAGCGGATCGAACCGGTGGCAGACCTCCGACACGGGCCGACGCAGCTTCTGCACCACGGCCAGCACCTGCAGCGCAGCAACGAAGCCGTCGCCGGTGGTGGCGTAGTCGGACAGGATGATGTGGCCGGATTGCTCGCCGCCGAGATTGTAGCCGCCGCCCAGCATCTGCTCGAGCACGTAGCGGTCGCCGACGGGCGTGCGGATGAGATCGAGCCCCTGCTCTTTCAGGAAGCGCTCGAGCCCGAGATTGGACATCACGGTGGCGACGATGCCCGGCCGCGACAGCCTTCCGTCTTCCTTCCAGCTCTGCGCGATCACCGCGAGCAACTGGTCGCCGTCGACGATATGGCCGCGTTCGTCGACCAGGATGACGCGATCGGCGTCGCCGTCCAGTGCAATGCCGATGTCGGCGCGCATCTCGCGCACCTTCTTCGACAGCGCTTCCGGCGAGGTCGAGCCGCATTCCTTGTTGATGTTGAAGCCGTCGGGCTCGACGCCGATCGGCACCACGTCGGCGCCCAGCTCCCACAGCGCTTCGGGCACCACCTTGTAGGCGGCGCCGTTGGCGCAATCGATCACGACGCGCAGGCCGTCGAGCGACAGATCGCGCGGCAGCGTGCGCTTGGCGAACTCGATGTAGCGGTCATGCACGCCGTCGATACGGCGGGCGCGACCGAGGCTCGCGCTCTGCGCAAGCCGCTTGTCGAGGGATTCGTCGAGCAGCTGCTCGATCTGCCTCTCGACGTCGTCGGAGAGCTTGAATCCCTGCGGACCGAACAGCTTGATGCCGTTGTCCTCGAACAGATTGTGCGAGGCCGAGATCATCACGCCGAGATCGGCCCGCATCGACTTCGTCAGCATCGCAACCGCCGGCGTCGGCATCGGGCCGACCAGCAGCACGTCCATGCCTACCGAGGTGAAGCCCGCGACCATCGCGTATTCGATCATGTAGCCGGACAGGCGGGTGTCCTTGCCGATCACGACCCGATGGCGATGATCACCGCGCTGAAACGCAAGGCCTGCCGCCTGGCCGACCTTGAGCGCGAGCTCCGGCGTGATCAGTCCGTTGGCCCGGCCCCGAATCCCGTCCGTCCCGAAATATTTGCGGCTCATATCGTCCCCCACGCAACAACCAGGGATCCCCTCTACAACCACCGGGTGCCCGAACGGGCCCCGCATCCCTGATGCGCTGGGGTCTTATAATGCCTGCGCGGCCAACTTGGCTTCAAAAAATATGATAAATCGTTACGGAACCGGGCGCGCCGCCGCGCCGGTAATATATTGTTAATATTACATTTCCTGACCGAGCCGCCGAAACGGGGTGGAACCCGCCCTAGTCGGTGCGTTTCACATGGCCGTCCTCGCGGGACGGCGGCGGCTGGGTGACGTTGACGGGATCGGAGCCCGGAAAGGTCTCTTCCAGGCCCTCCTCCAGCGCCTCCTCGAGCCGGCGCTTCTCCTTGATCTCGTCCGGCTTTGGTTCGCTGCGCGGCCTTGTCATGGCGTCTTCCTCTCAAACGATTTGGCTGTGCATCCAACCATGCTAGATGACCCCTCAATGTTCTGATGCAAGACGGGCCGGGAAAACGTTCATGAAGCACATCACCTGTATCGACGATCTTCGCGCATTGCATAAGCGCCGCGTGCCGAAGGCGTTCTTCGACTATTGCGACCGCGGCTCCTATGCCGAGGAAACGCTGCGCGCCAACCGCGAGGACATGCAGGCGATCAAGTTCCGCCAGCGCATCCTGGTCGACGTCTCCAAGCGCGACACCTCGACCACGATCCTCGGCGAGCCCTCGGCCATGCCGCTGATCCTCGCGCCGGTCGGCCTGCTCGGCATGCAGCACGGCGACGGCGAGATTCATGCCTGCCGCGCCGCGCAGGCCGCCGGCATTCCGTTCACGCAATCGACGATGTCGATCTGCTCGATCGAGGACATTGCCGCCAACGTCGAGAAGCCGTTCTGGTTCCAGCTCTACGTCATGAAGGACCGCGGCTTCATCAAGGATCTGATCCAGCGCGCGATGGCGGCGAAGTGCAGCGCGCTCGTGCTCACCGTCGACCTCCAGGTGATCGGCCAGCGCCATGCCGACATCAAGAACGGCATGACGGTGCCGCCGGAATGGTCGCTGTCGAAGCTGATCGATTTCGCGACCAAGCCGGCCTGGGTCGCCGGCGTGCTGCAGGGCAAGCGCCGCACCTTCGGCAACATCGCCGGTCACGTGAAGAACACCGAGGATCTCAACCGCCTTGCCGAATGGACGGCGTCGCAGTTCGACACATCGCTGAACTGGAAGGATGTCGACTGGGTCCGCAGCATCTGGCCCGGCAAGCTCATCATCAAGGGCATCCTCGACGTCGAGGACGCCAAGGAGGCCGCCAAGACCGGCGCGCAGGCGCTGGTCGTGTCCAACCATGGCGGCCGGCAGCTCGACGGTGCGCCGTCCTCGATCGAGGTGCTGCCCGAGATCGCGGATGAGGTCGGTGACAGGATGGAGATCATGTTCGACGGTGGCATCCGCTCCGGCCAGGACGTGATGCGCGCCCTCGCGCTCGGCGCAAAGTCCTGCATGATCGGCCGCGCCTATGCCTACGGCCTGGGAGCCGGCGGCCAGGCCGGCGTCGCCAAGGCGATCGACATCATCCAGAAGGAGCTGCTCACGACCATGGGCCTGTGCGGCGTCAACAAGGTCGACGAGATCGACGATCACATCATTGCGGTAGCGCCGTAGTGCCGTAGGGTGGGCAAAGCGTAAGCGTGCCCACCAACTTTCGCGAAATGTGAAAAACTAACTCGTCGTTCCGGGATGGTCCGAAGGACCAGACCCGGAACCTCGAGATTCTCAGGTGCGCAAGTGCGCACCATAGTTCGCGCTTCGCGCGCCCCGGAATGACACTTCGTGTCACATCGGCGGCGTCACGCCGTCGCGGCCGACATTGACGCGGTTGGCTTCCAGGGAACCGTCGTCCTTCTTCGCCGCACCGAAGATGATCAGTTTTGCGCCAGGCTTGATCTCGGACTTGTCGCTGGCGATGAAGGTCACGACCGGCGTGTCCGGCGGCACCACCACCTTCTTCTCGCCGTCCTTGTACTTGACCAGGATGTTCTGGCCGTCGGTGCCCTTCACCGTCTGCGCCACGGTGGCGTTGGTCATGGTCGAGTTGGCGCGCGCATCCCAGGGACGAAAACCTTCGGCCGCGCCGCGCTGGTTCTCCGGGAAGATGTGCACGGCGATCGCCTTCTGGGTGCCATCGGGCTCGGGCATGCCGGTGACGCCGATATAGGACCCCTCCTTGACCTCCGACAGCGAAGTCTTCACGACCGCGAAGACGGCGACGTTGTCGGTCATGCGCACCTTCACGTCGCTGCCTTCGCGCGTCTTGATGCCGAGCATGTTGCCGTCGACACTCTCGATGGTGCCGCGGATTCGAACCATCGGCGCCTGTTGCGCGGGGACGGATGAAACGAAGATGCAGGTGGCAAACGCAGCCACGACGGCGCGTGGCATCCAGTTGCTCGGCTTCGGCATGGCCTTGTCCCTCCAGGGCGTTGCGGTGATGGCATTGCAGCGGTCAACCACGGCAACCCCGCGCGACCGCGGCTATTCCCTCAATTTTTTGAGCATGATCTTTTCGGAAAACCGCTGCACACTTTGCGCTAACGCGGCCCTTCGGGTCCGGATCATGCTCTGCCGATCACATCGGCGGTGTGAGGCCGTCGCGGCCGACGCTGACGCGGTTGGTCTCGAAGGAGCCGTCGGGCAACTGCTTCATGAAAGCAATGACCTTGGCGCCGGCCTTCAGATCGGCCTTGTCGCCGGGCACGAAGGTCACCACCGGTGTCGTATCGGCGACGAACACCTTCTTCTCGCCGTCCTTGTACTTCACGAGCAGCGTATGACCGTCATTGCCGACCACGCTCTCCGACACCGTTGCATTGGTCATGCTGGAGTTCGGCTTGAGGTCGTAGGGCCGCGAGCCCTCGCCGGTGCCGCGCATGCTCTCCGGAAACACATGCACCTCGACGGCGTTCTGGCCGCCGTCCGGTCCCGGCACCGTGGTCGCCCCCACGAAGGAACCGACCTTGATGTCGGACAGCGAGATCCTGGTGATGCCGGACACGCGCACGTCGGATGCGATGTGGAGCTTGACGTCTTCACCGCTGCGCGACTTGACCTGCATCGTGTCGCCATCGACGCTCTCGATCGTGCCGCGCACGCGCGTCGGAACAGGTGCTTTCTGCGCAAATGCACAAAGGGTCGAAGTGGCCACCATCGCGACGGCGATAAGCGGACGTGTGAAAGTTGCACGTTGAACAGTCATGACGGTCTCCGATTGTCCCCACGGGGATAGAACTCCGGAGACCCTGCGCTATTCTTTCAAGACTTTGTGAGATCGGCCTCGATCAGCGCGCGCAACTCCGCCGTCACCTGCGGCCTTTGGCCGAACCACAATTCGAAGCCGCGCACCGCCTGATGCAGGAGCATGCCGAGCCCGTCGGCGGTCTTCAACCCGCGCGCTTGTGCAGCCGCCAGCAGCGGCGTCACCAGCGGGACATAGACGAGATCGGCGACGACGGCCTGTTGCGGCAGGCGCGCCACGTCAACTTCGAGTGAAGGCTGGCCGTGCATGCCGAGCGATGTCGTGTTCACGAGAAGTCTTGCGTCGGGCAGCACATCGTTGACCGCATCCCATCCGATCGGGTGCACGTTTGGGCCGAATTGCCTCGCGAGCACCTCCGCGCGCGCGAGCGTGCGGTTGGCAAGATGGATACGACCAATGCCGCGTTCGAGCAGGCCGAACACGACCGCGCGCGAGGAGCCGCCGGCGCCCAGCACCAGCGCCTCGCCGGCCTTGTCCCAGCCAGGCGCGCTGGCATCGAGATTGCCGATGAAACCTTCGACGTCGGTATTGGTCGAACGCAGCTCGCCATCCTCGAACCACAGCGTATTGGCGGCGCCCACGGCTTTTGCGCGCGCATCCGGCGTCGACAGCGCCAGCACGCCCTCCTTGTGCGGGATGGTGACGTTGGCGCCGACGAAGCCGCGCAGCGACAGCCGCAGCACGAAATCACGCAGGTCATCCGGCGGAACCGCCTCGATGACATAGCCCCCCCTCGATACCGAGCGTGCGCAGCCAGTAATGATGGATCAGTGGTGAGCGCGAATGCGCGGCCGGCCATCCGATCAGACAGGCTGCGGGAGTTTTGGGCGCGGTCATCTTTCCCTCGGGTCGTATTCGAGGCGATCCATTTCGCGTCCCGTGGGCGCTGTCAAGCGCGCGGACGCCGCGTCGCCGCAGCCACGGTCGCGGCCAACGCCAGCGCAGCGCCTGCGGCGAACCAGATCGCGGCAAGGTTGATCCGGACATAGGCCAGCGCGCCGGCCGCCGAGCCCGCAACGAGCGCAGCCCACAACAGCAGATTCGGCGCCCAGCTCCAGCGCGGCCCGCCGCTCAGGCTGACGGCGAGGAGCTGGCCGACCTTGACCAGCGCGCCGGTGACATAGGTGAGGCCGAGGCCCGCGCCGCCCTCGATCCGGAACACGGCATTCTCCAGGCCCATCGCGAGCACGATTCCCGCGATCGCGAGGTTCGACAGGCCGTACGCGTGGCAAAGCGCGGCAGCAGCGAGCAGCATGGCCTCGATGAGCAGCAGCCAGGGTTGCCGCTCGGTGCCGCCGCCGAGCACCACGATGCTACCAGCCGCAGCACCCGCCACGAACAGCGCGATCAGGCCGAACGCGCCGGCGGCCTGCCACCACTGGGCTTCGGCGAGGCTCACGCCGAGCCGCGTGGAGTTGCCGCTCATGAACGAGACGAACAGGCCGCCGAGATGCAGAAATCCGATGCCGTCGACATAGCCCGCAAGCATGCTGAGCGCGCAGGCCAGCGCAATATTGCGACCCGAATTGAGCATTCCAAAACACCACCGCCGTGACGCAGCAGTGTCGATCAAATCGGCGACATTGAGAAGTGCGCGTTGCTAGCTCGTGGCTGCGTCACCGGTCGCAGGCTGCGCCACGCCGGCCTTGATGTCGGCGACCGCGCGCGCGATGGTCTCGCGATATCGGGCGCGTGACCGGCTCACACCATGGGTCAATAGCGCGCGTCGGACCACGGGCGACGCCCCGGTGATGAACAGGCGGATGCCCTGGCGCTGCGCCTTGGCGGCGACGCGACCGATCACGTTCGCCGCGGTCGAATCCAGGAACGGCACCGCGGCGAAATCGACCACGAAGGCCTTGCGCTCGTCGGCGACGCCATCGAGCACGCCTCCGATCGCGGACGCTGCGCCGAAGAAGAACGCGCCGGTGATGCGATAGACCAGCACATCGCGATCGAGCGCAAGGGCGGGATCGTAGGGAACACGCTCGCCATTGCCGTCATCAGGACGATCGGCCGCCACCAGCGGCGAGCGCGCCTCGATGCCCGTCATCTCCGCCATGCGGTGAATGAACAGCACCGCGCCGAGCGCGAAGCCGACCAGAATGCCTTCGGTCAGGTCTCGGAAGATCGTGAGCAGGAAGGTCGAGAGCAGGACGACAGCATCGCCCCAGGAGGACCGCAGCAGCGTGGCGAATTCGTGCTTCTCAGCCATGGTCCAGGCCACCACGACGAGCACGGAGGCCAGCGCGGCGAGCGGGATGTAGCTCGCGAGCGGTGCCGCGATCAGCATGAACAGCAGCAGGAAGACCGAATGCAGCATGCCCGCGAGCGGCCCTCGCGCGCCGGCGCGGATGTTGGTGGCGGTGCGCGCGATCAGGCCCGTGACACAGATGCCGCCAAACAGCGCCGCGCCGATATTGGCCGCTCCTTGCGCGACCAGCTCGCAATTGGAGCGGTGACGGCGTCCGGTCATGCCGTCGGCCACCACCGCCGACAGCAGCGATTCGATCGCGGCCAGCAGCGCGAATGCGATCGCATCCGGCAGCACCGCTGTTGCCTTCGCAAGCGAGAACGCCGGCAATGCCGGCGACGGCAATTCGCGCGGAATTCCGCCGAAGCGCGAACCGATGGTCTCAATCGGCAGCGACAGCACGGCACTCGCGACCGCCGCGAGCACGACCGCGATCAGGATGCCGGGCCAGGACGGCCGCCAGCGCCGCAGGCCGGCGATGACGGCAATGCTGACGACCGCGACGGCAACCGCGGACGGGTTGATGGTATGCAGGCCGCCGGCGAGCGCGACGAGCTTCGGAACGAACTCGCTGGGCTCCTTCGCGACAAGCGTGATCCCGCCGAGATCGCGAAGCTGGCTCGCGAAGATGATCACGGCGATGCCCGCGGTGAAGCCGACGGTGACCGGATAGGGAATGAACTTGATGTAGGTGCCGACGCGCAACAGGCCCGCGGCGATCAGGATCACGCCCGCCATCATGGTGGCGAGGATGACGCCGTCGACGCCGTGCCGCTCCGCGGTCACCGCGACCAGCACGATGAAGGCGCCCGCGGGTCCGCCGATCTGGAACCGGCTGCCGCCGAGCAGCGACACGATGAAGCCGCCGACGACCGCGGTGTAGAGGCCCCGATCCGGCGTCACGCCCGAGGCGATGGCGATCGCCATCGACAGCGGCAGCGCGACGATCGCGACGGTGAGGCCGGCGAACACGTCGGCGCGAAAATCGGCGACGCCATAACCTTCGCGCCAGACGGTGACGAGCTTTGGCAGGTAGAGTTCGACAAAGGTCGGCCGACGGAGCTGATGCAGCCCGCCTACGTGATCGCTAGTGATGCTCATGCCCCACAATGCTCCAATGCATCGTACGGCCCTTGCTTCCGCGTGCGCGACGATGTCCTAGGTCATCCTGATCCCGAGCACGATCAACGCGCGATCATGCTCCTACGCGGCGCGGCGGCCCCGGCTCCCTCAGGCGAACGCCACGCCCGCCGCTGTCGCTGCGCGCCTGCTCGCCGATCAGCTCAACGCCGGCCCGGTCGAACGCCTCGACCACCTTGATCAAGGTCTCGACCACGCCGCGAACATTGCCGGTGCTGGCTTCCATCCGCTGGATGGTCGGCAGCGAAACGCCGGCGAGCTCGGCCAGGGTTTTCTGGTCAATGCCGAGCAGCGCCCGAGCTGCCCGCATCTGGAATGACGTGATCACCTTGGCCTCACGTATCAGAGCTTATAAGTGATATTTGGTACATATACAATGATGCAAAATACATCATTGTTTAGCGAACGCAAGAGGACTCTCGCCAACTCCGTCATTGCGAGGAGCCAACGGGTCCGCGCGAAGCGCGGCCCGATGACAGGCTCCGCGACGAAGCAATCCAGCCCGCCTCCTCGGAGACAGTCTGGATTGCTTCGCTGCGCTCGCAATGACGATGGTGAGAGGCGCTGCCTTGCTTCTCCCTCTCTCCGCAAGGGCGGGGAGAGGGAGAGAACGGTGCGTGCCTTACCGCGCGAAACCGATCACGCCGCGTGCTGATGTGCGGCAATAATCTGGTCGGCGGCGCGTCCGGTCACTTCGGCCATGTGATCGAACTGACGAGTGAAGCTGCCGGCGCCGGCAGTGGCCGAGCGCAACTCGACGATCAGTTCGCCGATCTCGGCTTCCGGCATCATGGCGCGGACGCAATCCCAGCCGCTCCAACCGTCGCGGGTGTCGAAGCCGAGGATCTGGCCGCGCCGCGCCGACAGGATCGCGTTGATCTTGGCGGTGGCATCGGTCGGACAGACGATCTCGACCACGTGGATCGGCTCCAGCAGCACCGGCTGGCATTGCGGCAGGCCTTCGTTGAGCCCGACCCGCGCCGCCGTGCGGAACGCGAGATCGGAGGAGTCGACGCTGTGATAGGAGCCGTCGGTCAGCGTCACCTGCACGTCGGTGACGGGGAAGCCGAGCGGACCGCGCGTCAAGCCGTCGACGACGCCTTCCTCCACCGCCGGGATGTAGTTGCGGGGCACCGCACCGCCGACCACCTTCTCGGTGAACTTGAAGCCGTCGCCGCGCGGCAGCGGCTTGATGTCGAGCACGACGTCGCCGAACTGGCCGTGGCCGCCGGACTGTTTCTTGTGGCGGCCGCGCTGGGTGATCGGCTTGCGGATCGTCTCCTGATAGCCGATCGCGGGCGGATGCGACGAGATCTTCACGCCGAAGCGGTCGCGCAGCCGCTCGACCTCGACGCGCAAATGCATCTCGCCCTGGCCCCACAATACGGTGTCGTGGGTCTGGGGGTTCTGCACGATCACGAGCGAGGGATCCTCCTCGTGGAGACGCGCCAGCGCCTGGCCGAGCTTGACGTCGTCCTTGCGGTCGTTGGCCGCAATCGAGGCCGCGAGCACCGGCGGGCTCGGCTCGACATTGATCAGCGCGGCGGGCTGGGTCTTGCCGTTCGAGACCGTGTCGCCGGTCTTGATCGGGTCGAGCTTGCCGAGCGCCACCGTGTCGCCGGCTTCGGCCGAGGTACGCTTGCTGTCTTGCGCGCCGTTGACGGCGAGGATGCCGGAGACGCGGCTGGTCCCGCCGGAGGAGGATTGCAGCGCCGCGCCGTCGTCGAGATGGCCGGTGAGCAGCCGTGTCAGCGACAGTTTTCCGCCGTGCTGCGAATGCAGCGTCTTGAAGACGTAGCCGAGCGCATCGTTGCTTTCGGGAACGCCGAGACGCTTGGCGGTTTCGGCGATACCAGGCGCTTCGTGGCGCAGCGCCTTCATCAAGCGTAGCACGCCGTTTTCGCGCGCGGCTGAACCGAGCAGCACGGGACAGATCAGCCCTTCGCGCAGTTCACGGGCGAGATCGTCGAACACGGCATCGCGCGGCGGCTGGATGTCCTCCAGCAACTGCTCCATCAGCGCGTCGTCGTGATCGGCAAGCTTCTCCAGCATCGAGAAGCGGGCCTCCTTCTCGCGATCGAGATTGCCGCCATCGAGCGCGACGACCTCGGACGCCTTGTGCTCGCGATAGACGAACGCGCGCTCCAGCGCGAGATCGACGAAGCCCTCGATTAGCTCGTCTTTCCAGATCGGGATCTGGCGCAGCACCAGCGGTACGCGCGAGGCGGGCTGGAGCGTTGCGAGCGTCTCGCGGATGCGCTTGTTGGCGCGGTCGATCTTGTTGAGGAACAGGAAACGCGGGATCTTCATCTCTTCCAGCTCGCGCAGGATGATCTGAAGCTGCGGCAGCTTCTTCTCGTCGGCCTCGCAAACCACGACGGCGGCATCGACCGCGGGCAGCGCGGCGCGCATGTCGTGGGCAAACTCGACGGAACCGGGACAATCCAGGAAGGTGTAGCTGTCGCCCATGAAACTCGTGGTGGCGGCAGTCAGGCCAACGGTCATCTTGTGAAGACGGGCCTCGGCACTGGCGTCGCCGACGGAAGTTCCGGCATCGACGCTGCCGGCGCGCGGGATTGCGCCCGTTCGCGCCAGTATTGCTTCGAGAAGTGTGGTTTTACCGCTTTGGAAAGGGCCCACCAGCGCAATGCACCGTGGACCTCGGGGACTTCTGACGTCTTGTCCCATTCGCCGCCTCCTTGGTGTGGAGCTCGGCCCGTGATTGGGTCGGCAAGCGCGGATGCTCTGCCCGTCCCCGAGGTTTGGCAAGCAGCAAACGTCGCTGCGGTGCGTCGTCAGTTGGATTAGGTCTTGCTCTTAGCGGCCGGGGCGGAGTTCCAGATCCGCGAGGCCGGCGGCGACGTTGAGACCGACCTGGCCCTGCACGCTGAGCGGCTGGAGCGCGATCGAATTGTTGGAGCCGCCGACCAGCACGTTGCCACCTAAGCCGACACCAACCGAGGCGCTGCCCTGTGCGCCCGCGTAATTGCCCGAGAGGTCGCCGGGCCCGAGCCGTTCGACCGGCGCGAACACGCCCCACGCCAAAGCCGTCTCCTGCGTGATGCCGATGTCGAGACCGACCTTGCGGATCGTCGCGACATAACGGTCTTCCGGCAAACCCTCGGCGCGCAGCACACAACCGAGATTGGTCACCGATCCCACCACGAAGCCGACGCTGGCGCCGCCGCGGCATTCGAGTACGCCGACCCGCACCATCCGCTGCTGCTGCGCTCCGCTGTTCACGACGGAGGCAACGAGGCTCGCAGCGGCAAGCCCGGCGAGGAGGAGTGAGCGGCGCATGAAATGTCTCCGGCTAAGAATGTGATGCGAGCAGAGAGGGCGCCCCGCGAGCGAAGCGCGATGCTCTATGCCACAAGAGTTCCGAGCGTGCCAGATTGCGCGCGGCAAATAAAAGGCCCGCTTGGAAAGCGGGCCTTTTCGATGTCGTGTTACGGCAAGCTCAGCGCAGATTGCCGCAGAAGCGCTGGATGCGCTTGCAGGCGTCTTCGAGGTCCGAGGTCTTGGTCGCGTAGGAGATACGGAATGCCGGGCCGAGGCCGAAGGCCGAACCCTGCACCACGGCGACGCCTTCGGTCTCAAGCAGCTCGGTCACGAACTGCTCGTCGTTCGAGATCACGTTCCCCGACGGCGCTTTCTTGCCGATCGTGCCGGCGCATGACGGATAGACGTAGAACGCACCCTCGGGGCGCGGGCACTCGATGCCATTGGCCTGGTTGAGCATGGAGACGGCGAGGTCGCGGCGCTCCTTGAACACCTTGTTGTTGGCGGGGATGAAGTCCTGCGGACCGTTGAGCGCCTCCACCGAGGCCCACTGCGCGATCGAGCACGGGTTCGAGGTCGACTGCGACTGGATCGTCGCCATCGCCTTGATGAGCTGCGCCGGACCGCCGGCATAGCCGATGCGCCAGCCGGTCATGCAATAGGCCTTCGACACGCCGTTCACCGTGAGCGTGCGGTCGTAGAGGCTGGGCTCGACCTGCGCGACCGTGCTGAACTGGAAGTCGTCATAGACGAGGTGCTCGTACATGTCGTCGGTCATCACCCACACATGCGGATGCTTGACCAGCACATCGGTGAGCGCCTTCAGCTCGGCCTTGGTGTAGGCCGCGCCGGTCGGGTTCGACGGCGAGCACAGGATCACCCATTTGGTCTTCGGCGTGATCGCGCGTTCGAGCGCCTCGGCCTGGAGCTTGAATCCGGTCGCGGCGGTGCAGACCACCGGCACCGGCTCGCCGCCGGCGAGCGCCACCATCTCGGGATAGCTGACCCAGTAGGGCGCGGGGATGATCACCTCGTCGCCCGGATTGATGGTCGCCATCAGCGCGTTGTAAAGCACCTGCTTGCCGCCGGTGCCGACGATGATCTGGTTCGGCTTGTAGGCGATGCCGTTCTCACGCTGAAACTTCGCGATGATCGCGTCCTTCAGCTCGGGAATGCCGTCGACGGCGGTGTACTTGGTCTTGCCGGCTTCGATGGCACGGATCGCCGCCAGCTTGATGTTGGCGGGCGTGTCGAAGTCGGGCTCGCCGGCGCCGAGGCCGATGACGTTGCGGCCCGCCGCTTTCAGCGCGCGTGCTTTATCCGTGACCGCGATGGTCGCGGACGGCTTCACACGGTCGAGCGCAGCGGCAAGGAAGGACATCGTCATCTCCTGACAAGCGTCGTGAACCCTTTGGCCTCACGACTCTGATTGTGGGAATGGAAACACCCTAAAACGTGTGCCGCTGCACCGCAAGAAACTTCGGCCCAGTCCCGACAAAGTTTACGGATTTCGAGCGTTCCGAGGCGCGATGTCCCGCAATATTCCGCAACTTTGCCGTCCAAATCCCTCATATCCGGCAAGGCCTGTCCTCGGAGCAATTTTGCGTTGCGTGTCACCGTGAAACCAGAACGTCGTCATGCTCGGGCTTGCCGTCTTCGCTGAAGCTTCGCCGGCCCAACACCCGGTAGCCCGGCGAAGCCTTGGCGGAGCCGGGTCCCGGGCATCCACGTTCTTTGTACCGCGTGGCAAGGCGTGGATGGCCGGGACATAGGCGAGCGGAAGCGACGCCGTCCTTCGGACGGCTAAGCCCGGCCATGACCATGCGGACGCTTCAACGCCGGGACCCGCTTGCTTTGTCCGTTCACAAATACGCGGCGCGATGCATCCGCATGTTGACGCAAGCGTGATCTGATCTGCATCGTCGCGCGAAAATGATCTTCCGCAGCGCTGCAGTGCGGTAGGGTTTTCGAGTTTTTCTATGGGCCAGCCCTTGCGGCGGATTCGCATCGGCATCATTGTTTAGCCGCGCTGCGGGACAGCAACCGCAGCGCTTTCCCGTCCATTGGAATCGAACTCCCGGAATGTACAAGCTCTATTCGATGCAACGATCGGGCAACAGCTACAAGGTCCGCCTTGCGCTTGCGCTGCTGAACGTTCCCTACGAAGCGGTCGAGGTGGACATTCTGCGCGGCGAGAGCCGCACGCCGGACTTTCTGACCAGAAACCCGTCGGGCCAGGTGCCGCTGCTCGAGGTCGGCGGGGACCGCTATCTCGCGGAGTCCAATGCCATCCTCTGGTACGTCGCCGTCGGCACGCCGCTGGCGCCGGAGAGCCGCATCGATCGCGCTGAGGCGCTGCAATGGATGTTCTTCGAGCAGCACGCGCTCGAGCCGAACATCGGCGCCGCCTATTTCTGGCTGTCGCTGGTCAAGGGCGGTCGCGACCTGCAAACCCACGCGCTCGAGGACTGGATGGAGCGCGGCTATGGCGCGCTCCAGGTGATGGAGAACCACCTCAAGACCAACGCCTACTTCGCCGCCCGCCAGCTCACCGTCGCCGACATCGCACTCTACGGCTACACCCATCTCGCCGACCGCTGCGACTTCGACCTCTCGACCTTCCCGGCGATCCGGGACTGGCTGAAGCGCGTGGAAGCCGCGCCCGGCTTCGTGGCGATGGACTGGCGGCCGGCCGACATCGACGATCCCGCCAGCATCGCCGCCGGCGCCTGATAGCCGTCGAATAGCGGGTATAACGGTAGTCCTTGCCGCAATCTTGCCATATTTTGGGTGATAGCCGCCCCAATGTTGCCGGTTGAAATGGTGAAATTCCTGGGCGTCGCGGGTGATTCGCTCGCACGTTGAAGGATTTAGACCATGATTCGGGCGTCCGGCACGGCAGGCTTTCAGGGCCGTCCCGCTACCGTCGCGTCTTCCCGGCTGACCAATGCGGTCGCGGCCTCGCTCGCCGTTGCCGCCCTGTCGCTGTGCCTGATCGTCACCCTGACGGTGCTGTCGACCAAGGCGACCATGGCGATGGGCCTGCCGGTCTGATCCCCGTTTCATCCTGGGCCAGCCTTCACGGCGCCGCGTGACCCGCGCCGACCGGCATCGCGACAGGACGCCAATGAAATCGCATGTGATAGTTGTTGCAATCACCCTGACTGCGGCCATCCTGGTCGCGGCGTCGCTGCTGATTTTCACCGGCATGCGCAAGAGCTCGGGCACGTCGACGCTCAATGCGCCTGCGCTGCAGCAACGCGCAAGGCAGGCGCACTTGGTCTAAAATCATCCGAAAGCTTTGCCCGCCTTCGCAGCCTCCCCTTAAGCGTGCCGCGCGAAGCCGCATTGCGCTCGCGCAACCATAGGTCAGTCTGACGGTCTTGCCTCGTCCAGGGAGGAACGAGAAAGGCCCATGCGGTTCGGATGGCGTGCGATCTGCGGTCCGGCGCTGACGGCGGCGATCGCGCTGCTGGCGATCCTGCTCGATCGCTACGTCGCTGTCCCCTCACCTGCGCCGCTGTTCGTCTGCAGCGTGGCCCTTGCCGGCGCACTGTCGGGTTTCACCTCAGCCATGACCGGCGCAGCCCTCGCGGTCATTGGCGCGGCGCTGTTCGTCCTCAACCACCGCGCTGTCCCCTTCGATCCCACAGCGGATCTGGTCCAGCTCGGGCTTCTGGCCGCGACGGTCGCGGCCACCGCAGGCATCACCGGCCTGATGCGCCAGCGGCTGCTCGGCACATTTGCCGCCGAGCGCCGGAGCCACGCCACCGCCGCGCGGCTGTCGGCCGCGCTCGACCAGGTCGATATCGGCATCGTGCTGCTCGATGCCGAGACGCGTGCCGAATTCATCAACCGCGCGTTCCGCGATTATTTTGCGGTGCCGGACGACGTCGCCGACGGCAAACCGCCTTTCATCGCGCTGATGTATCACGGCCGCGATACCGGCGCGTTCGAGCTGCCGGAGGACGAACTCGGCACCTTCATCGCACAGCGCATGGAGATGGTGCGGATCGGCGATGCCACGCCGATCAACATCAACTTGCGCGGTGGCGAGGTGCTGCGCTTCGTCTGCACCGTTCTGCCCGACGGCGGGCGCATGCTGAGCTATACGCCTGTGACCTATCTCGTGCGCCATACCGATGCGGCCTCACGCGCCGACTACCACCGCTCGCTGCGCGATCCCGCGAGCCGCAAGCTGATCCGGTACCTGCGCGTCGTCGAGTGATGCGACGACACGATTGATCGGCAGCGCGATCATCACGTATGAAGGACGCTTCATCGGGCTCTCTGCCTTGCCTCCTCCGAGATCGCGGAATTCACAGATGTCCCTCACCATTCGCTCCGTCACGCGGCAGGATTACGATCAGTGGCTGCCGCTATGGGACGGCTACAATGCCTTCTACGGCCGCTCCGGCCCGACCGCTCTCGCTGGCGAGATCACGCGCGTGACGTGGCAGCGCTTCTTCGATGCCTATGAGCCGGTGCATGCACTGGTCGCCGAGAGCGACGGCCGCCTGCTCGGACTGACGCACTATCTCTTCCATCGCAGCACCACCGCCATCGAGCCGTCCTGCTATTTACAGGATCTGTTCACGTTAGAGGCCGCGCGCGGCAAGGGCGTCGCCTCAGCGCTGATCTATGGCGTCTATGAGCGCGCGAAGCTCGCGGGATCGCCGCGCGTCTACTGGCAGACGCACGAGACCAATCTCACGGCACAGAGCCTGTACGACAAGGTTGCCGAGCGCTCCGGCTTCATCGTCTATCGCAAGATCTTCTGATCTTCGCAGCCTCGGGGCCCTGTGGATAACGCGCCTGTCACCTGCGCGTAACACTCAGGGGCTAGGATACGCCCTGCGTCTGATCAGGCCCCCGTCACCGATCAAGCGCCCCAAAGCGGTCCCCGTCAGTCGCCGCGTCTGACAGGGGCCGCATTTTTTTTACCCGCAATTGTCAGCATGGCGGCAACGCAGGCAGCGGCTTGCCGGTAGCGCGTACCGCGGTCACAATGCCGCGCTGCTCATCTCTGACAGGATCTCCCATGGAAATTCGTAATCTCGGCGCCTCCGGCCTTCGCGTATCTGCGGTCGGACTCGGCTGCAACAATTTCGGCCAGCGCACGGATCTGGAGACCTCGCGCAAGGTGATCCATCGCGCGCTCGATCTCGGCATCACGCTGTTCGACACCGCCGACATCTATTCGAACATGGGCGGCTCGGAAAATGTGCTCGGCGCCGTGCTGGGCGATCGCCGCAAGGACATCGTGCTGGCGACGAAATACTCCAAGCCGATGGCGGAGGACGGAACCAAGCAGGGCGCCTCGCGCCGCTATATCATGGAGGCGGTGGAAGCGAGCCTGAAGCGGCTGAAGACCGATTACATCGATCTCTACCAGCAGCACGACTATGACCCGCTGACGCCGATCGAGGAGAGCTTGCGCGCGCTCGACGATCTCGTCCGGCAGGGCAAGGTGCGCTACATCGGCAACTCGAACTTTCCGGCTTGGCGGGTCGCCGAGGCGGAATATGTCGCACGCGCGATGAATGTCAGCCGCTTCGTCTCCTGCCAGGACGAATATTCCCTCGTCGTGCGCGACATCGAGAAGGACTTGCTGCCGGCCGCGCAGGAATACAAGCTCGGATTATTGCCGTTCTTCCCGCTCGCCAGCGGACTTCTGACCGGCAAATACCGGAAGGGCGAGGCGGCGCCTGATGACACCCGTTTCGGCAAGGTGCAGCGGCTGCGCGACCGTTACGTCACGCCGCGCAACGAGGACATCGTCGAGAAGCTCACGGCCTTCGCGAAGGCGCGTGGCCATTCGATGCTCGAGCTTGCCTTCTCCTGGCTCGCCGCGCGCCCGCAGGTGTCGAGCGTGATCGCCGGCGCGACCCGCGTCGAGCAGATCGAGGAGAACGTCAAGGCGATCGCCTGGAAGCTCAGCGCCGAGGAGATGGCGGAGATCGACAAGATCACCAAGGGCTGATGTTTGCGGCGCGGCGCTACTTCGCGCCGCGTCCCACCGTCTGCATCACCTCGAAGCCTTCGAACTGGGGATGGCCGAGATAGAGCGGCTTGTTATCGCCCGCCCGATTATGCGCCGCGCGAAACGCTTCCGACTTGGTCCAGGCCTCGAACGCGGCGTGGTTCGCCCACACGGTGTGCGAGGCGTACAGCGTATGATCCTCGAGCTCGGGTCCCCTGAGCAGATGGAATTCGACGAAGCCCGGCACCTTGTCGAGATGCGTGTCTCGGGTGAGCCAGACCTGCTCGAAGGTAGCTTCAGAGCCCTTGGCGACGCGGAAGCGGTTCATGGCGATGTACATGCGGATGGTCTCCTACAGTTCGGCTCATCATGTCGTCATTCCGGGATGCGCCGCAAGGCGCAGGCCCGGAATCCATGTTTCCGCGGATAGATGGATTCCGGGCTCGCGCTGGCGCGCGCCCCGGAATGACGGTCTAGACAACCAATCCCTTCATCGGGCGTGCGGCGGCGCTGTCGGGGAAGACCGTCTCGGCCAGCACGCGATCGGACAGGCCGAACTGGCCCTGCAGCACGCCCTTGATCACCGAGCGCAGATCGGTGGTGGGCTTGAGGTCGCGGGCCTCATAGAGGTTGGCGAGCTTCAGGCCCGGCCAGTCGGAGATGACGCGGCCGCCTTTCACGGCGCCTCCCGCGAGCAGCGCGATGGTGCCGGTGCCGTGGTCGGTGCCGTCGGTTCCGTTGATGCGCGCGGTGCGGCCGAACTCGGTGGCGACGACGACGACGGTGTCGCGCCAGCGACCGCCGAGGCCGCTTTCGAATTCGGCGAGCGCGCCGTCGAGCCCGCCGAGCAGGAACGCCAGACGCCCGACCGGACCGCCTTCATTGGCATGGGTGTCCCAGCCGTCGAAAGCGAGCGCCGCGATGCGCGGACCATCATCGGCCGCCATCAGTTTTGCCGCGCCGCGCGCGACCTGGCGCATCTGCGCGACGGCATTGCCGCCCTTCGGCTTCATGTCGTCGCCGCTCGCGACCTTCTCGAGCTGGAGGCCTTGCGACAATGCCGAGGCCAGCGCGGGATCACGGTGACGGTAGAGATCGACGAGACGCATCGCGGTGTCATCGTCGGCCTGCGGCAGTGCGACCGGCGCCCAGCCGACGGTCGGCGCATTTCCGCGCAGCACCAGCGGCGTGGTCGGCCCCACCGCAAGACCGCTCGACACGCGCTCGCCGCGCGGCAGCGCTTCCAGCGCGCGGTTGAGCCAGCCGGACTGCACGCGGCCGGGACCGGCGTAGCCGCTTTCAAGCACGTCCTGGCCATCGAAATGCGAACGGTCGCGATAGGGCGTCGCGACCGCGTGGATCACCGCGGCATGCATGTCGCGATACATGCGCGCGAACTCCGGCATCGCCGGATGCAGCGCGAAGAAGGGGTCGAGCATGATTGCGGGATGCGCACCGCTCGCCGCGAGCGCGATCGAACCATGCAGGCCGGCATAATCGGGATCACCGATCGGCGCGACGGTCGCGAGCCCGTCGAGCGCGCCGCGCAGGATCACCACGATCAGCCGCGGATCGCGCCCGTCGGCCGCACCGGCGAATTTCGGCAAATAGGCCCAGGCCGCGAAGGAGGCGCCGCCGAGCAACAGGCCGCGGCGCGAAGTGAGGAGCCGGTTCTCGACGCAATCCAACATCATCACCTCCTCTGCATTTCCGGCGACATCAACAGCAGCGCCAGCGCCTGCTGGCGCGACTCCGCGCGCTCGATGGTCCGCCGCGTTTCGACCGAGGCCGCATCCGCCGCCGCGAATTCCAAGAGGTCGAGCGGGTCGATGTTGTTGCCGAGCCGCGCGCCCATTTGCGCTGCGATGTCGAGCCGGAGCTTGATGCCTTCGGGCGCGGCCCAGGCCGCGCTGGTATCGGGAAAGCCATTGGGGCCGGCCGGCGACCACAGCGGCTGTCCCAGCAGGTTGAGATTGTTCAGATAGGCGCCGGGATCCTCCGGCACGCGCGCGAGCAGCCGGCCGCTTGCGACCACGAAGTCGTAAGGCGAGCGCATCTTGGTCAGCGGCGCCTTCCACGCCTCATCGGAATCGACGAGCGCAACCGCCATCGCCTTGAGGTCACCCTCGGTCTTGACGAAGACGTCGCGCAGGCGCGCGACCAATGCTTGTGGCGGATCGTCGGCAACGAAATGCCGGACGAATTTCGTGGCGATGAACGTCGCCGTCGACGGATGGCGCGCGATGTCGGCGAGCGCAGCCTCGCCCTGCCCAAGGCCCGTCGCCTCGTAGGTCTTGCCGAGCAGCACCTGCGGCCCGGGCTGGTGCGCGTTGGTGTTGAAGACGAAGGAGCCGGGGGTGCCGAGCTGCCCTTGCCGGCCGGCAAAGGTCCAGCCCGTGATGATGCGCGCGAGCGAGGTGACGTCCTCCTGCGTGTAACCGCCGCCGACGCCGAGCGTATGCAGCTCCATGATCTCGCGCGCGAGATTCTCGTTCAGCCCGCGCTTGCGGTTCTGTCCTGCGCGCGAATCCGGTCCGAGCGATTGCTGGTTGTCGAGGAAGAACAGCATCGCCGGATGCTGCTCGACGGACCTGAGCATGTCGGCGAAGCGCCCGAGCACATGCGGCCGGATCGCCTCACGCTCGAACGCGCCGGCCCACATCCGCGCCAGCTCGCCCTTGGCCGCGGAGATGCAGAAATGGTTGGACCAGAATACGACCAGCCGCTCGGTGAAGCCGCACTCGACCAGGGTTGCACGCTGCAATCGCGCCAGCGCCTCGGCGCGAAAGGTTTTCTGGATGACGTTGAGCGGCTGCGGCGCAGGTTTGGCGGCAGGCGGCACGGCCATGTTCGGCTGCATGGTCTCGGACTTCGCTGCGTTGTCGGCCGGCTTCGCCTCGGCCATCTGGCCGGCGATCTCGGTCGCAACCGCGTTCAGCGACAGGTTGCGGCGCAAGGCGGGCTTCTGATCGGCCGGCGCCTGCGGCAGTGACGTTTCGGCGGGCGCGGCGGCCTTCGCGGCCTCGCGCGCCTGCTTGACCTGGTCCTGATAGGCGAACACGGCCTGCCCGAGCTGCGGCGTCGACTGCAGGCCCGGCGCTTCCAGCAGCACCCCGCTGGGCCGGGACAATTCCGCCTTCACGAAACCTCTGGGATCGGAGGCTGCGTTGATGAGATCGCCAGATGCGCCGCCGCGGGCCCCGAAGCCGAAACGGTTGAGCGCAACGAGGGCGGCATGCGAATCGCGGGCCATCGATTTGTCCTTCGCGCGTTGCCAACCGCTTTTCGAGTCCATGCGCGACGGGTAATATAGCGCAGCGACAGATGAACCCGGCATGAAAATGACGGCGAAGCCTTTGCGTAAATCATGACAAATCCGAAAGAATTTTCATTGCCGGCATCGCGCCGCCTCGCCTGTTCCCGCTGCGGCGCCGAGTTCGGCTGCGATCTCTCGGGCACCTGCTGGTGCGCGGAGGAAACGGCACGCCTGCCGATGCCGATCAAGAGCGAGGATTGTCTGTGCCGGGAATGCCTGCGGAAGGCGGCCGCGGAGGCATCCGCGTAGCCCGGATGGAGCGCAAGCGTAATCCGGGAATCGTCCTGCGGGCGCGAATCCCGGATTTCGCTGCGCTCCATCCGGGCTACGAAGCTTAGACTGGATGCCCCGGCGATTTCCGCGCCATGCCATCGAACGCGTCGAGCAGTTTTTCCCGCCACACGTAGACCGGATCATCCGCCTCGAGCAGCTTGAACGGACTGACAGCCCGCGCCCACTGAAAACCGCCGAACACGATGTAGTCGGCGTAGTTCGGTGCACGTCCACCGAGATAGGGCTGCGTCTTGAAGGTCTGGCGCATCACCTCCAGAGACTTGCGGAAGGCAACCACGCCGGTGTCGCGGCTCGCCATGATCTCTTCCAGGCTCTTGCCGCCGAAACGGGCCTCGCGCGACTTGCGGAAATAGGCGGCGTCGACCTCAGCCAGATTCTTGGGGATGTCGGCGATGATCAGCGGAAAGATGCCGCCGACGATGGCGATGTCGCCCCAGGCGTTGAGCATGCGGGCCATGGCGCGACCGCCCTCGCCGCCGAACAGCGACGGCTGGTTTGGAAAAGTGTCCTCGAGATAATTCGCGATCGCCCAGGAATCGACGACCGGCTTGTCATCGTGCAAAAGCACCGGGACCTTCTCCGAGCCGTGCGGCGCGATCGCGCTCTTCTCGGTGAAGCGCCAGGGCAGCGTTTCCGCAGTCAGGTGCTTGTGTGCGAGCGCCATCCGCGTGCGCCAGCAATACGGGCTGAACGGGCGCGAGGCATCGGTGCCGACGAGTTCGAAGAGTTTGAGTGACATAGTGAGGTTCCGTCATTGCGAGCGCAGCGAAGCAATCCAGACTATCGCCGCAGAGACATTCTGGAATGCTTCGCTTGCGCTCGCAATGACGATGTGGGAGCAGCAGCGTGCGCTACCTCACCACCGATGCCGTTTGCCCGAACAAGATCTTGCGCTCCTCGTCGGTGCGGATCGCAGGCTTGCCGAAGTTCGGGTTGACCTCTTTCGCCAGCGCATAGGCACGTTCGGTGGCGGGACGGACGCGGATGGCTTCGAGCCAGCGCTTCAGATGCGGGAAATCGTCGATGTTCTGGCCCTGGTTCGCATAACCGACCACCCAGGGATAGGAGGCCATGTCCGCGATCGAGTAGTCGCCGGCGACGAATTCACGATCGGCGAGGCGCTTGTTCAGCACGCCGTAAAGCCGGTTGGTCTCGTTGACATAGCGGTCGATCGCGTAAGGAATCTTCTCCTGCGCGTAGTTGCGGAAGTGGTGG
Source organism: Bradyrhizobium sp. AS23.2 (assembly GCF_001908185.1). GTDB lineage: Bacteria > Pseudomonadota > Alphaproteobacteria > Rhizobiales > Xanthobacteraceae > Bradyrhizobium. Next base: position 43,212 of record NZ_LGHM01000121.1, read on the forward strand.
TTCTGGCCGGCCATCGGGCCGAGACCACCCATCTGCCAGAACGTCCACTGGATGACGTCGTAATGCGCGTAGAGATCGGTCGGGAGAAACTGGCCGGTTTTCTCGGCGAGATAGAGCAGGATGGCGCCGGATTCGAAGATCGACAGCGGCTTGGTGCCGCCCTTCGGCGCGTGGTCGACGATCGCGGGAATGCGGTTGTTCGGCGCGACGGCCAAGAACTCCGGCTTGAATTGCTCGCCCTTGCCAATGTTGACCGGGATGACCTTGTATTTGAGCCCGGTCTCCTCAAGGAACATCGTGACTTTGTGGCCGTTCGGCGTGGTCCAGTAATGCAGGTCGATCATGGCTGTGTTTTCCGGCTTCTGGCGGCTGCGAGAAGATGCAGCTGCATGAAGATTGCGCCATTCGGTGCGCCTGTCAATCGGACCGGCCTCACGCCGCGGTGATCTGAAATTCCCCGCAGCATCCGCCTCGCGCGTTGTGCCTGTTGCACATCGGACCTAAGCTCACGCCATTTTCGAGAAACTATAGATATCGGGGAGGAGTTTGTGATGAGCAGCATTGCGCGACGCGACTTTCTTCTTGGCTCGGCGGCGCTGGCCGCCGCGGCCGCGACCAACACCTTCACTTGCGTTGAGATTGCGAGCGCGGCGCCGATCGAGGTTCCGACCGTCGACAAGCTCTCGATCAGGGTGCTGGTGGATTCAAGCTTCGACCTGTTCTTTCGACCGAAGCAGATCAACGGCGTCTCCATCGCGCCTGCGGCGCGCACGCCCGACTTCCGCAAGTCCCTGCACAACGAATGGGGCCTGTCGCTCTGGCTGGAGTCGCAGGGCGGCGGCAATCAGCGCACGTTGATGTTGGACTATGGCTATACGCCCGAGGTACTGCTCAACAACATGGCGCTGATCGGCGTCGATCCCGCCAAGCTCGACGCGCTGATCGTCAGCCACGGCCATTACGACCACTTCGGCGGGCTCAACGGATTCCTCGACAAGTTCCGCGACAAGCTGCCGGCCGACGTCAAGCTCTACGCCGGCGGCGAGGACAATTTCTGCCATCGCGTCAACCCGACGCCGACGCAGGGGCAGTTCGCCGATTTCGGCACGCTGGACCGCCGCCAACTCGCAGCACAGAAGGTGACGACCGTGCTCTGCGAGACACCGACGGTGATCGCGGGCCATGCCTTCACCACCGGCAAGATCACCCGTCGCAGCTCGGAACGCGTGCTGCCGAATACGCTGGTTGAATTCGGCATGAAGGACGGCCTCGGCTGCAACGTCGGGCACTATCTGCCGGCGGAGATGGACGGCAAGATCGTGCCCGACGAGCACATCCACGAGCATGCGACCTGCTTCAATGTCCGGGATCTGGGTTTGGTCGTGATCTCGTCCTGCGGCCATGTCGGCATCGTCAATTCGGTGAAGCAGGCGCAGGAGGTTTCGGGCATCGAGAAGGTGCATGCCATCGTCGGCGGCTTCCATCTTGGACCGGCACCCAAGGACTACCTCACGCAGGTCGTCGGCGAGATCAAGGCGCTCAATCCCGACGTCGTCGTGCCCATGCATTGCAGCGGGCTCAACTTCGTGCAGGAGGCGAGTGCGCAAATGCCGGACAAGGTTATGGTGACGACGACCGGCAGTCGCCTCACCTTCGGCGTATGACATTGCGCATAGCCTGCTGGCTGGGCCTGTGGCTGGCGCTCGTGCCGGCTTGCGTAGGCGATGCGGTCGCGCGTTCGGCTGCCGAGACCATGGACATCCTGATGTGGAATCGGGAGCCCATCGGCGGACCGCTCGCGCTTGTCGACCACACCGGAAAGACGCGCACCGACCGGGACTTCCGTGGACATCTGATGCTGGTCTATTTCGGCTTCACCTATTGTCCCGACGTCTGCCCGACCGATTTGATGGCAATCGCGCAGGCGCTGGAATTGCTGGGGCCGGAGGGGGAGGAGGTGCAGCCGATCTTCATCACGCTCGATCCCGCACGCGACACGGCGGAGCATCTCGCCGAGTACGTGCCGCTGTTTCATCCGCGCCTGATCGGACTGACGGGCAGCGACGACGCGATCCGCAAAGCAGCAGATGCCTACAAGGTCTATTACGCGAAAGTTGCTCTGGGCAAGGAGGCCGACAACTACACGGTCGACCACACCGCCTACATTTACCTGATGGACCGTGACGGCAAATATCTCGGGTTCTTCCCGCCGGGCACGTCAGCCGAGCGCATGGTCGAGATCATCCGGCCACGGCTGACCAAGCCCGCGCGTTGAGAAGTGTCACCGTCCGTGCGTACGCAAAAACCTCTCACCGTCCGCCGTCACCGCGATAATCAGCCCGAGGCCGGGTAGCGTCTCGCGGGCGACATAGCCGCGGTCGGCGGCGTCCTCCCAGATGGTGAGGCGCGGGCAGGAGGTCTTCCAGGTCGAGATCACCTCGGCATAGGCGCGCGGCTCGCGCGCGACCCATTCGACGAAGTCCAGCACCAGCGGATCGGCGGTCTCGCTCATTGCAAACCTCCCTTGTCGATGGCCGCCGCGACCTGCGTGCCGAGCAGGAGCCAGCCTCCATAGCCGATGTAGTAGCAGGCAATGGTGGTAATCAGTTTGTTCGACCAGGCCAGGAATTGCTGGTCGGTCATGGCTTCGAGGATGCGCCGCGCCAGCGTGGTGCCGAGCATCGACGCTGCGATCGCGACGCCGGCGAGCACGGGATCGAGCGTCGCCGCCTGGTCGATCACGCCGCCGAAATAGACCAGCTTGGTGAAGTGGCTGACGAGCTGGCACATCGCCTTCGTCGCCACCTTCTCGCGCCGGCCGAAATCGCCGCCGAGGAAGAAGGTGTCGAGCAGCGGCCCCGACACGCCGGTCATCAGCATCAGCCCCATGCAGATCGAACCGTAGACGCTGCCCTGCCAGACGCTGTCGGGGTTCGGCTTGATGTTGGAAGGCAGCAGCCGCGCCATGAACGGCGTGATGCCGAGCAGCAAAAGCGCAACCGGCTTGTCCGGCACGTAGCGGGTGATCGACCATGCCGCGAGCGCGACGGCACAGCCGATCAGGTAGACCGCGACCGGCCGCCAGCGGATATGCGCCCGCCACAGCAGCGCGCGCCAGCCGTTCGAGGCCATCTGCGTGATCGCATGCAGCACCATTGCGGTCGGTAGCGGCATCAGCGCCAGCAGCACGCCGATCAGGACCAGCCCGCCCGCCATGCCGAACAGCCCCGACAGGAACGCGGTGGCGACCATCAGCAATCCAAGGGCAACGATCATGATGGGCGTCACGAAGGGATTCTCCTGTGGTGGGCACGTAAGGGACGCAAGCTGCTTCACTCCCTCGCCCCGCTTGCGGGGAGAGGGTGGGGTGAGGGGGAGTCTCCACAAGGGAGGTGGCAGTTGGACTCGCGGAGAGTCCCCCTCACCCGCCACGCTTCGGACGATGCTTCGCATCGCTCGGCGCGTGTCGGCCTCTCCCCGCGTGCGGGGAGAGGCGAAGAGCGGCGGCGCCGCTGAACAATTCAACCTGGAATTACACGCATTCTTGTGCCTCGCTTGCCCGTCGCCCGCAAACTGAGTTATCTTGGCCTGGCATCAGCTTTCCTGAGGGTCGGTCATTTGCGGCGGCTGCTGTTTCTCAACGGCATCAAGGCATTCGAGGCGGCGGCGCGGACCGGCAGCTTTGCCGCGGCCGGCATCGAGCTGAGCGTGTCGGCGGCCGCGGTAAGCCGCATGGTGCATCTGCTCGAAGAGCGGCTCAGCGTCGCGCTGTTCGAACGCAAGGCCAACAAGCTGGTGCTGACGCAGGCCGGCCGCGCCTATCAGGGCGGGCTGACGCCGATCTTCGATGCGCTGGCCAGCCTCACCGCGCAGGTGACGGCGCCGTCGAGTGTCCGCGTGCTCACCATCGGCGTCGGCCACACTTTTGCGATGCGCTGGCTGATCCCGCGCCTGTCGGAATTTCGCAGCGAGGAGCCCGACATCGAGGTGCGCTTCACCACCGGCGGCGCGGCGGTGCCGTTCGGCGAGGACTGGAGCTGCGGCATCAAGCTCGGCACCGGCGACTGGCCGGGGCTCGTCGCCGAACCCTTGTTCGCCGGCGATCTCACGCCGGTCTGCGTGCCCCGCCTCGCCGCCAGCCTGAAGCGCCCAGCCGATCTCAAGGGACCGAGCCTGATCCGCGTCGCGCATTCGCCCGAGGACTGGCCGATCTGGCTCAAGGCCGCGAGCGTCACCCGCATCAACGCCCGCGGGCCGGAGTTCCAGTTCTACGGTCAGGCGCTCCAGGCCGCCGCCGACGGGCTCGGCATTGCCATGGGCATCCGGCCCTATATCGACGACGACCTCGCAGCCGGCCGGCTGGTCGCCCCGTTCGACCTTTCGGTACCCAAGGGCATGCGCTGGTACCTGCTCTATCGCAGCTTCCAGACCGAGCAGCGCGATTTTGCCGCGTTCCGTCGCTGGATCATGCGCGCGGCCTCGGAGCCTGCAGCCCGCCCGGTGAGGCGGACCGGCCGGACTGCAGCGCGGAACTGAAACCGCGCGGGCAAAAAAAGCCCGGCCGCTTGTGAACGGCTTCACATCCGGAAATCTGCAAGCGTGGTGTCCTGCCCCTCCAACAAGACACCCCTCCAACAAGTCACCTTGGGAACTACCTACAATGACGACCCTCTACGACGGCTTTGACATCGAATCCTTCGAAGCTGGCAAGGGACTGTGGCACGCGCGTATCCGGCGCGCTGATTTCAGCCCGGTTGCCATCGACGGCGTGCTGTTTCCGGCCATGGAAGTCGGCTTCGCCTGGCCCGACAGCGATGCCGCGATCGCCGATGCCAAGCATCACATAGATCGCTTCCGCCGCCGGTCCGACAGCGACGACGAATAAGCGGCCAATCCGCAAGCAAGCCAGGGACAGCGCGGCGCTAGAGGGGGGAACCGGCCTTGTCAGTTATCGAAACTGAAGACGCGCCACGGCCTCGAATCTATGCCCGCAATGTGATGTCGAAATGCCCGGAATGCGACGGCGATCTCACGGTGCTCCGCGTGATCGGCGGCCGCGCCGGGTGCGAGTACTGGACCATGCGCTGCACCGGTTGCGGAGGCATCCATCTCGACGTCCTCGAGGCGCATCCGGCGCCCGAGGACGACGAGGGCCCGCTGCCCGTGGCGTGAGCGGGAGGCCTGCTGCCAACCTGCTGTCAGCAGGCCGCGTACGAACGGGTCTTCGCCCTTTTCTGGGGAGCGGACTCGTCCCATATTCGCCCCATGGCGAAGAAATCTGCATCCTCCGAAAAATCCGGCAAATCCCCGAAATCGAAGGCACCGAACTCGAAGGCGCCAAATTCTCGCGCATCACGCCCTGACGTGCAGCCGATCGGGCCGGCGCTGGCCGAACTGCTCAATCCCGCGATCAATCGCGGCGATGCCGGGCTTGGATCGGGCACCGGGTTGCAGCCGCCGCCGGACAATTCGCGCGACCGCCGCGCCGGCGGCGAGGCTGCGGCGCATCGCGCGCGCGCCTCGACGCCGAAGGAGTTTCCGCAGGACGCGGCGCGGCCGATGCCGCTGCGCCCCAATCCGCAGCCGCCGGGCGCCCGTGCATCGACCGAGAGCGGCGGTTTCGACGAAGCGCCGCAGGCCAATTACGGCACGGCGGCCACGATACCGACGCTCGATCCGGAACTGGCCCGTCAGCTCGGTTTGCCCACTGAGGAGGACGACGCCGAGGCGCTGGCGCGCCCTCCGCGCAGCAAGATGGAGGCGCTCGGCGTCAAGGCGACCGCGGACGCACTGGAATCGCTGATCCGCGAGGGCCGTCCGGAGTTCCGCAAGGACGACGGCTCCATGAAAGTGTGGACGCCGCACCGGCCGCCGCGCCCGGAAAAGTCCGAAGGCGGCGTGCGCTTCGAGATCAAGTCGGAATACCAGCCGCGCGGCGACCAGCCGACCGCGATCGCCGAGCTCGTCGAAGGCATCGAGCGCAACGACCGTTCGCAGGTGCTGTTAGGGGTCACCGGCTCCGGCAAGACCTACACCATGGCCAAGGTGATCGAGGCGACGCAGCGCCCGGCCCTGATCCTGGCGCCGAACAAGACGCTCGCCGCCCAGCTCTACGGCGAGTTCAAGAATTTCTTCCCGGACAACGCGGTCGAATACTTCGTCTCCTATTACGACTACTACCAGCCGGAAGCCTACGTTCCGCGCACCGACACCTATATCGAGAAAGACTCGTCCATAAACGAGCAGATCGACCGCATGCGCCACTCGGCGACGCGCGCGCTGCTCGAGCGCGACGACGTCATCATCGTCGCCTCGGTGTCGTGCATCTACGGTATCGGCTCGGTCGAGACCTACACTGCGATGACGTTCGCACTGAAGAAGGGCGAGCGCATCGACCAGCGCCAGCTCATCGCCGACCTCGTAGCTCTCCAGTACAAGCGCACGCAGGCCGATTTTACCCGCGGCACCTTCCGTGTCCGCGGTGACGTCATCGACATCTTCCCGGCGCACTATGAAGACCGCGCCTGGCGCGTGAACCTGTTCGGCGACACCATCGAGACGATCGAGGAGTTCGATCCGCTCACCGGCCACAAGCAGGACGAGCTCGAATTCATCAAGATGTACGCCAACTCGCACTATGTGACGCCGCGCCCGACGCTGGTGCAGGCGATCAAGTCGATCAAGTTCGAGCTCAAGCAGCGGCTCGACCAGCTTCACGACCAGGGGCGCCTCTTGGAAGCGCAGCGGCTGGAGCAGCGCACCACGTTCGACCTCGAGATGATGGAGGCAACGGGAAGCTGCGCCGGCATCGAGAACTATTCGCGCTACCTGACGGGCCGCCGCCCCGGCGAGCCGCCGCCGACGCTGTTTGAATACGTGCCCGACAACGCGCTGATCTTCGCCGACGAGAGCCACGTCACCATCCCGCAGATCGGCGCCATGTTCCGCGGCGACTTCCGCCGCAAGGCGACGCTGGCCGAATACGGCTTCCGCCTGCCCTCCTGCATGGACAACCGCCCGCTCCGCTTCGAGGAATGGGACATGATGCGGCCGCAGACCGTCGCGGTGTCGGCGACACCGAGCGGCTGGGAGCTCAACGAGAGCGGCGGCGTGTTCGTCGAGCAGGTGATCCGTCCCACCGGACTGATCGATCCTCCCGTCGATATCCGCCCCGCCCGCACCCAGGTCGACGATCTCGTCGGCGAGGTGCGTGCCACCGCGCAGGCCGGCTATCGCTCGCTGATCACGGTTCTGACCAAGCGCATGGCGGAGGACCTCACCGAATATCTGCACGAGCAGGGCATCCGCGTCCGCTACATGCACTCGGACATCGACACCATCGAGCGCATCGAGATCATCCGCGACCTCCGTCTCGGCGCCTTCGACGCGCTGGTCGGCATCAACCTGCTGCGCGAAGGCCTTGACATTCCCGAATGCGCGCTGGTGGCGATCCTCGATGCCGACAAGGAAGGTTTCCTGCGCAGCGAGACCTCGCTGATCCAGACCATCGGCCGCGCCGCGCGCAACGTCGACGGCAAGGTGATCCTCTATGCCGACAGCATGACCGGCTCCATGGAGCGCGCGATCGCCGAGACCAACCGCCGCCGCGAGAAGCAGGTCGAGTACAACAACGCCAACGGCATCACGCCGGAGAGCGTGAAGAAGCAGATCGGCGATATCCTCAACTCCGTCTACGAGCGCGACCACGTGCTGGTCGAGGTCGGCGGCCACGACATGACCGACGACGTCATCTCGATCGGCCACAATTTCGAGGCCGTGCTCGCCGATCTGGAAACGCGCATGCGCGAAGCCGCCGCCGATTTGAACTTCGAGGAAGCCGCGCGCCTGCGCGACGAGGTCAAACGCCTGCGCGCGACCGAGCTCGCGGTCGTCGACGACCCCACCGCGAAACAGCGCACCGTCCAGGGCAAGGCCGGCGCCTATGCCGGCACCAAGAAGTACGGCGACGCCGCCAACCTCCCCGTCAGCGCCATGAAGAAAAAGACCGTGAGCTCCGCCCTGAAAGCGAGCGGCGGCGGCAGTGGTGACGGCTCGAAGGTCCACAAGCCGCATCTCGACGAGATGCATGGCCCGGAGTCGCTGCCCTACCGCGAGAGCCGCGCGCTGCCGTCAAAGCCGTTCGGCAGCACGAGCCGGATCATCCAGCCGACGGACTCGCGGCAGTCCGGGCCGGAGTTCGGCCCCGCGCCGAAGTCGACGGGAGGTGCGCCGGGGCGACGGGGCGGGTGGAAGAAGAGGTAGAAGGACCTTCGTGGCGCTCAGCCCTTGGCCGAGAGTGGCTCAAAGCCGGGAGGCGCAGCAAGCGCCGGGTCGAGCGTACGAAGCACTCTGTGAATTTTCACATTGCCGCCGATCCCTGCATTGCGCACGTACTGCTCGATAACCTGCTCGCTCTCGACGACCACGAGGCCGAACAGCTTTCGGTCGTCTGTCGCAAATGTGCACAACCAATGCATCTTGCCTTGCGTAGCGACGATGGCGTCGAGGGCAATCCGCGCGTGGCGGGCCGCCTGTGCATCGTCAGTTACATCGAAGCCTGCCGGAAGATCGCGCTCGATAAGGATCTTGATCACGGTACTCTCCCATCATTGGCGGACGACATCGACCTACCCTGACATAGGATCACGCTCTCGACATGCGCAGATACCTCTACCGTGAGATGAGCAGGCAAGGGACGGAGCGTCGCCCCCTCACCCCACGCTCGCCGTCACCACCGCCATCACCGACAGCAGCAGCACGATGGTCACGAGTTGGAGCGAGGCGACCGGCTGGGTGCGCCATGCGGTGATCTTGTCGGCGAGCGACAGGCTGGCGTCGAAGAGCTTTGGTTCGTAGACGGTCTTGAAGAAGGCCGGGAAGCGCGGCCCGAAGGTGACCGCGAGCAGCGCGTGGGCGAGCGAGGCGAAGGCGACGAAGATGGCAACGCCGGGATCGCCGACGAGGTCGTGGTTGCCGCATAGCTTGAGCAGGAACGCGGCGGCGGCGAAGGTCGGGAAGCTCTGGAGCGTCGCGGTCAGCACGAGGCCTTCGAGCGCGTTGTGCAGGCGGGACTTTCTCGCGGCGACGGTGGCGACCATGGCACGTCTTCCTGATGACATGCGCATGAAGCTAGCCGCGACGGGAAGAGGGCGATGTGAGTTGGGTCACGCCCTGGCACCGGCTCACCTTCACCTCGCCCCGCTTGCGGGGAGAGGTCGAATTCAAGCGTAGCTTGAATTCGGGTGAGGGGGACTCTCCGCGAGTCTAAACTCTCACCGCCCCCGGGGAGACTCCCCCTCACCCCACCCTCTCCCCGCAAGCGGGGCGAGGGAGTAGACCGACGATGCCGTGCCCTGGAATGACGAGGAGCTACAGCTTGCCCTGTCCGGTCGTCTGGCTCTGTTGCTGCTGCTTTTCCTGCGCCTTGGCGTGGTGACGGCCGTAGAGGCAGCCGGCTGCGGCACCGAGCACACCGTGATGGCCGGCATAATGACCGGCGACGCCACCGACGACGGCGCCCTTGATGCAGCCCTTGGCGTTGGCCGCGGACGTCGCGCCCAGCATCAGAAGAGCCGCGGCGACAGTGATGAGCGGGGATTTCATGGATCGATATCTCCGGATGCGGTGCCGGAATCCCAACGGGCGTGGGCGGGTCGGGGTTCCAGTGCGCTGTTGCGCCGACGAGGTCGGTGGGAGCCGCGATCGGCGGGATCGGCGGCGCGCTGCTGTTCGGCCTGCTCGCGCTGCGCGACGACGCCATCGCGATCGAACGGGAACCCGCGCGGGGAGCGCTCGGCTGGGACCGGTAAAATACGGGGTTTTATTGCAAATCTCACAAAGCGCCCTCAATTGTGCATTGCAAAAACGTGATTTGCGTTTTGGCCGAAATTGCATATTTATTCGTACACAAATGAATTGAGCGGCCCCTCGGCACCTGCTGTGCATGGGGTTGTTTTTCGTTTCTGCAAGCCAGCTTCAGGACTGCCCCAGATGACAGAGCACAGCCTCTGGCGTTTCTCGCGTGCGTTGCACCGCGCGATCAACGACCGGCATTTCGAGGATATCGAGGCCCTGATCGACGAGGACGTCGAGTGGGCGCTGTACGGCCCGATCGACATGTTTCCGTTCTTCGGCGCGCGCCAGGGCAAGGACGCCGTGCTCGACGTCATCCGTCAGCTCGCCGACAACTTCCACGTCCGCCGCTTCGACCGCGAGAGCATCATGCTCGGCGTCGATTCCGCCGCCTCCATGCTGCGCTATTCGCTGACCGCGCTGGATTCCAGCAAGCCGATCTCGCTGCGGGTGGCGCAGTTCGCCCAGTTCAAGGCGGGCAAGCTCATCAGCATACGCGTCCTGATCGACACTTTTGACCTGGTCGAGCAGGCACTCGGCCGCGCGATTCATCTGCCGAAGATGAACCGCACCGGCTGAGGGGGACGCCAACGGGCCCCGCAATTCGGGACCGATGACGACGCTCACATGACGTCCTGGCCCCCAGCCCCGCCGGATGCCGTCGTGTCAAAAGCTCGTTATCGGGCGCGCGCCTTTCGCGCGGCCCGTTGGTTCGCATCTCGAGGCGAGCCGCCACAATTTCGCAACGATAGATCAACATGTAGTGCGCGGACCGAATGGTGCATGGTCATTGCGAAAGGCCGTATTATATTGGCCGAAAGCATACGCTGGGCTCGCGGGCAGGACGATGGAATTCTCGACAGGTTTTGGCTGGACCAGACTGCCGGTGCTGGCGGCCGCGTTCATCTTGGGCTCGGTGCTGACGGTCTCGGCGCAGATCATTCCGGCCGCGGCGCCTGACGAAGAGGCCGAGGCCGCGGAGGCCCCCGACGTCAATGACCCCGACGTGCTCAAAGGCATCGACGTCGACAAGCTCGACTGGGGCCAGCTCGCAATCGACGCCGGCACGCTGAACGAGGTCATCGCCGCGAAGAAGCGCGCGCAGGCCGCGGCCAAGGACGGCCTGAACTGGTCGTCGAACGCCAACGCCAACGGCTCCTCCGCGGTGACGGTGAAGCAATCCGTGTTCTCGTTCTGGGACACGCGGATCGGCGCCGACATGACGGTGACGAGCGAGCCGCGCACGATGTCCGAGCTGTTGGCGCAGAAGGCCGCCAATGGCGGCACCCTGCCGCAATCCTCCGGCAGCGCCTGGGCAGCGGCGACCGCGCCGGGCGCAGGCTCGATCTGGGACAAGACCGCGGTGGAAGCCCGCGTCGATCCCGGCGCCGAGCAGAGCAAGATCGGCGCCTCGCTCACCAAATCGGTGCCGCTGTCGAGCGACTATTCGCTGACGCTCCAGAACGGCTACAGCGTCAACCAGCAGGGCACGACCGCGCTCCCCGGCATCGGCGGGCACACCACCCGCAATTACGAGACCGACCAGACCGCCAAGGTCACCGTCACCGACACTGGCACCAGCATCACCGCCGGCCAGACGCTGTCGACCACCGACGACAAATGGCTGCGCAAGGTCGGCGCCGAGCAGAAACTGTTCGACAACGTCACCGTCTCCGGTTCGGTCGGCGAGACCTCGCAAGGCGCGATCAACAAGAGCCTGACGGCCGGCTTCAAGAAGAGCTGGTAGCAGCTGCCACGCGCCCCCCTCTTTCCCCTCATCCTGAGGAGCGCTCCGAGGGAGCGCGTCTCGAAGGATCGAGGCCCCAGCTACGTCAGTCGGGCCTGCATGGTTCGAGACGCGCTTCGCGCTCCTCACCACGAGGGGGACAGGGGTTCGGTTCCTCGGTAGCGTTCAGACATTCCTAACCATACGCCACGGCAAAGCCCCCGAATGGTCCGCCCTTGCCGTATCTCGGCCAAGTTGCGGCCAAAATCCGACGCCCTAGTCCGCCTATACGTCGTCGTGCGGGGGACGCTCGCGCTACGCCCAACGCGAACAGGGGAACAAGCATGAACGCCATTCGTCCGGAAAAGATCGAAGCCACCGAGACCGAGACGGTCGACAGCAACCTCGCCGCTGTGACCGAGGTCGAAGCCGGCATCCGTGACTTCGTCCGTAACGACATCGCCTATCTGCGCCGGCCGGCATCGACCGCCACCACCGACGCGCCGCCGCTCGATCCGAGCGCGGAGGCCACCGTCACCAACGTCAACTCGCTGATCCAGCGCGTCGCCGGCACATCGCTCGCCGAGATCGAGAACCTGATCTCCGAGCTCGAGAGCCTGCGCGACCTGCTCCATGCCGAAGGCCAGCGCGTCCAGCGCGAGATCTCCGGCTACGCCCAGCTCAGCCAGGCCGCGATGAAGTCGACCCGCATGATCTCCGACAACGTCTCGCAGTGGAAGCGCGCCGCCGACGGCCTGCGCAACAGCTGATCGCAAGCACCAGGCATCACCGGCCGCCGCGTTCCCGAAAGGGAGCGCGGCGGTTTTGATTCGTGGTTTTGAATCATGGGGTCGTCTCCCTCTCCCCGTCCTTACGGGAGAGGGTTGGGGTGAGGGGCTGCTTCAGCAAATTCGGTAACAGACGAACTCGCGGAGAGTCCCCCTCACCCGAATTCGATCTGCGATCGAATTCGACCTCTCCCCGCAAGCGGGGCGAGGTGAAGGGACTACTGCTTTGAACCTTCCGCTTGCCCCCGGCGACCAATGACAAGC